>JBBQGP010000040.1:0-32713 GCA_038323095.1 Chloroflexia bacterium | reverse complement strand
TAGAAAACCTTGAGCCTTACGTTAACAAAGATAAGGCCGAGGTAAAGCTTAATGATTTTTACAGACCCTTGCTCAATAGCTTTCGCTACAATAACGATTTATATGGTTTTCCACGTGATAACGATACAAAAGTTATTTATGAAAACACAGATATGTTTCGGCAAGCTGGGAAAGAAATTCCCAAAGCAGGCTGGACCTGGCAGGATTTGCTAAATATCTGACGGAAATTAACGTTAAGGGACGCATCCGGGCAAACTACCCGTTACGGCTTTGCCTTTGAGCCGAACCAATGGTGGAAATTGTGGGTATGGCAAAACGGTGGCGAAGTATTCGACCAATTCAACGCACCGTTACCGCCTGGCAAGGTACTGGTTAATAGCCCGGAAGCCGCCGGAGGGGTGCAATTCTTTGCCGATTTGATTAACAAAGAACAGGTTACGCCCGCTTTTGAACAAATGGATAGCAGCGACAAAATTGCCAAACTGTTCAGTCAGGGCAAAGTAGCAATGGCTTTTGGCAGTCATGTTCAAGTCCCGGCTTATAGCAAAGTGCCGGAATTACGCTGGGATGTTGTACCGCTTCCGCAGGGTAAGCAAAGGGTGAACGTTATCGGCGGCGCGGGTTATACTGTTAACGTCAATTCGACTCACAAACCCGAAGCCTGGACTTTCCTAAAATTTCTGAGCAGCGACTTGGGTCAATCCCTTTTCGCCAGCACCGGCTTGCTTGTTCCGGCCCGTCAATCTATCCGTGAAGATAATATCTTCCTCAAGACGACCAAATATAACAGCCAGGTATTTTTAGATGAAACCCAGGTAGGCCGGGAATATCCGGTATTTTTGGGGTCACAAGAAGCTGACCGGGTAATGGACGAAGCTCTGCAACCCGTTTGGAAAGGCAAATCGAAGGCCAGCGACGTTTTCGCCGACCTTCCCGGCAAAGTCGAGCCTATTTTCGATAAGGCTCGACGCTAGATAGTATTAGGGTTTCAGAATTCTAAAAATGAGTTTCGGACAATTCCCGCAAGCGGGCTGCGCTGGTTTCGGCGGTAATATCGCGTTGCGGGTTTCCCAAAAGCTCATAGCCCACCATAAATTTACGGACGGTAGCCGAACGCAACAAGGGCGGCAGGAAATGGGCGTGTAAATGGTGGCCGGGATGAGCTTTGCCATCAGTAGGAGTTTGGTGGAAACCCATCGAATACGGAAAACTAACCTCGAAAAGATTGTCGTAGCGCGTTGTGACCCGTTTGAGAATATCGGCTAAGTCGTCACGCTGCCCGGCTTCCAAATCAGTGATTGACCCCGCATGTCCCTTGCTAATCAGCATTGTTTCAAAAGGCCAGACCGCCCAGAAAGGCACTACCGCCAGCCAGCTTTTGTTCTGGCAAACTATTCGCGCCTCCTGGCTTTCCTCCAATTTAGCATAATCACACAAAAGACAGCTATTTTTTTCATTAAAATAAGCGGCTTCGTGGCTCAATTCTTTGGCCGGAATATCGGGAAGATGCTCTTGCGCCCAAATTTGGCCGTGTGGATGGGGGTTACTCGCGCCCATTGCTGCGCCCCGGTTCTCAAAAATCTGGACATAATTAATAAAATCGTGCTGGCCTAGCTCCTGATATTGCCCGGCCCACGCATCTACCACTTTGCGAATGTCGGCGGTTTCCATTAAAGCTAAAGTTAAATCGTGGCGGGGCGAAAAGCATAATACCCGCGCCAATCCGCGTTCACTTTCAGCCTGTAGCAAACCGCTTTGTTCGTACTTGCCAGAGGGAGTATCGGGCAGGAGAGCCGGATAATCATTATCAAAAACATAAACCGCGTCATAATGGGGAGTTTGCTTGCCACCCGCCCGTGTATTGCCAGGACACAAATAACAATTAGGGTCATATTCGGGCATTTTCTCGGCGGTCAGCTTTTCGACTTGTCCCTGCCAGGGGCGTTGAGTACGATGCGGTGAAACCAAAATCCATTCCCCACTCAAGGGATTATAGCGGCGGTGCGGTTGATTAAAAAAGCTATTGTTCTCGGCGGTCATAGCCTTGCCTTTCCTTTTGTTTCAGATTAACTACCCTAAAATATTTTGTTTCCTGCGCTATTCTTATTCTAACCGATTATTGGCTTTCATACACTTCTAAAGGTACTTTATACACAAATTTGATAGAAAAAAAACAGGCCAACCCGGTAAGGTCAGCCTGTTCGTTCACAAAAGCGAAATTTACTTTACTTCGGCAGTCGCGCCGGTTTCGGCAATCTTGGCACGAGCGGTTTCGGCTTCGTCTTTGGTTACGCCTTCCTTGACGGCTTTAGGAGCGGCTTCTACCAAATCTTTGGCTTCTTTCAAGCCCAGACCAGTCAATTCGCGAACAACCTTGATAACGTTAATCTTGTTCGGGCCGATTTCCTTCAACACAACGTCGAATTCGGTCTTTTCTTCGACAGGAGCCGCCGCAGCCGCGCCACCGCCAGCCGCAGCCGCGCCAGCCGCAGGAGCAGCCATCATCATACCCATCGGGGCAGCCGCGCTAACGCCGAACTTTTCCTCCAAAGATTTTACCAACTTGGACAAATCCAGTACATTTAGGGTCGAAATTTGGTCAACAATCTCTTCTACGGTAGCCATTTTAGCTAACTTTCCTTTCTTCTTTTATCTATAATAGATAATAAAATGCTTTTTCAAAAACTTTGGGGAAACTCTCACCAAAGCTAAATTTTTAACAGAGTTCTTGCCTAATTCTCAGCACTTAGGCTGCCTGGTTTTCCAGCTTGTACTGGTATTGACCCAGCACGGCCATAAGGTCGCGAACGGGGGCATTAACCACGTTTACGAGGTTGCGCGGTGCTGCCGCCAACACATTGACCAACCCGGCAACCGGGGAGTTCAACGAGCCGAGCATCTTGCTAATCATTTCTTCACGGCTAGGCAACTTGGTCAAATCCTCAAGCTGGTCGCTCTTGATTAGCTGGCCTTGCAAAATGCCATATTTTACGACAAAAACCTTCGCGCCTTTGGCATCGGTGCGGGCAGTTCTGGCAAAATCTAGCACCGCTTTTACCCCGCCGACCAAATCTTCGCCCACAAAAGCAACCGCAGTTGGCCCAGCCATTGCTTCATCCAGATTTTGAAAACCCAGATTATTGGCGGCTCGTAGCAAAAGCGTATTTTTGGTGACGTGGTATTCCGCGCCGCGTGGTCGCAACTGCTTGCGAAGATTGGTAATCTCGGCAACGGTCATACCGCGATACTCGGTTAAAATCGCTAAGGGATTTTTCTGGAGTTTCTCGGATAAATCGTCAATTGTTCCAGCCTTTTTAGTGGTTGGCATCCTTTTTTCACCTCCTTCTTTCAAGATTTTATATCAAGATTTTGCATCAAGATTTGCGGAAAATTAAAAACCCCTTTTCGCCAAGCTATCCAATACCGGGAAGGTATCGAAGCGGGCGCAAGGGGTCTCGCAAAATTTGAAAGAAGCGCGATGAAGCGCGGGAAATCTCAAACTTTATTTCAAAACCGTTTTATGCGCCACTACCTCGGCGGGCCTTTGCTTTTCAGCTCGGCTTAAGTTCTTTCATAAAAGAACACCTGCTGTCTTCGGATGTGGCAACCAGAGTTTATTTATTTTTCCAGATTTGGCGGTAAGCTTTTGCTTTTCTCTCACCGCCGAGCATTATAACACAACTTTTAGAATTGTGCAGTTAATTCTTAGGCTGAAACTTCGGCCAGCGTTGGGTTTACATCCAGATGGATGCCTGGCCCCATGGTGCTGGTCAAGGTAATCGACTTGATGTAAGTACCTTTGGCACCAGCAGGCTTGTTACGAATAATGGCTTCCAGCAAGGCGGCGATATTTTCGCGGATTTGCTGTTCTTCAAAGCTCAATTTGCCCACTCCAACATGAACTAGCCCGGTTTTGGCTTCGGTACGGAATTCTACTTTACCGCGTCGTACATCCTGAATTACCCGGCCCAAATCTCCGGCGGGAGCAATCGTACCACTCTTGGGGTTGGGCATTAAACCTCGGCGGCCCAGCACTTTACCCAGACGGCCTACTTTACCCATTTGCTCCGGGGTGGCAATTGCAATATCAAAATCAGTCCAGCCGCCTTCGATTTGCTTAATCAAATCATCGCTACCGACAAAATCCGCTCCAGCTTGCCGAGCAATCAATTCGCCTTCGCCTTGGGTGAAAACCAGAATACGAATAGTCTTGCCCGTGCCGTGTGGGAGGCTGGTTGTACTGCGAAGTACCTGGTCAGCGTGACGTACATCCAACCCAGTCTTGAGGTGAACCTCAATAGTCGGGTCAAATTTTACAAAGTTGGTTTTCTTCAAAAGGCTGATAGCCTCATCCAACTGGTACATTTTGTCCGGGTCTACTTGCTTAACAACTTCCCGGTATTTCTTGCCATGTTCGGCCATTTTTTTAACTCCTTGTGGTTGACGGGCCTTTTTGCCCTCCCACCCTAAATTTTAATCAGCCAGCGTAATGCCCATACTCCGAGCCGTACCCGAAATCATTGCTTCCGCCGCGTCAATGTCGTTGGCGTTCAAATCTTTCATTTTGGTTTCGGCAATCGTCCGAAGCTGCTGTTTGGTAATCTTGCCAACTTTTTCTTTGTTGGGCTTGCCGCTACCTTTATCCACCCCGGCGGCCTTGCGTAACATATCGGCTACAGGCGGGGTTTTGGTGATAAAGGTAAAGGAACGGTCTTCAAAGACGGTAATTTCTACCGGGATAATTTGCCCGACCTGCTGGGAAGTGCGTTCGTTGTATTCCTTCACAAAACCCATGAGGTTAATACCGTGCTGACCGAGGGCAGGGCCTACCGGCGGGGCCGGAGTTGCTTTGCCGGCGGACAGTTGCAATTTTACAATTGCCTTAACTTTCTTTGCCACGCTTCAAATCTCCAAATGTATTACCGGGACAATCTTAAAATTGTCCCTTTCATCAAATAATGCGTTCTACCTGCAAGAAATCCAGGGTTAGCGGTGTTTCGCGTCCGAAAATGGACACCATTACCGTAATCTTGTTCTTGGCAGCATCAATCGAATCAATCATGCCGGTAAACTCGCTGAACGGGCCATCAATAATCTTGACGGCTTCCCCAACGTGAAAGCTGGTCTTGACTTTGGGTGCTTCGGCCTCCATTTGCTTGACAATGCCTAGCATTTCATCGTCCGCCAAAGGAGTCGGCTTGTTCCCACTACCAACAAAACTGGTTACTCCCTGCGTATTCCGCACTACATACCACGACTCGTCGGTCATTTCCATTTCGACCAACACATAACCGGGGTACACTTTGCGTTTTACAGTGGTACGTTGGCCGTTTTTGATTTCGGTTTCTTCCATAGTCGGTACACGCACCTGGAAGATTTTATCGCGCATATCCATCGATTCGATACGGCGTTCCAACGCTTTTTTAACCTTGTTTTCGTAGCCGGAGTAAGTATGCACCACATACCAACGCCGTCCCACGTTTTCCTGATGGCCGGTACTTGGCGAGAACGAAGGTCGCTTTTCTTTACTACTAGCTTCCTCTTGTCCGTCCTCATCCAGCTCGTCCGTTGCGGTATCCGGCAGCTCTTTGCGTGTCGCTTTTTTTGTCGCCACTTGGCAAAACTCCTATTACTTACTGCTTGCTACCGGGCCTGTTAGCCTCCAAACAAGGTTTGCAGCCCACTATACAGGAAAGTCAGCAACAAATCGAAAAAGCCCAAAGCAGCCGCCATAATAGCGGTCAAGGCAATCACCACAATCGTTAAATTGCGGGTAGTCTTGCGGTCAGGCCAATCTACTTTAACCATTTCAGTTTGTGAATCTTTAGCAAAGCGTACCAAAGGCGGTTCTTGTGTCGGGTCATCCAGCAAAGTTTTTTCAGCCATTTTAAATTCCCCTACTTGGTTTCACGGTGCAGCATTACCTTGCGTTCGCGTCGGCAATACTTGTTAAATTCCAGCCGGGCCGGGTCATTGCGCTTATTCTTCATAGTAGTATAATTGCGCTCTTTACAACCTGTACAGGCTAGATGAATTACAATTCGGTCTCTCTTAGCAGCCATTTTCTCATTCCTCGCTAATCGCAAGAACTTTGGTTCAAAAGGTCAAAAAAATTTGGGGGTATTCCCCCACACAAGGAGATTATAACACGCTCTTGGTGTTTTGTCCAATTTTCCTTAAAATTTTGCCAAGCCACTTGCCTTCCTTACGGCTTCCTCCCTGCTACAATAAATTAACCCGGATGGGATTTCTAATCCTGACTTCACCCGAATTTGGGTAAAATCAGGATTAGAAATCTCTCCTGCAAAAATACTGCTTAATTTCCGCTGCTAATGGCTGGAGCAGGGGCGGAGACCCCCAAATATTGCCTGAACCAGTTCACCTGAGCTTGTGCCGCGATTAACTGGTTAGAACGGGAAGCTAACCCGTGGCCTTCCCGGTTGAAACCCATCAGATTAACCGAGCCACCGTTGGCTAAAATCTGGTCGTGAAAGGTTACGATTGTTTCAATCGGTATAAAATCGTTGCTCCCGTGAAAGAACAAGGTTGGTGTTTTGACCTTTTTCGCATTGAACAAAGGTGACGCTTTCACATAAAAGTCCGGGTCAGTCGTCGGGGTACGCCCGGTTACCAGGGCAATCAAAGCAGTCTGGTCAAATTGAGCCTCAGTGAACAAATCGGCCAGGGTACACTGGCTGTTAGCCGCCGCGTACAAATCAGGATAGCGGGTAATACTCTGGCTGGTGAAGTAGCCGCCATAAGAACAGCCAGTAATCCCGATTTTACCGGGCGAAGTGTAGCCTCGGTCTACCGTCTGCTTCACAATTTCGGCCATCTCATCAATATCGAGCTTGCCGTAATTGTCGTTGTTGTACAGGCCCTTGTAAAAGTCCGGCCCGAACCCGTAGCGGCCCGAAAGTGGCACAAATAGCACCGCAAAGCCAAAATTGGGCAAAAGCTCGAAGGGATTTTCAACGTTAGCAGCCCACTGGTTTAGCATTACTACCGTTGGCCCACCTTCTTGCCAGACCACTAGCGGTACGTTTTTGGGCGGGAACTCGGCATCTGCCGCTTGCAGCAAATAGCCGGTGCGTTTTTGCCCGTTCGCCAGCGTAAACGAAACAGCGTCGGCCCGCACTTTGTTAGTGGCAGTAATTTTGTCGTTAATTCTGGTAAGCTGAGTCAAGTTTGCACCGTCAAAGTTGATGCGGAACATTTCGGGAGCTTGCACAAATGAAGAATGCAAAAAAACTACTTGCCGGGAATTGTTAGTTGGAAGCATTAAGCCGGAATTACCATCGGGGATAGGTAGTTGCCGGAACTCGCCGCTCGCCAGATTGTAATAGTAAATTCGGTTGCTGGAACCTTTGGCAATATTTATCATAACTTCGTTTTGACTGACAAACACTGGGTTATATTCCCCGATAACAGTGGGGGGAGTGTTAATTTCCTCAATATCCAAAGTTTTAGTCAATTTACCACTGGCCTCGTAAAAGCGAATATAGCTGCTTTCCGGGCTAAGGTAAGAGGGGTAAGAGCGACCCTGAAAGCGGCTCGGACGCAAGGCCGGAACTAGCAAGGTTTGGTTATCGGGACTCCACGAAAAAGCGTAAACCTGGTCAGTGCCGCCGTTGTCAGTAGCTTTGATAAGGCCAACGTTAGGGGTATTGGTAGCAAAATCGAAAGTATCAATCGAGTTGCCCTGCAAAAGCGGGTTTTTTTCAGGGGGCAATTGGCCCAACGCATCCTGCACCACCAGATTGGTTAAACGCTGCCCACCCGAATATTGGCCGATGCGACCTACATCAAAAGCCCGGCTCATCGCCAGTTTCGAGCTATCGGGCGACCAGGTTATTGTGGGTATGCTTACCCCTGCCGGAATAGTAAAGACGTTAATTAGCTTCCCGGTATTAAAATCTACTGCATCCAGAGCCAGAGGCACAGAGGCAAATTGCAAAAATTCGTCAGATTGTTCAAAAGTCGCCAGCAACGCACGTTCCTCGGCGGTAAGGCCGTCTTTCCAGCTTGGTTTTCCAGCGTTTAGCGAAGGCCGAATCCGTACTTTCTGGTCATAGGGCGATTTAAGCGGGTCAACTGCGACGGCTTCCTCAAAACCTTCGGTTTTGGGGGTAGCCGCTTTAGCTAAAGACAGTACCAGCAATTTGCTGCCGTCGGGTGAAAAACCTACCGGGAAGCCGGGAAGGGTTACTTTAGTGGTTTTAATTTCGCCAGCCTGCTTATTTGCCACAACCAGCACCGTATCTCGACCCTGAACCGAAAGATAAACCAAATTATTGGCATCAATCCAAAAAGGCGTTACCAAAGGCAAAAGCGGGCGGGCCGGAAATTTGATTGGAGTAAAAGAACCGTCGTTGATGTTCAAAAAGCCAAAATCCAGGGTAGTGCCGACTAAGGTGACTGCCAGGAAAGCCTGGTCGTCCGGGCTGATAGGACTAAGCGAGGCAAGCTGGTTATAGGTTTGTAGACGAGCGGCTTTTTCGGCATCGGCCTTACTGCTAATAGTGGTGGGTTGGCCGGGGTTGACCGGGATAAGGGCGGCCTCCGCGGGGCTAAGGGTCAAGGACAAAAGCAAAACCAGAAGCAGGCTCAAGCTGCCCCATTTTCGCAAGCGCATAAAAATCTCCTTACAGTTGTTAATACTACCTGTCAATTAAATCCGATGTTGGGAAGAGCGTTTTGGTATTTTTACTTGTTGTAAATTTTGGAACTCTTTTGTTATAACAAGAATTACCCAATTGTGCAACCCTCTTTCGGGGGAATTTTAATTAGAATATTTTGGACATGGCTTACTAAAACAAATTCTGGCGAAAATCGCCCCGCCGCAAACTCTCCTGGCTTTTTCTACTTAGCTGGACTTTGCACATTTCCAAACAAATAGATAAAGGCTGAGGGAGATGCCCTCACTCGTTTGGTAAAATAAGTTTGCCAAAACCAAAATTACTAAAGAAGTAAAAAAGTGCTTCGGCCCGACCCTCCCACCTTCCTCCGACATACTGCTAGGCTGTGAAGGCTATTCCCAAAAAATCCAAATCGGGCTTCCCAATACTCGATTTCCTGCTTCGGAGGGTAGCACCACCACCGCCGAGGGGGAGGAAGCAGGAAGCTTGCTCAAGCTCACCCCTCTAACGGAGAGTTTGCAATTGAAGTGACCATTCAGGATTTTGAGTTAGTCCGGGAAGGCAAGGTCTTGTTACCAGCCTTTCGGCCTGGAAATTAAGGTAGAAAAATAGACTACCCCCGACCTGATTACTGTCAACAACCTTCTAACATCTAACAACTTCTTCTCTAACAACTAATTATAAACGTTCATGGCCTTTGTGATGCCTTCGGTGAGCCAGGCTTCGACGGCTTCGACCACGCGCTGCTGAACTTGTTCGATTACGGGCATCTGCTCCGGGCTGAACTGGTTCAGGACGTAATCGCGGGCCGCGCCGCGCTGGGGTCGCCCGATACCGACCCGCAACCGTTGAATATCCTGTGTGCCGAGCAAATCAAAAATGTTTTTGAGGCCGTTCTGCCCGCCGCTACTGCCGTTAGGACGAAAACGCATCCGGCCCGGCGGCAAATCCAGATCATCCGAGATAATCAGCAAATCCTGTTTGGGGTCGAGCTTGTAAAAGCGCACCATTTCGCCAACCGATTTACCGCTCAAATTCATAAAGGTTTGGGGCTTTGATAAAATCACGTCTATATCCGCAATTGTACCTTTGCCCCATTGAGCGTTCATATTTTTCTTGTCAAACTCAATATTATGCCTGGCGGCCAGTACATCGAGGCATTGAAACCCGATATTGTGCCGCGTTTTCGCATAATCTTTGCCCGGATTCCCCAGACCAACTATCAGCTTCATTATCTTTCCTGCGCTTGTTCGGTCTGTATTGCCCAAACCGACGATTAGCTTCATCCGCTTTTCCTGAAAATTCATAGATTATGTCAACTAACTTTAAAGGTTCGAGTTTTAATTCTTAAACCCGAATTTCTTTGTAAACTGCCAGCGTTTCCAAAGCGGCCTTTTGCCAGGAAAATCTGGCGGCCCACGTTGGCCCGCGTTCTTGCATTTCGCGTTTGCGGTTGACCCGTTCCAACCAACTATTTTTCAGGGCCATTGCCCAGCCTGCTACGTCTTCCGGCTCAATCTTTGTTCCCAAATCGCCCACTACTTCCGGCAAACTGCTGGTATTGGCGACCAAGACGGGCGTACCGCAAGCCAGAGCTTCAAGCGGGGGCAAGCCGAACCCTTCATAAAGCGAAGGCAAGACAAAGCAACTCGCCCGGTTGTAAAGCCAGAGCAATTCGGGCAAATCTACTCCACCTGTCCAGATGAGCCGCTCCTGCAAGCCCAAATCTGCCGCCTGACGGTAAATATCTTCAAACAGCCAGCCTTCTTTTCCAGCCAGCACCAAACGCGGCGCGTCCTGGCCCATTTCGACCAGCAAACGGGCATAGGCCGAAAACAGCGTCGGCAAATTCTTGCGAGGCTCAATCGTGCTGACAAACAACAAAAAACCATCCGCCGGGTTCAGCTGCTTTTCCCGCAATTTCGCGGCTACCGCTCGCGCTTCGCCTTCTTCCAGTTTTAACAGTTCGTCCGGCTCTAGCACTTTGAAAAGCGGGTTAGCCGCTTCATATACTACCCGAATTTTCTCAGGCGACGTACCCAATTCTTGCTCAATATCGCGGGCGGTGCTGTTTGAAACTGCAATCACTCGTTCGGCACTAATCGCCGCTTTTTTCACCTGACCGTAATAACTGGCACTTTCGGCGGTGAGCAAATGTGGAAAGCGCAGGAAAGCCAAATCATGAATAGTAATTACCGCCCCAATTTTGCCAATACCGGGCGGTTTTAGCCGCAAAGTCGGACGAATAAATGGCGGGATAAAATCTGGGCTGTGAAAAACATCTAGCCCGCCTCGCGCCAGTTCTACTGGCAAAGCTTTTTGCTCCCATTTATGGTGGGGCGGTGTCCAAAGTTTCCGGCTTTGCAAAGTTTGTCCCGGCAAATCCAGCCATTCAGCGGGTAGCTGGCCGGATTTGCGGCTTTGATAAATTATTAGTTCAAAATCCGCCGTATTCTGCAAAGGCGCGAGTTCCCGCAGCAAATTCAGGATATACTGGCCGATACCAGCCTGCCGGTAATACACCATTCGCGCATCAAAGCCTACCCGCAAAACTTTATTTCCCTTTTCCTCATAATTTTTCACCCTGCCTATTTTGCCTTATCCGGCGGCTTTTGGCAAATATTTCAGAGAAAAATTTATTAGATTTAGTGTTTGACCTATGACCGTTTTGCAATTATTATGTTCTGGAACTCCTTTCGCTTGAATAAAGTTGGCTGGTTAAGGGAAGGCGTTCTTTTTGTTATTTATGACCACGCTTTATTTAGCTGAATATGAGGAGAGCAGAAATTATGGGCCGCACACACGAATTGGGGGCAGAATTTCGCCATTTTTGCTTTGATAATTCCATTGCGCCACGTTTGGAAATCGAACCGGGCGATAGCGTTATTTTCCAAACCTTTGATTGCAGTAATAACGAAACCCAACGCGACGGTTCGATTGTCGAGCGCGATGCTGACCGTATCAAGCCGAGCCACGCTTTGACCGGGCCAGTTTATATTAAAGGGGCAGAACCGGGCGACACTTTGTTAATTGAAGTGCTGAAAGTTAAAACGGCGGATTGGGGCTGGACGCGCTTTCGTCCCGGTTCTGGCTTGCTAAAAAACGATTTTGAAAAGCCCTTTTTTCATGCCTGGGACTTGAGCAAGGGCGATGTAGCCGAGTTTTTACCGGGTGTGGGTATTAACGTGCCGCTAGAGCCATTTTGCGGGGTAATGGGAGTAGCTTTGCCCGAAGTCGGTCAATTTTCCACTATTCCGCCCCGGCGTTTTGGAGGCAATCTGGATATAAAGCAACTTTCTAAAGGGGCAAAATTGATGCTCCCGGTAGGGGTTGAAGGTGGGCTTTTCTCGACAGGCGATTGTCACGCCGCCCAGGGTGACGGCGAGGTTTGTGTTACGGCCATCGAAACTGGCGGTCAGCCCCATTTCCGCTTCGATTTAATCAAGGGACAAAACCTGAAAGCTCCGCGCTTACAGACCAATCAGCAAGCTTCCCCGATTGCCGGGCGCGAAGGTTATTTTGCTACTACCGCCCAAAACCCCGATTTGCTAGAAGCCAGCCGCGACGCTATCCGCTTTATGCTCGATTATTTGGAGGAAGAACGTGGCCTAACGCGGGAGCAAGCCTATATTTTGTGCAGCGTCGTGGTAGATTTGAAAATCAGCGAAGTCGTAAACGCGCCGAACTGGGTAGTTTCGGCTTTCCTGCCTAACGCTATTTTCAATAAATAGTAAAATCTACATAAGATTAGGGTAGAAAGTAAGAGCCTATCCCGACAGGTCGTGGTAGGGTCTATTGGCAGAGCAATATCCTACAAAAATACGACCCGATTGGGTTAGGTTCTAACTGACGAATTCCCCGCCAAAGTCCTACTTTCTACTTCCTATTTTCTACTTCCGACTTGTTTGCTCAGTCCTCAACACTTTAAAGCATTCAGGCCAAATCTTTCAGGCGTTGTTCCAGTTTTGCCAAACG
This sequence comes from Chloroflexia bacterium, assembly GCA_038323095.1. Taxonomy (GTDB): domain Bacteria; phylum Chloroflexota; class Chloroflexia; order Chloroheliales; family Chloroheliaceae; genus L227-5C. The sequence goes on along the minus strand of JBBQGP010000040.1, from coordinate 20,099 downwards.
TTCCTGAGTTGCTTCCAGTCGTTCGCGTTCTTTGGCGACCACCGGGGCGGGGGCGCGTTCGGCAAAATTGGGATTAGCCAGCGTTTTTTCACTTTTTTCAAGTTCGCGCCGGGTTTCCTCAATTTCCTTGCCTAAGCGCGTCCGTTCCGCCTCTACGTCCACCATTCCGGCCAAAGGCAAATAAATTGTGGCCGCATCCGTTACCAAAGCCAAAGCCTGCGCGGGAGGTGCGTCGTCGGCATTGCCAATCGTCAGCTTTTGGGCATCAATTCCAGCCAGCCGCACCAGCGTATCAATTTCTTGCTCGAACAAATTCTTTAGCTCCAGATTTGCCAAAATAATTGCCGCCACTTTCTTGCTTTCGACCTTAGCCTCAGCCTTTGCGTTGCGAATTGCCCGGATAGTTTCGCGCAAAGCCTCAAACTGAGTAATTGCGGCTTCGTCAAGCTGGCTTGAATCGGCTTTCGGCCAGGGCGCGATAATCAATGCCTCGCCTTCGTGCGGCAAGTAATGCCACAATTCTTCCGTGACGAACGGCATAAAGGGATGCAAAAGCCGCAGCGTCCCTTCCAGCACACTGGTTAAAGTCGTTTGCACCTTGCGCTTTTCGGCGGGGTCGCTACTGTTCAGGCGTGATTTGGAAATTTCGATATACCAATCACAGAATTCACCCCACAGGAAATCGTAAATCAGACGACCCGCTTCGCCAAACTGGAAATTTTCCTGCAAACGGCTCACTTCTTCCACCAGCTTATAGTAACGACTCACAATCCAACGGTCAGCCAACGGCGCATCCGCTTCAAGTTTGGGCGATTGGTAAGCTAAATCTGCTGTCCCACTCATTGTGATAAAGCGGGTAGCGTTCCATATTTTGTTGGCGAAGTTACGACTATCGGCAAGTTTGGTGCGCGAAAGTTTGCTATCGTTGCCGGGCGTGCTGCTGGTTAGCAAGGTAAAACGCAGTGCGTCCGAGCCGAATTCGGCGATAGCTTCGAGTGGGTCAACCCCGTTTCCTTTGCTCTTGCTCATCTTCTCGCCTTTTTCGTCGCGCACCAGCCCGTGTAAATAGACCGTATCAAAGGGAATTTCGCCCATAAAATGAATTCCAAACATTACCATCCGGGCCACCCAGAAAAAGATAATATCATAGCTGGTTTCCATCACCGAACCAGGATAGAAATAAGCCAGGTCCTCGGTTTGGTCGGGCCAGCCCAGTGTCGAGAAAGGCCATAGCCCGCTACTAAACCAGGTATCCAGCACATCCGGGTCTTGCCAGATGTCGTTACTAGCGCAATAATCGCATTTTTCCAGCGTTTCTTCCGCCGTCGCGCTGACTTTGCCACAGTTATTGCAGAAATAAGCCGGGATACGATGTCCCCAATAAAGCTGGCGCGAGATAGGCCAATCGTGAATGTTTTCCAGCCAGCTAGTGTAAATCTTTTTAAAACGTTCTGGCACAAATTTCAAGCGACCCTCCTGAGCGGCTTCAAGGGCAGGTTGGGCCAGTGGTGCGATTTTCACCCACCATTGCTCCTTGACCAGTGGCTCAATCGGCACGTTGGCCCTCTCGCTATAAGGCACAGTATGGCGATAATTTTCGGTTTTCACCAGAAAGCCTTGCTGCTCCAAATCGGCCACAATCCGTTTACGAGCTTCGAAGCGGTCTAGCCCGGCATAAATTCCACCATTCTGGTTAATACTGGCGTTCGGGTTCATCAGATTGATAATCGGCAAATTATGACGCTGGCCGATTTCAAAGTCGAGCGGGTCATGGCCGGGAGTGACCTTCACCGCGCCCGTGCCAAATTCGCTTTCAACCCCTTCATCTGCCACAAGCGGAATTTCCCGATTTACGAGTGGCAAAATTAGCATTTTACCGACTACATCCTTGAAGCGGGCATCGTTCGGGTTCACCGCCACTGCTGTATCCCCCAGCATTGTCTCAGGGCGGGTAGTTGCCACCGTCACAAAACGATTTTCTTCGCCCTTCACCGGGTAGCGAATATACCAGAGAAAGCCATCTTCCTCCACCATATTCACTTCCAAATCACTAATCACAGTCAGACTGCCGGGACACCAGTTTACGATGCGCTCGGCCCGGTAAATCAGCCCTTCATCAAACAAACTTTTGAACACTTTGCGGACGGCCCGTTGTGGGCCAGCATCCATAGTAAAAGCTTTGCGCGACCAATCACAGCTTGCCCCAAACGCTTTTAGCTGCTCGCTAATTGTATCGCGGTATTCGTCCATCCATTCCCAAACGCGCCGCAAAAATTCTTCCCGACCCAAATCATTTTTAGTTTTGCGCTCGTTTTGCCAGATTACCTTCTCCACCACTGTTTCGCCGCTAATTCCGGCGTGGTCTGCACCCGGTAGCCAAAGCGTTACTTCGCCGCGCATCCGATGCCAGCGTATCATGACATCTTCCACATACATTGTTAAAGCGTGGCCCACGTGCAAAGCCCCGGTCACATTAGGCGGGGGCATAATAATAGTAAAAGGCTTTTCGCCCGGCCTGATGGTTGGTGTAAAATATTTTTTTTCTTCCCAAAAAGTGTACCATTTTTTTTCGGACGCTTGCGGGTTATAAGCTTTATCCATTTCCTGCTTTTCGGATTTATCGGCTAATTCGGTCATATTGCCTATCCTCTCCTTATATTCCTGTCCAAAGAATTGTCTATCTATTCAACCCTTATGTAGGAGGGATTTCCAATCCCGATTTTACCCAGACTCGTTTTGTCGGGATTGGAAATCCCTCCTACAATTGAACTACCGTAAATTACTTTTAAAATCAGTATAAAAACAAAAAGCCCCTTCATCCAGTCAAAAGGACGAAAGGGTCAACCCTACGTGGTACCACCTTGTTTTATTTACGATTTGGGATTTACAATCTTGGATTTACTATAGGAAAAACTTTTTCCCTAAGCGTCAATCGTCAATCGCTAACCGTCAATCTATAAACCTCTTGCAGCAATAACGTGCTACTTTCCGTCGCTTCTTACTTTTGGTTTTATAACTTAAGAAAGAACCTAAAATTTCAGAAGCGAAACTCCCAGGCTACGTTCAATCTTTCTACAACCGTCGAAGGCTTCCAGCCGCTGACCCTCGTTCTCTATCGGCGCACAAGATTTACTCTTCCTGTTCGCAGTTTGTAAATTGTATTCAATTGTGAGGTTAGCTTAACAGGTAAGCAACTCACTGTCAAGCAGTTTGGGCCTTTTAAGCAATCCAGGTGAATTTACATTTGGGTGAAACTTTGCTAATATTCAAGGCAGCACGTTTGGGTACAGTAGTTTAAATTTAACTATCAGTAAAAATATGGAAGGAGCAATTGCTAAAATGGACGATTTAATTAACCAGTTAGTCAGTAAAACCGGCATTAGTAAAGACCAGGCCGAAAAGGTGGTACAGTTCTTGAAAGAACATGCCACTGAACTACCCAAAATGTTAGGACAAGCTGGAATTGCCGATAAGTTATCGGGCGGTTTGGGCGGAATGTTCGGCGGCAAAAAAGACTAATTTAGCATAAGGAGCGGCGGGCCATATGGCAGATGCAGAAAGTTTGGCGCAACCGGCAGTCGAGCGATTAAGTGAAGACGAAACTTTGCGGGGCGACCTGACTGATGATGGCTTCGGCCCGCTTCTGGAATGGGCAGCAAATGCGGCAATCGCTTATGCTACCAATTTGAAAAGCAACAAACCCGAAGAAGCAATGGATGCCTATGCTGCCCGGCTCAAAGGCGTTATTCAGGCGGTAGTAGCGGCGGCGGAAGCCGGAAAAATTGAGGATGCGGCGGCTTTGCTGGATTTTGAAGCAGGTGGCAAAGCGACGGCCCAAAAAGAATTAGCCGGGCTTGGCTTAAAAACGGGCGAGGCCGATGATAATGCGGTAAAAATCGCAGGCGTGCTGGCAAAAGCTTTGACGCAACCCGCCGAGACTGCACCGACTGACCCCCGCCCGCCCGCTACCACGAGTAGTCCCGCCGTTGGAAACGGAAATCCGTCGGCAAAAACACCAGCCGTTGCAGTCGGCGATACCAAAGACATGGCTAAGACGGAAATTAGCAAGCCATCTTCTGAAACGGTTGCCAGCAAGAATCAACCGTCTGTTTCAAGAGCGAAAATTGGGAAAGAGCCGAAATCAATCCGGCGAATTAATAGCAGCCGGAATACCTCAAAGAAGTAGAATAGGACTCTCATAATGGCAAAATCAAGACGCAGGGGCGGTAACAGCCAGGCTATTGGCGTGGTCGGTATTTTGATTACACTAATTGTTATTGGCGTGGTTTATTTTTTCATACAACAAAATAACAAACAGCCGGATGCAGCTCCAAATGATACTCAGGACGAACAGCGAGCCGGCGAAGTTAGCCGGGATAAAAATGGGCAAGTACAACCGGGGGCATCAGTAGGGCAAATTGGGAGTGGTGGTTCGACTAAAACTAGCTGGTACGAGCTTTATTTTACCAGCCCGATTTATCCCGACGACCCCAAAAATCATAAGGGCGGGCCGGATGAACAGTTAGTTAAGCTTATTGATAAAGCCACCAAAACATTGGATATTGCTGATTACGATTTTGATTTGATGAACGTGGCTGAAGCTATGTCGAAGGCTGCCGGGCGCGGGGTACGAGTGCGGATGGTGACGGATACTGACACTATTAACAATGTCAAGAATAAAGAAGTTCAAGACGCTTTTGGGGTGCTGAAAAAGGCCAATATCAAGTTCATTGGCGACAATCGCGGCCCAATTATGCACAACAAATTTACAGTGGTAGATAACACTTATGTTTCTACTGGTTCAATGAATTATACCGACGGTGATACTTATCATCTTAATAATAACCTGATTATTATCACCAGCCCGCAATTAGCCCAAAATTACACTACCGAATTTGAGAAGATGTTTGTCAAGGGACAATTCGGGCCAAACAAAGATAAGGGCGTGCCGAACCCAGTGCTAACTATTAGCGGAGTCAAGGTCGAAAATTATTTCTCGGCGGAAGATGGGGTAGCCCAAAAGATTATTGACACGGTAAACACGGCCAAGCAAAGCATTTACTTTATGGCCTTTTCTTTTACACAGGATGCCATCGGTAAGGCAATGGAAGACCGGGCCAAAGCCGGAGCAAAGTTGCAAGGGGTGTTTGAAACTACCGGCTCAAGTACGCCCTTTAGCGAATATACCAAGATGAAGAAGGCCGGGTTTGACGTTTATCAGGATGGCAATCCCTGGGTAATGCACCATAAAGTTATAATTATTGACGAACAGACCATAATTTTCGGCTCGTTCAACTTTAGCGATAACGCCGATAAATCCAATGACGAAAATATTTTGATTGTACACGACCCCGAAATGGCAAAAGCTTTCAAGGCCGAGTACGATAAGGTTTTGGCACTGGCGAAAAACCCGCCGCCCAAAAAGAAGTAATTTAGGGATAGCTAATCAGGGGGCTAAATCATGGCAATCGAAGAAATCGAGCTGGAAGCAGAGGAAACCGAAGAACATATGTCAGATGCTTTGTCCGGCGTAATTGGTGGAAGAGTGGTCAAGTTTTTGCTGGATTACGTTGATTTGCACCAACTTGGCTGGGTATTTAACGCTGATACTGATTTTAAGTTACCCGGAATTGGCAATCGTCGCCCTGATGTCGCCTTTTGTTCGTTCGAGACTTTGCCGGAGCTTCCGCGCACGGTTGCCCCGGTATTGCCAGATTTAGCTGTAGAAATTACTTCCAGCCGGGATGAGGTGGATGACGGTGACAAGAAGCTCAAGGAATATCGACAAGTAAAGATTCGGTTGGTTTGGGTAATTCGGCCTATTCAAGAAGTGGTGGAAGTGTACAAAAACGGTCAGCCAACCGCTCTCTTGAGTACCGAAGGGGTGCTTGATGGAGGCGACGTTTTGCCCGGTTTCACCCTTTCAGTAAAGCAATTGTTTGATTTGCCGAAAAAGCCCGAAACCAGGTAAAACAAAGTTTTACAACTTGACCAAATCAGTTGCTCGGTGTAATCTAGGAAGCAGATTACACCGAGCAATTTTTTATTTTACCTGTAAATTTTATGGAATACCAGACTAAAAAGTTATACGCCGGAATCGACGGGGGCGGCTCTAAAACGCTGGCTATTGTGGTGGATGAAGCCGGACACGAAATCGGGCGCGGGCAGGCTGGCGGCTCAAACTACCAGAGCGTTGGGGCGGAAAAAGCGGTCAGCCATATTCAGCAAGCCTTGCAGCAGGCCAGTGGCGGGACGTTGCCGATTAGCGGGATGTGCGTTGGGCTGGCCGGAGTTGACCGCCCGGCTGATCGGGATTTGATGTTAAACGAGCTTGTCAAATTAGGTTTGTGCAGTCTTGAAAACGTTTGGCTGGGTAATGACGGTGAACTAATTTTGCTGGCTTTGCCGAATGGCTACGGGCTAGGGTTGATTGGCGGCACTGGCTCAATTGCGCTTGGCAAAGACGCTAAGGGGAATTCGGCGCGGGCGGGCGGTTGGGGCTATCTTATCGGCGACGAAGGTAGCGGCTATGATTTGGGGAGGCGGGCAGTACAGACCGCCGTCCGCGCCGCCGATGGGCGTAGCCCGGAAACCAGTTTACTCCCGGCTATTTTAGCTGAATGGCAATTGAGCGAACCAACCCAGCTTGTCGGAGTGGTTTATAGCCCAGCTACCAAAGTAGCCGATTTTGCGAAGTTGGCCCGGTTAGTGGCAAAGGAAGCCAAAGCTGGGGATGCTACGGCCCAGAAATTATTAAAACAGGCGGCCCGCGAACTGGCAAAAGCGGTTGAAGCGGTAGCCGGAAGGCTGGATTTTGGGGGAAATGCACCCAATTTGGCACTAGCCGGGGGTTTTTTGCTAAACGAGCCAATTTTACGCCGGATGGTGCTAAGGCAGCTAGGCCGAACAATCCAAATCGGAATAACCTGTCAGGTATCCGAACCGGCTTACTACGCAGCACAAGCGGCCCTAACTCTATTCAAATCTTAGTCCAACAAAGAGGTTAAACGATGAACTTACGTGATAAAATCGGGCAGCGTATTGTAGTTGCTTTCAAAGGCACAGAAGTTACGCCCCAGGTTAGGCGAGTGATTACCGAGTGTCGCGCCGGTGGAGTAATTCTTTTTAGTCATAATATCGAAAGTTTGGAACAGGTACGCCGCCTGAATCAAGGTTTGCAGCAATTGGCTAAAGAAAACGGATTGCTACCCCTGATTATTAGCGTGGACGAGGAAGGCGGGCGCGTTACCCGGATGCCTCTGGATGGAATGGAGCTAATCGCCCCTTCCCAAATGGCCCAGGGTGCGGCGGATAAAGCTGCCGTTCGCGATTGCGCTTTATCTACCGCCCGGCGTTTGAGCTATTTGGGCTTTAATCTGGATTATACCCCCGTGCTGGACGTAAACAATAATCCGGCTAACCCGGTTATAGGTACGCGCAGCTACGGCTCTGACCCGCAGACGGTAGCCGAATTAGGCGAGGAGGCCGTTACCGCTTTTATCGCCGAAGGAGTTGCGCCCTGCGCCAAGCATTTTCCCGGTCATGGTGATACCGATGTGGATAGCCATCTTGGGTTGCCAATTGTAAATAAAAGCCTTGACGAGTTATGCAAGCTGGAGCTTGTGCCGTTTCAAAAAGCGGTGGCGGCGGGTATTCCAGCAATTATGACTGCTCATATTATTTACCCGCAGATTGAGCCGGATAAATTGCCCGTCACCCTGTCGCCTTTCTTTTTGGGCGAGGAAGGGATTTTGCGGCGCGAATTTGGTTTTAACGGTGTAATCTTTACCGATGCGCTGGTAATGAATGCCATTGCCGATTCCTATGGGCTGGAAGAAGCGTCGGTAATAGCTCTTAAAGCCGGAGCAGATATTGTGATGCCGCTCGGCCCAATCGAAGCCCAGATAAGCTGTTACCAAACGATGCTTCAAGCGGCAGAGCGCGGCGAAATCGAAATTGAGGCCAGCCTTAGCCGAATTATGACCCTAAAAGAAAAGTTTTGCCAGCCCTTTGTCCAAGCCGAAAAAGCTTTTAACTATAAGCAGGAAGAAGAAACTATGACGGCAGTGGCCCGGCGCAGTCTGACCCTGCTTCGCAATCAAAATAGAATTTTACCGTTTGTTTCGGGTAAATTCCGCAATCCGCTTTTGATTGATTTCGAGCCAGCTAATCTTTCGGCGGTAGAAGAACGGCGCAAGCACTATGGCCTGACCTTGTACAATTTGTTAGCCCGCAAATTACCCGAACTTAGCATGAAAACTATTTTCCCAATTTTTGCCGATGAGCAGGCCGAGCGAATCATGCGGGCTATCGAGGGTAATGATGCCTTTATTATCGTTTGCCGAAACACCAGCCGTAATCCCCGGCAAGCCGAATTGGTGCAGCAATTACTTCGCCTGAACCAGCCTACCGTCATAATCGCCACCCGTGACCCTTATGATTTAGAGGTGTTTGGGGCAGATGCTTTGGTAGCAACTTATGCCGAGCCAAATTCCAGCCTTCGCGCTCTGGCTGGTCTACTCGCAGGCGAATTCAGCCCGCAAGGTCGCCTCCCAGTAGACCTTCCTAGTCTGGCCGAACGCGGCGCGGGCTTGAACGATTTTTGAGGACTTGTGTTTTAGGCTGCGGCCCAGCTATCTTTTTGGGAATTATAGTTGACCCGTAGCAATTGAGGGGCGATGGTTCCGCCGTTTTCGATACGGGTGACGGTAACGCTGGCGTAGTCGGCGGCCATCGCAACCTGCATCCGCAATCCGATGGCCGTCCGTCCGTATTGGGCAGCAATTTCGCTTATCCGGGCTGAGGTAAAATCTTTGTCCTCTACTACCACCACTGCCGGGCCAGTGCTGCGTTTGGCAAGCTTGCTGGCGACGTTAGAGGGTAGCCCTAACTTGCTGATTACCACTACCTGATTGCTGGTAGCTGGAACGTAACGGTCAATTGCAGCTTCTGCCGCCCGCAAAGTCGGGTTATCAAAATTGTCGTAAAGAAGGTAAAGCAAACCCAGCCCAAGCGCGATGAAAAAGAGTAAACGCATATTCAATTCTCCTGCTTCACTAAACGCCAACCAGTAAAAGAGGATGTTATGAGAAATGAGCGAGGACGTTGCAAGGACGAAGGCCCCGATAAGTTAAGTTATATTCGGTCAATTTTTTGAGAAAACCCAGAAGAAAAGATAATAACCCGGCGAATTTAAGTAGCTTATTTGCGAATTTTTTGCTACTCTTAAAATCAATTATATAAAATTGTCACATAATTGTATGTGATTTAGCTAACACTTTTTATTACAATTTGCCTTGATAAAAGGTTTGCTAATATGATATAAAGTAATACAAATGAATCAAAGGCTAATGCCAGTTCAAGTTTCTGTTTCAGAATTTCTAATTTTAGAAGAAAGGCTTCAAGTATGACCCAAACTTTTGAATCAACGGTTGCGCTACTGGATAGCGAAGTAATTGCCAGCTTCCCGGAAGTGCATGTACCGCTAACCGAGGCAACTGCCGAAAATATCGCCGAATTCGGGATAATTATTAACGAAGAAGTACCAAATGCCGGGTTATCTATTCCTTTTTACAAGGGGAGCGTAATCGAGGGACATAACTATGATTTTATCTACCGTGACCACGCCGTTATTCGTTCGGCTAAAATCTTGCGGCGCAAACCGCAACTGGATTGGCTGGAACGCCATTTGAACATGACCCAGCTTTTTATCGGGTTAGGGGCGCGGCCTTATATTATGGTGTTGGCTCCAGCCAACCAAGCTGAAGGTCAGCAAGTCCCAGATTTGGATAAGGTGAAAGCCTTTGTGATGCCTGGAGGAACGGGTTTGATGCTGCACCGGGGAACCTGGCACGATTTCCCGTTTGCCTACGACGAATATGTTACGGTGCTGACCGCCAATTCTGCCGAAGTAGTGCAAGCTTTGATAAAAGCCAAAGGGCCGAACGAACTTTTTGACGGAGATGTCCATAAAATCAATATTCCAGCCCGCCTGAAAACTCGTTTGGTAATAGATTTGCCGGAGACTGGTCGTTTATGAGCGAGCGGCTTTACCCGCCCTTTGATTTTTCGGCTCTACCCGCCCGCCCACAATGGAAGTGGCCGGGTGAAAAAAATTTGGCCGCCTGGGTAGTAGTTAATATTGAGCATTTTGAGTATGGCAAGCTTGGGACTGCTATTCAGCCACATTTAACCAGCTTACCCGAAATCGCTAATTATGGCTGGCGCGATTATGGCAACCGGGTGGGCATCTGGCGCATGTTTGATTTGTTTGATTGTTACCCCAATATCAAGGTTACGGCGGCCTTGAACGCCGACATTTGCCGATGGTATCCCGAAATTGTAGAAGCGGCACTAGCCCGCGATTGGGAAATAATGGCGCACGGCCTGAACAATTCTACCGCTCAGGCTGGGTTGGACGAAGCCGTCGAACGCCAGCTCATTAATGAAACTCTGCGCCTTATTCAGGATAAAAGCGGGCAAACCCCGCAGGGCTGGCTTACTCCCGGCTTTTCGGTGACAACCCGCACCCCTGATTTGCTGCAAGAAGCTGGTATAACTTATCTGGCCGATTGGGTCAACGACGACCAACCCTATTATGTAAAGTTGCAAAACAACCAGAAATTAATTGCCGTTCCCTACACCCTCGAAACTAACGACATTACCCTTTGCCTGAGCAATCGGTTTAGCGGGCCAGAGTATGCGCAGGCTTGCCTTGACCAGTTTTCGCAACTTCTAAAGGATAGCCAGAACCATAGCCGGGTTTATACTCTCGCTTTACACCCCTTTATCGTCGGTCAACCTTTGCGCCTGACTTATCTTGAGCAAATTCTGCAAGCTTTGGCTTCCTGCGAAAAAGTTTGGCTGGCTACCGGGCTGGAAATAGCCCGCCATTTCCAAAATTTGCCCTTATGAACAAAGCAAAGCGGAAAATTACAAACAAAAAGCCAGAGGAAAAGATTCTTCTCTGGCTTCGTCACTCTAAAAGTTTTACAAGCACCAGGCGTAAAGCCACGCCTTTTTAAGGGCGGTGGACAAGAGCCTGTCCTTGCTCACCGTAGCTGAGTTAATTCTACTTCCAAGTGGCACAATTTCCCGGTTTTGTAGATATATATGTTGACAAGCATTGTAACATCTACGGAAAATTAGTATAATCGTGCTATGGAATATAAGAGAGATGAACACAGAGTACACTTGATTGTGTACCACTTGATATTTTGCCCTAAACGCCGTCGCAAATCCTGAAAGACGTAATAGCGGTGGACTTGGAAACCATCATTCGTGAGGTTTGCGAGGCGAATGGTTGGGAAGTTCTGGAACTGGCTATTGAGCCTGACCATGTACATTTGTTTATTCGCTGTTGGCCTACGGATAGTGCTACTGAATTAGTAGCAGCGTTCAAAGGCCGTAGCAGCCACGACTTGAGAATTAAGTATCCCGAACTCTTGAAAATGCCTAGCCTGTGGACGCGCTCTTATTTCGCGTCTACGGCGGGTAGCGTTAGTGCCGAAACCATCAAAAAGTACATTGAAGCTCAAAAAGGCATTTAGAGCATGAAAGCACGCAAAGCCTATAAATTTAGGATATATCCTACCCGCGCTCAAATCAAAAACTTTGAACATACTTTGGATTTGTGCCGTGAACTCTATAACGCGGCTTTGCAAGAACGACGCGATGCTTACAAAATGTGTCGTATCTCGATTAGTTTCAATGCTCAATGTGAGCAACTTCCCGCTATCAAAGAAGTGCGGCCTGACATTTGTGAGGTGTATAGCCAGGTGTTGCAGGACGTGTTGCACCGGGTAGACAAAACCTTTAAGGCTTTCTTTGCCAGATGCAAGCGAGGTGAAACTCCCGGCTTTCCCAGATTTCAAGGTAAGCACCGCTATGCCAGCTTTACCTATCCCCAGCTTGGCTGGTCGCTCAAGAATAATAAGCTTACCCTTTCCAAGATTGGCACTGTTGCCCTCAAACTTCACCGGGAAGTAATCGGCAAGGTCAAAACTTGTAGTATCATTCGAGAAGGTGATAGCTGGTTCGTGTGTTTTTCGTTAGAAACTGAGTTCGAGCCGCCGGTTCACACTGGCCCAGCTGTGGGTATAGATGTGGGGCTGGAACACTTTGCTAATCTGTCTGATGGTACTCAGATTGAAAACCCGCGCTTTTTGCGTAAGAGCGAGAAACGCCTTGCCAAAGTGCAAAGAAAGTTGGCTAAACTCCAGCATTTACCCCGCCGTAACCCAAAGAAGCTTAAAGCTAAGAAGGCGGTGAACCGGGTTTTCAGGAAGATAAGAAACCAGCGACTTGATTTCGCCCATAAGCTTTCGTCTCAATTCACTAAACTCTACTCACTAATAGCAGTAGAGGACTTAAACGTTAAGGGATTAGCAGCCTCACGGCTGGCTAAATCTGTGAACGATGCGGCCTGGTCAATGTTCACTACAATGCTGGCTTACAAAGTTGAGAACACTGGTAGCCAGCTAGTGAAAGTAGACCCTCGCCAAACCTCACAGAGATGCCCGGAGTGCGGTGCTACCAGAAAGAAAGAACTGAGCGAACGTTGGCACTCCTGCCCTTGTGGGTCTGAGATGCAGCGTGACATAGCCGCCGCCTGTGTAATACTCAGTCGTGGATTAGCGACTGTCCGTAACCAATCGGTAGAAGCCGCGCCCCTTTAGGGGCGGCGGAGTAATCACAGAGCCTTTATGTTAATGGTGTGGTAGCCGCTTGAGCCACTCGGAAACGGTTCATCTTTGGATGAAGATTGTGCCGCGCCTGTGCCATCAGTAGCCCGTACTTTTAAGGTATAGTTTTTCGCGCCTGACGGAACGTTCCACTCTACCCGCCACAAGGCCCAACTTGTATCCGAAAGCGAAGGCTTAATAGTCGCTTCGGCCCAGTTCGCGCCATTATCGGTACTGAGTTCTACTTTTTTGATGCCACGCGCTCCGGCAAAGGCGATACCCTTTAGGGTAACTTTTTGTCCGGCTTTAACGTCGTCCGCTTCAATCGGGAAAGTAATACTGGATTGGGTTTTAATTTGCGCTCCGTTATCCCAGCCCTGCTTTTGCCAAAAACCCAGGTAATCGGTATCCACCAGCGTAATACTTGTGACCCATTTGGCGTTTTTCATCCCGTAAATGTCGGGAATTAACATTCGAGCCGGGAAACCGTGGTCATCGGTCAGGGGTTTGCCGTTCATTTCGTAGGCCAAAGTAGTACGGGGGTCAAGTGCAACTTCAAGCGGGATGCTATCGGTATAGCCATCGGCACAGGTAAAGACTAACCGCTTTACTCCTGGTTTTACCCCGGCTTGTTCCAAAATACCCTTTAGAGGCGTGCCACGCCATTCGGCATTGCCAATATATTCGCCGCCGACGGGGTTACTGATACAGGTCAAGGTATGGTAGCGGGTTTGAACTGGCAGCTTTTTAATTCCATCAAAATCAAAGCTGACAGGAGTATTAACCAGCCCGCTAATATCGAGTTTCCAGCCGGTAGCGTTCACTTTTGGGTTAAAAGCGTTTTTGGAAACCTGATAAAAACTTTCGGTAGGGGTAACTTCGCCTTCCACTGTCCCATCCGGGCGCAAATCGCCCAAAGTCGAGCGGTACAAATTGGCGGGAGGCTTGACCAGATTACTGCTAATCGCTGCTCCGACCAGCACCACAAATAACCCGCTCATCGCCAGGACGAAGCGACGACGGCTGGCCTTATCGCCTACCGCGCTTTCTTCATCTTCCTCAATTTCGGTTTCGGTGGTCGCCCCGCTTGCGCCATAGGCCGGAACTACCCGGCTAACGGTGCGCGGCACCAGATACCCGAACAAGAAGCCCAGAGCCATACCGTAAAGCTGGAACAATACAAAGGAGGAAATTAGCACCGAAAGCTGGTCAGGGCCAAGTTCAGCTCCTAGCAGGCCACCGCCGATTAAAGGCACGCCCGCCAGCACAAAAACAAACCAAAGGCCCACCGTCAGCAAATAAATATTGCGGAAAAGCTCTTGCCGGGTTTCAAAACGCGGCCAAAGCCCGACTAAAAGCAAAGCAATTAGCCCACCAAACAAAACTTGCCCTAGCAAAACTCCCGCAAACACCAATTGCTTGCCAAGCGGCCCAATCGCCTGGATTACTACTTCGGTGAAGCTGGCCGGGACAATTCCGGCCACCGTATCAGCAATCAGGTTAGCAACGCTACGCGGGGTTAGCCCAATCACCAGCAATAGCAGCATTGCCAGCGTAAAAATCATCCCGGCTACCGCTCCTGCCGCAAAAACCGCCCCTTTATGATTACGTCCATTATAAGATGAACTTTGCCCACTTGTTTTATCTGTCGCCAGTGCCACTACAAATACCTCGCTTCCAGATTTCTCTCTTTTCTCTCGAAACTAATTTCTATAATTTATAGGTAACTGTTCAGGTGTAGGAGGGATTTCCAATCCCGATTTTACCTAAACCCGTTGGGTCAGGATTGGAAATCCCTCCTACATTGACGCTGGCTGAATAGTTACATTTATACTTATCTAATTGTAGCATAACCGCTAATTCTTACTAATTTCTTACAGGCAGCTTAAGAAAAGCTAAAGCTTTATTTCACTCAACTGCAATTATATAAACAAACAAGGGTTAGGTACAGGTTTACCAAGCAAATCCGTACCTAACCCTTGAAATAAAAATAAAGTAAAAGAATTAACGTGCGCCAAGACGAAAATCACTGAAAGTGGCGGTAACGGGCTGGCTGTATCCGGCGGCGGCAAAGCCAATACTACCCGCGCCTTTGGCCTGTGCGGTTAAAGCAGTTTTGCCGCCAGCACTGACGCTTAACTTACCACCACTGGCTATCAGGCGTAGCGTGTTTGGGCTACCCGTTTTCCAGCCCTGCAAAGCGTTCCAGCCCAAAAGTTCCCGCCATTGCCCGTTGTTGAACTGGCTTATCTGGGCCGAGCCATTGCCTGTCACACTTAACAGATAATAATTATTGGCATCTTGCAGCCAGAAAACCAGTCCGTACAAACCGCTACGGTCATTAATACCCTGCACCTTGATTTCAGCCGCAAAATCTTGTACCCGCACCGTATCCGGGTAAACTCCCCAATTAAGCTGGTTCGGGCTGGCCTTGACGCGGTAGGTATTGCCTTCGTAGACTGTCGGGCCAGAATTGGGCAAGCCACTGGTCGCGCTCAAGAAATCATCCTGAAAAGTAATCGGGGGAGTATCGGATACAGCGGGCGCAGTAGTAACCGCCGGAGCAGTAGTTACGGCGACAGGGGCGGTAGTTGAGGCAGAAGTAGGCGTGCCGGGTCGCGGCGTAACGGGGACAACTTTGGGAGCAGGGAAAAGCCGCGAAGTCTGGATTTTCAAGTCAGGGTTTGGGTTAGGCGTAGGCGCAACGACATTGCCTTTAGGAGCGATTGGGCCGGGTTGAATTCCGCTTAAATCGGCTCGGCCATAGCCATAAGCGGTGTCCGGCCCTTTTGTTCCCAAATCCTTGACCGATTGCAAAATTAGCCCGGTAAGTTCGTCAGCACTGGCACGCGGATTGGCGCTTTTGATAAGGGCGGCAAGCCCGGCGGCTTCAGGGCAGGACGCGCTGGTACCGTTAAAAACTTCCTCGCCTTCTTCCTGATAAGCCGCACTGCTAACCCCGGTAGGTGCGGAAATTTCAGGCTTGAAGATACCATTCGGAAGCGGCCCTTGACTGCTGTAATAAGCAACAGTGTCTTTTTGCCAATCAACCGCGCCAACAGCAATCGCCTTTTTGCTATCTGCCGGGTTTGCTACAGCCAGCACTGGCGTAAAAAACTGTACCGGCAAATCGTGGGTAAAAATATGTAAACGAAAAGGTTTGGCTGGTTTGGGCGTATTCGGCTTGAGCCGCACCCGAATATAATAAGTTTCGCGCGGCTGGGTAGGAAGCGGGGCATATTCAAGCGGCGGCAAGTAACGCTGGTCATTGCTTTTGCTGATTACCGGGTTGCCGTTTTTGTCCTCGATAAACAAATCCAAATCAGTAGGAATACGCTCCTGCCATTGCTCCCAATTAAGGATAACTTTGGAACGGTACGGCACACTGCCCGGATTACCCACCGCCATACGGGTTACGCCCGGTTGCCATTGATGAAAGCCTTGCTCATCCGGCTCGAATTGGCCGACATAATGGGCATCGCCTTCATTGCCGGACGAGATAAAGAATAAAATGTTTTTGTTCTGGCGCAGCCCATCAATTTTAACATTTAGCGGGTCTGAGCCATCTCCCGGCGTGCCATGCCCACCAAGCGACATTGAGAGGATATTTACGCCCTTGCCCGCCAGATAATCCATAGCCGAAGCCAATTCGGTATCGCTGCCATCTACCGCGACCGCATAAAATTCGGCTTCGGGGGCAAGCGAATACAAAATTTCCAGCACAGCCGTACCGTGAACGGTTTCGTCAATCACGCCGCCGCCTACTTTTGCATCCTGGTCAACAATATCCAGTTTGGCGGGCAAAGTTTTACCCAAAAAATCTTCATAATACTTGAAACCGCCGTCAATTACGCCGATCTTAACGCCTTTACCCCGAAATCCGGCGGCTTGCCATTTGTCCGCCCCCATAAGTTTAACGCCTTCGTTTTGGCTGGTTTGAAAAAGGGCGGCAAGGGCGGCATGAGTTTCAGGAAAGCCTCGCAAATCTTGAGTATCACGGGCGAGGATAATTTGAATATTTTTTACCCCGTCAAAGGCGGCCAAATCCCGCAAGAAATTATCTTTGGTGGCCGAATTTGCATAGCTCATAAAGGTATTGACCGGGACAGCCACCCGCATTTTGACCACGCCTTCAATGTTCGCGCTATCGATAACGCGCCCGCCCATTGTTTTGATTTTATCGCTAACAGGATTTTGTTTGGCCGGGTCGCTTACTTCCAACTGAAACTGAACTTCGTCTTTCTTATTGACCAGTCCCTGCTGCCGGGCGAAGTCAATTGCCGCTTTTTGTTTTTCGGCCTCTGTTCCCTGGGTGGTAGTATAGCGCAGGAAAATTTCTAAAAGCAGGCTATCTACTTTGCCCGCGCTATCATCGGCCCGTGGGGTCGGGCTAGGAGCTTCGGTTGGGTTCGGCCCGCAAGCCTGCAACCCCAAAATTAAAATAAGCAAGCAAACTAACAAACTGGTAAAACTACGGGCAAAACTCTTTGAAGGCTTTGGCATAATCTTGAAATATCCCTCGAATTTTGAACAATTAAACTGGGCCTAAACACTGAACTGTATCAGAATACCATAATTTTTGACCGAAACCAAGTATCTAATCTACAAGATAACGTATAGAAGGCTAAGTGTTGGAAAGAGCCAGGAGTTGGAAGAAAAGCTCTTGGCTCTTTTGCCACCAACTGCCTTTCGACCACCCATTGTTGAGCCGTTCCACCTGTAAATATATGCCTGCCCTTGCACCTTGCTCGCTGCCCTATACTCCCACCTGTCGGAACTTGCGCCGCATTTCTCGGTTAGTTCGCTCTAATAAAGAAGTCGTCCGAGCCAACTGGCCCACCGCTTCCTCTAATGAGTAGTAAGTTGATTGAAGCCTGGACATAAATAGTCAAGTGGAACGCCTTTCACTAAAATAGAGTTAGCCGACTTTATTAGAAACGAAAGGAGTTCCACTTACACGGTAGTTTGAGATTGAAGGCAATTGTGTTATATTTCACAGGTCTCACCCAACCTGAACTCTACCTAATTTTCTCTGTATTTTACAAGATGCCCCAACTTGTTATCGCTCTAAACATTATTTCGATTAGAGTTATTTCTGGCGAAATTCGCCCCTGCGTGCTAAAATAGACCAGGTTTTCTGCAATTATTTAGCCAAAGGGGAGTCTACAAGTGAGCGGTTCGATTTTAGAGGCTTTGAACCCGGCGCAGCAAGAAGCGGCGCGTACTATAGCTGGCCCGGTGCTGATTCTGGCCGGCCCGGGTAGCGGTAAAACCCGCGTTTTGACCCATCGTATTGCCTATATGTTAAGCGAAGCCGAGCCTCGCATTGACCCGCATAATATTCTGGCCGTTACTTTTACCAATAAAGCCGCCAGCGAGATGAAAGAGCGGCTCGAAAAACTGATTCGGGAGAATTTTGGCGAACGCGGCGATATGCCCAAATATTTGACGGTTGGGACGTTTCACTCGGTCTGCGTCCGAATTTTGCGCCGGGAGATTCATGAAATCCCCAATTTGGGAATTGACCGAAATTTTGCGATTTATGACGATAGCGACCAGCTCCAGATTATTAAAAGCGCAATGGCGGCCTTGAATATGAGCGACAAGCAATATAGTCCCCGCGCCGTTTTAAGTTTGATTAGTGCGGCCAAAAGTACCCTGATTTCGCCCAAAGGAATGCAAGAGCAGGCCAAAAGCTACTTTGAAGAAGTGGCGGCACGGGTTTACGAAAAGTATCAGGAGCTTTTGCGCTTGAACCGCGCCCTCGATTTTGATGATTTGATTAACACTACCACCCGCCTTTTCCGGGAATGTCCTTCGGTACTGGAACGCTATCAGGAACGCTACAAATATATAATGGTAGACGAATATCAGGATACCAATCAGGCCCAGTACCAGCTAATCAAGGCTTTGAGTAGTAAATCCAAAAATATTTGCGTGGTCGGCGATGTAAACCAGAGCATTTACAGCTTTAGAAGTGCCGATATTCGCAATATTTTGATGTTCGAGGATGATTACCCCGAAGCTAAAGTTATTTCGCTTGAGCAAAACTATCGCAGCACTCAGGTTATTCTGGATGCCGCCCAGAACTTGATTAAATCCAATAGCCAGCGTCGCGACTTGAAATTGTGGACGGAAAACGGGACAGGTACAGCGATTCAGGTTTACGAAGCTTACGACGAAATGCAGGAAGCCGATTATGTGGTCGGCGAAATCGAACGGGTGCGGGCGCGAAGCATTAAAGACCGCCCCTACAAGGATTTTGCCATTCTTTATCGCACCAACGCCCAAAGCCGGGCGATTGAAGAAATGTGCATCCGGCGCAATGTGCCTTACCAGCTAATCGGCGGTACCCGCTTTTATGAGCGCAAGGAAGTTAAAGACGTGCTGGCTTTTATGCGCCTGATTCATAACCCTTATGATGGCCTTAGCTTTATGCGGATTGTGAACAATACGCCGGTAGGCAAGGGCATCGGCCAAAAAAGTATGGACGAGCTTTTTAGCTGGGCCGACCAAATGAATTTGCCAGTGTACCCGGCCCTGCAACTTTTGCAAAGCGAAGAAGCCGACCAGATGGCTCACAAGCGCAACGGTGGGGCTGAACCTTTTGAAAGTACCATGCTGCCGCTTAACGTTACCACTAAAGTTCGCAATGCTTTTTTTGAATTTATTAACTTGCTGGAAGCTTTTATCAAGGCCCGCAACGAAATGACCCTGCCCGAACTTTTTGATTTTGTAATTGGTAAAAGCGGCTACGAACAAAATTTACGGGACGGCAGCGAGGAAAGCGAAGAACGCTGGCGCAACGTGCAGGAACTTAGGGGCGTAGCTTCGGATTACAGCCATTTGCCCGGTCAGGAAGCTCTGGACGCATTTTTGGAGCAGGTCGCCCTCGTAGCCGATGTGGACAAGCTCGACCCCAACAAGGACGCGATTACCCTGATTACTTTGCACGCCGCGAAGGGTCTGGAATATCCCTTTGTATTTATCGTCGGTCTGGAAGAAAATATTTTGCCTCACAGCCGTTCGCTGGAAAACGAAAAGGATTTGGAGGAAGAACGCCGCTTGCTTTATGTCGGGATTACCCGCGCCAAAGAAAAGCTTTATATCGTTTATGCTTTCCGGCGTTCGCTCTGGGGCAATCAATTGCCGAGCAAGCCCTCGCGCTTTTTGAAAGAAATCCCGCGCAATTTACTCAAGGGCTTGGAGCAAAACGCTGGAACGGGTGGCGGGCATAGCGGCTTCAAGGGCAGCCAGCGTTCGACCCTTTGGGGCGGCAGTGGCAGCAAGGCAACCAGTTGGGACAACAGTAGCAGCCCCGCCAGCAAGCGTTCCGGCTCTACCGTTGGAGCAGGCACAAAAGCCGGGTCAAGCAGCAGCTCAACCCAATACAAGCCGGGCGACAAAGTTAGCCAT
>JBBQGP010000039.1:0-33015 GCA_038323095.1 Chloroflexia bacterium | reverse complement strand
TGTTCCAGATTTTGCCCGCCGACCCAGGGCGCAACTAATTCACTTACTACTTTGGCGGCCACCGTTTCGATTACCATGCGGCTGGCAACCTCGCCCGCGTCCTGCCCGCCCATGCCATCGGCCACAATGTACAAGGCAAAGGATTCGGGCTTGGACTCGAACATACGGTTAATTTCCAGCTTGAAAGTGCTATCTTCGTTAGCCGTACCAAGCCGGGAGATGCCTTCATTGGTAGATTGTCCGCTCAAGTATCGCCAGCCCTGCCGGGGGTCGTCCGCTTTGCGCGGGGCGAGGGCAATCGCCAGCTTTTCAGCCATAATTTCTTCGGGGGTGCGTACCAAAGGCTGGGTTATCGGGCTGGCGGCTGGCGTAGGCAAGGGAGTGCTAACCCGCATTGCACCGCAAACATTGCAATATTCATCCTGAGCAATGTTCAAAGTATTACATTGTTTGCAAAGCCAGGGGTCAGGCTGCGGCTTGTAGGCGGGCGCGACTTCTGGCTTTGTTTCGGCAATGGCCGCATTGCTGGCAACCGGGGCAAGCGCGTCAAAGCCGGTTGGCCCTTGCACTGCCGGAAGCGGGGCGGCCAATTGCGGCACAGCTTCGGGGGCGGGCAATTCGGGCGGCAAATCCTCCGCAGTTTCGGCCAACAAAGCCGGGATGCTGCTATGTTCTTCGCCATCTTCGGTGGGATTATCGTTTAAAAGGCTGGTCTGTACTTTTTGAAGCGGTTCAGGCCGCCGTCGACCACATACGCCACAGAACACGTCATCCGGGCCAAACTCATTCTTGCAATTGGGACAAATCAAGCTCATCACGCTCGTTCTTTCGCCTACTCTAAAATTAATCCGAACTCTACTTCAATCTTTATAATCTTTAGTTAATACGCAAGCACACTAAAGAAGTTTCAGGCTAGTTATGGCTTTAGCATCCAAGTTTAGCATACCATAAATTTGCCAGAATAAAAGCCCAACATTAAACTTTTTTTTCTTGACAAGTTGTGACTATTATATAAGAATAAAGTGAAGCCATACGGGACATTATATTTCAACCAGTTTTATAACAACGCTTTACTAACACTATTGTATCTAAAAGGAGTTACGCCCCATGACCGAGATTGAGGAGAAAGTTCTTCAGGTTGCCGCCGAAATGGACC
This sequence comes from Chloroflexia bacterium, assembly GCA_038323095.1. Lineage (GTDB taxonomy): Bacteria > Chloroflexota > Chloroflexia > Chloroheliales > Chloroheliaceae > L227-5C. Next base: position 31,859 of record JBBQGP010000039.1, on the reverse strand, counting down.
CGCAAAATACCAACAAAGAAGTTGTGCTGGCTTCGTTCCAGGCTCTTATGGCCGCCTGTGTCGCCGCCGGAATTACCAGTATCAACCACCTGGCCTATGTGCTGGCTACCGCTCACCACGAATCCTGTTTGGGTAACTGGATGGAAGAATTCGCCAGTGGCGAGGATTACGAAGGCCGCCGCGATTTGGGCAACACTCAATCGGGCGATGGAGTACGCTTCAAGGGACGCGGTTTTGTCCAATTAACCGGGCGCACCAATTATCAGGCTTATAGCGACATTTTGGGACTGGATTTAGTCGGTAATCCCAATTTGGCAAAAGACCGCACTATTGCCGCCAAAATTACCGCTCACGGCATGAAAACAGGCCGTTACACCGGAGTAAGCCTTTCGGATTATCAAAAAGCCGATGGCTCTTACGATTTTGTAAACGCTCGCCGCATTATCAACGGTACCGACAGAGCCGAAAAAATTGCGGCCCAGGCCCGCCGTTATGCCCAAGCTTTGCAAGGATTTAATACTACTCCGTCTACCCAACCAGTCGCCACACCCGCACCCCAGCCAATTGCCGCCCCTGCCGCTGCTGCTCCAAAATCTGCTAATCTAACCCCGATGAGCTACAAAATAGTTATCCCTCACGGTAGCGCAACGGTACGGCAAGGGCCGGGCCGAGGTTTTGGGGCTATTACCCAATTAAGTGCCGACCTCAATAAAACTTATCAGGTCGATGGCGAAACTCACGGCGAAGCGGTAGTTACCGATGATGTTTGGGTACATGTGCCGGAAGCAGGCGGTTTTGTGACCCGCACCGCTATCAAGGTTGTGTACTAAAAGTTTGAATTGCTGAGAGCAAGGCGGCGTAATCTATTTTCTCGAAGTCGGTGGTATGCAGCCAATAAAGCGGCCCGCCGATTTCGAGCGGTTCAAGCCGACCCTTGAGCAAAAGCGGCTTTAGTTCATCCTGCAAATCTTGCTCTACATGGCCGGGATGCCGTTCGCCCGAAATTGCCCGCCGCCGACTGCGTTCCAAAAGTGCCTCACCTTCGGTAAAACATTGAATTTGAAATGGTCTGAAATTATAGTGCTGCTTTAGGGCCAAAAATTCTCCACTGGAATATTTTGCATCAAAATTACTTTCGACAATTTGTGAAACTCCCGCCTTTAGTTGCACCCGCACGAAATAATAAAGCAAATCGTAGCTGGCAATCCCCAATTTTTTTGACCATTCCCGGTCACTCCAACCCAGGCTATCGAAAAGTGATTCTTTTATAGCGTCCCTGTTTACAAAAGGCAAATGCAGGACATCCGCCAAACGCTGTCCCAGTGCGGTTTTGCCCGATGCAGGCGGCCCGGAAATAATTATCAAAAGTGGTGGTGCGCTCATGTTCATCCTTAACTAATTTTGGTAATTGTTCCAATAAAAGCGGGACTACCTTTGCCGATTTTACCCCAAATGGTCAATCTATGCTATCATATTTTAGTAAAGGCTATTCGTAAAATTTGGCATTTGTATAATGAATTGAGGGAGAAAAATTTTGGCTGAGACAATTGTGTTTACCAGAGGTGTGCCGCCCAGCGAGGCTCTGCCCGCTCGCTTGATTGGGGAGTGTATGCTGGCCGCTTTGGAAAACGACGGCCCGACGATTTTGCAGTATGGCAATATCGGGGGTTATCCGGCTTTGCGGCGAATGTTAGCCGAGGATTTCGGGGTGAGCGAGAACGAGGTTTTAATTGGCAATGGCTCACTCCATTTACAAGATTTGTTTGCGGCGACCGTTATCAAGCCGGGTGATGTAGTGTTGGTGGAGCAGCCCAGCTATGACCGGGCGATTAAAACTTTTCGGCGGCGCGGCGCAAAAGTAGTTGGTATTCCGCTTGAGCAAGACGGGCTAAATTTGGAACGTTTGGAAGCGGCAATTAAAAAACAAGTTCCGGCTTTTGTTTACCTTATCCCCGATTTTCAAAATCCGGCGGGTATCAGCACTTCTGAAGCCAAACGCCGGGCTATCGTCGAGTTGGCCGAACAATACAATTTCTGGCTAATCGAGGACGTTCCTTACCGCACTTTACGCTATCAGGGCGAAAGTTTGCCACTTTTGCGCGAAATCAGCCCTACAAAGGTTATTACAATGAGTTCCTACAGCAAGCTTATCAGCCCGGCTTTGCGGGTAGGTTATATGGTTGGCCCGGCTGCAATAGTGGCGCAGGTCACAAACCTGGCCGGAGATACCATTTTAGCCCCGGTACTGCCTTCACAGGCGGCAGTGGCCGAATTCCGGCGGCGCGGCTGGCTGGAAAGTAATGTTAATAACTTGAAGCAACTTTACCGCCCGCGTTTGGGAGCAATGGTCGGCGCACTTAAGCAGCATTTGCCTTCGGTTTCGTTCGCCGAGCCGGAAGGCGGTTTCTTTGTCAGCTTAACTTTGCCTGAAGACGCGAATTATGTCAATTTAGTGGAACGAGCGCAGCAAAATAATTTAATCTTGACCGAGGGGCAGAGCTTTTTTGCCGACCCGGATGATAATCGCCCGGTAGCCAGCGAAGGCGCACGTTTTGTGCGGTTGCCGTTTTGTGCGGTTACGCCCGACCAAATAAACGAAGGCGTTAAACGCCTTGCCGCCCTGCTCTAAATCCTGAACATTTGCAGGTCAAGCCTTTCGTAGTGGCTAAATTTTTTTGTAAAAATGTGTCTAATAATTAGTTTGAAGTAGTCAACTGGCCGAGCAGCATCTTACAACTGAGCCTGATTTTGTAAGATGTGGCTCGGCCCATTGATTTATTAGACCAGCTCTAAACTAAACACTGGCATTAACAACCTCGCAGCATAAGCGGTGGGTACGCAATGCGTCGGCATAGGTACTAATCAGGGCCGATGGCCTGTTGTACTTGACCGCTTCCAGAAAAGCCTGGTCTTCGGTCAAATAAGGGTTATTGCCCAAAATTTCCTCACGTTGCTCTTTACCCGTATCATATATTACTTTTTGCTGAGTAATAGTGATGGATAAACCGTCACAAATTAACTGCAAATTTACGGCAATACCGGCCTCAAGAATACAGGTGGTACTGAAAAGCCCGGTAGCCCCCTGCTCGAAATTCAGCAAAGCGGCAGTTACTCCGGCTATATCTGCATCTGGGGAAGCAGGACGCTCAAAGTAATTGGCAGTGGCGGCGATAACTTGGGCTTCCCCGACCAGAAAACGAGCCAAATCGTACAAATGGGTGGCCTGTTCTATTATCTGTCCACCGCCTGTAGCCTGCTTTTGCCACCACTCAACTTTCGGGGCATTGCTATACCAGTTACCGACTACCATCCGAACTGGGTTAGTGGCAATTGTTTTCCGTACCTGGTGCAACGTGTCCATCGCCCGCCAGTGATAACCTACACCCACGGTAAGCTGACGCGCGTTAATGGCTTCGTTAATTCTTTCGGGGATTTCAAGGTTAGCGGCTAAAGGTTTTTCAACAAAGAAAGGAATATTATGCTCAATCAGAATTGGTTCAATCGCTTGATGTACTGCCGGGATAGGCGGGACACAAATCCAGGCTGCCTCCACCTTTTCGCTTTCTAGCAATTCCTGACAGCTTGTAAAACCGCGTCCACCCCACTTTTGAGCGGCAGCAAGGGCCTTCGCCGGATTGGTTGCGACGTGGCCGACTATTTCCACCTCTGGTTCGGTTGACAACAGTTTAAGATGCTCGTTTGCAAACCAACCAGTCCCAAACATTGCTATTTTCAAGATGTTTTTCGTTTCTCTTATAGTCTAATTTTGGTGTAACTGTTCAGGTGTAGGAGGGATTTCCAATCCCGATTTAGCTAAACCCGTCTTTATCGGGATTGGGAATCCCTCCTACATAAAGACTGGCTGAATAGTTACATTTTGGTATAGATTATAGCTCAGCTTAAAGCCTGTTCGCTCACTTTTAACTCAGCTTTCATCACGTGTTCAGTTATTGAGAAGTTGAGGTGAAAGCCGATTTTCTTGGCGACCCGTTGCATATCGTAATTTTCGGGCAAAATGTCACCCGTGATAAGCTCAATTTTTTCAGTTCGGCTAATTTGCACTAATTGACGCAAAAGTTGGCTACCTAATCCCTGACCCTGATATTTATCACTAATCAAAATGGCAAAATCAGCTTCCTGGGGGTTGCTATGCCCTTTTGTCAGGCGACCCACTCCCAAAATCTCATGCTGGCCCTGCTCATTGACGTATTCGGCCACGATTACCATTGCCCGGTCATAATCCACAAAAGCAATTCGGGTCAGGCGTTCGTGTGAAACGCGCTGGCTAAGGCCGATAGAATGAAAGTAGCGATAGTATACCGTCCGTTCCGAAAGTGTTTCGTGAAATTTGACCAAAAGCGGCTCATCTTCGGGGCGAATAGGTCGCAGGGTAACGGCCAGCCCGTTTTTGAGAGTATAAGGCGTAACGTAGCGGCGCGGGTAAGGCCGGATAGCCAGCTTTGGCAAATTCTCCAGTTTGGTATCGGCCTCGTGCAAAATGATTCGAGCATCCAGAGCCAGAAAACGTTCGGGCGAAGCCAATAACGGGTTAATATCGATTTCCTTAATCCAGCGTTGTTCGGCCACAAGCTGGCTAAAACGGACTAAAAGCTGTTCCAGTTCGGCCAAATCTACCGAAGCCCGCCCCCGGATACCCTGCAAGGCGGTAAAAACGCGGGTTTGCTCCATCATGCGGCGGGCCAAAGTGGTGTTAAGGGGCGGTAGGGCTAAAGCATGGTCTTTGTAAACTTCGACCAATTGACCGCCCGACCCAAATAATAATACCGGGCCGAATTGTGGGTCAAGGCTGCTCCCCAAAATTAGCTCATAGCCGTCCAGCTTGACCATTGGCTGCACTGTTACGCCCTGAAAATGTTCCTGGCCCGCCCGATTTATAACTGATGTTTCGATTTTCTGGTAAGCCTCCCGCACTTCGTCAGCATTTCGCAAATTCAGGCGTACTCCGCCTACATCGGTTTTATGAGTAATAGTTTCCGAGAAAAGTTTTAGCACTACCGGGTAGCCCAACTGCTCGGCAAGCGCAATGGCTTCTTCGGTGTTTGCGGCTGACCGGGTTTCGACGGTTGGAATATTATAAGCCGCCAAAATTTGTTTAGATTCTACTTCGGTCAAAACGGTGCGCTGCTGGCTACGGGCTGCTTCGATAATTTCTCTGGCCCGCAAGCGTTGCCCAACTTCTTCATCCAGTCCGGCGGGTAAAACTGGCGTTTCATAAAGACTGCGTAAGTTTGCACTATATTTCCACATATAGTTAAACATCCGGGCTGCCGTATCAGGATAAGGAAAGGTCGGGATGCCTGCCTCGGTCAAAATTTTATCGCCTTCGGCTACTTCGATACCACCCATCCAACTTGCCAGAATTGGTTTGCCAAAGCCTTTGGCGTATTGTGTAAGCTGTTCCGCCGTTTTGGTGGGATTGGTCATACCCTGTGGAGTTAGCACTACCAACAAGCCGTTACTATTAGGGTCTTTAGCAGCGATTTCAATAGTTTTGGCATAACGTTCGGGCGTAGCATCTCCCAAAATATCTATCGGGTTGCCATGACTCCAATGGCGCGGCAAAATTTCGTCCAAAGCGGTAAAGGTCTCGTCCGATAAAGTGCCAAGTTCGCCCCCTTCGCCAATCAGGGCATCGGTTGCCAGTACGCCCGGCCCACCAGCGTTGGTTAAAATGGTCAAATGTGGCCCGGCGGGACGGGGTTGCTTGCCCAGAATTTCGGCCATATAAAATAATTCGGCAATAGAATTGACCCTTAGCACCCCGCTACGGGCAAAGGCAGCATCCAAAACTTCGTCACTGCCGGTTAATGCACCTGTATGGGAAGCGGCGGCTTGGGCGGCGGCCTGCGTTCGCCCGGTTTTGATAATAATAATCGGCTTGTTCAGGGCTACTTCGCGGGCGGCGGACAAAAACGAACGCGCGTCACCAATACTTTCCATATAAATCACAATGCTTTTGGTGCGCGGGTCGTCGCCCAGATAATCAATCAAATCGCCCCAGCCGACATCCAGCATTGAGCCAATCGAAACAAAGGCACTAAACCCGACGTTTTCCTTGAAGCTCCAATCCAGCACGGCGGTACACAACGCTCCGCTTTGGCTGATAAACCCGACATTACCGGGACGAGCAATGGTCGTGGCAAAAGTAGCGTTCAGCCCGTTTCGGGGGTTCATAACACCCAGACAATTTGGCCCGATAATTCGCAATTTGCCTTTGCGGGCTTCCGCCAAAACTTGCTGCTCCAGCTTTGCCCCTTCGATGCCACTTTCCTTAAAACCTGCCGAAATAATAATCGCGCCCTTGACTCCGGCTTCCACGCATTCCTTGATAACATTCGGGACAGTTTGGGCAGGTGTAACAATAATTGCCAGTTCGGGAGCTTCGGAGATGGCCGCCAAATTAGGGTAAGCCTTGAGGCCCAATATATTTTCGTGGTTAGGATTGACCGGGTAGATTTTGCCGGTAAAAAGGCCATTGTTCAAGTTACTTACAATTGTGCGCCCCACACTGTCTTCTTTTTCGGTTGCGCCGATAACCGCCACGCTTTTAGGACTAAATATTGCATCAAGGGGTCGGGGCGGGCCGTAGTAAAAATCGTCCAGAACGGTTGTCACAGAATATGAACCATTCATCGCCTTAAAAATCCTTTCCTTGAAGCGGCCTGTATCCGGCCACCTGTATAACTCCGGCAATGCTGCCGTACTACCAGCTTTAGTCTAAATCAAACGGGTGAAAGGTAAAATGAACGCAGGTGTACATCTGGTTAATAATACAACATATTGCAATAACCAGAATTTGAAATTATAACAGTTCTAATCGTAAACTAATTTAACCTAAGAGCTTTTGTTGAGAACTGGCTCAAGCGCGTAGGGCGCGGGAGTTGCGTCGCTATCCTCGACTATTTGTTCGACAATATAAATCGGGCGGTGGCGAGTTTGGTCGAAATTGCGCCATAAATATTCACCTACCACGCCAAGCATGGTCATTTGTACGCCCGAAGCGATGAGTACCACTACCATAAGGGACGACCAGCCCTCGATTTTGATAAAACCAGTTACGGTCAGGCTGATTATCAGCAAGGCGTATAACAACCCCAAAATAGCCGTAACAATGCCAATCATTGAGCAGACACGAAGCGGGAAATACGAAAAGGCGGTAAAGGCATCCGCGAAATATTTGAGCTTGCGGCGAATATTCCAGCGTGATTTGCCGTGTTCGCGCTTTTGTCTCTGGTAATAAATAATTTCGTAGGCAAAGCCCGTCCACATCAGCAAACCGGGCAGGTGGGTATTTTTCTCGGCACACTGGTTTATCACATTTACCACTTTACGGTCTATCAGGAAGCAATCAAAGCCGCCTTTCGGGTAGCTTTTGAGGGCGAAATTGCGGAAAAGCCAGTTGAAAGAGTCGGCAAAAACGGTGCTACTGAGCGGGTCGTCCCGTTCCCCCCTGGCGGCCAACACCATTGGTACGCCCTTTTTCCAGCGTGTAATCATTTCGGGCGGGTCTTGCAAGTCCGCCGAAATTACCGCGACGGCTGCCCCGGTAGCTTGGGCTAACCCGGCCAGAATTGCGGTAGTCGAGCCAAAATTGCGTACCAGTTTGACTACTTTAACCCGCGTATCTTCCCGGCTGATTTGCTGCAAAACCTGAAAAGAATTATCGCCTGAACCATCATCTACATAAACGAATTCAAAACAATATTCGCTTTCCAAAGCGGCACAGGCGGATAGACGCTGGTGCAGCAAGCTCAGGCTACCTTCGTTGAAATAAACGGGAACTACTACAGACAGTTTTGGTGGTAACTGTGACAAAATTGCACCCCTTAGTTTGCTACGAATTCTTGTGCCAGCAAACCCAGCAAAATTAAATCGTGGTATTCGCCATTACGATAAAGCTGCTGGCGGGCAATCCCTTCGTGCTTGAAGCCTGCTTTTTCGTAGGCCCGAATACCAGCCTCGTGGTCGGCCCGAACATACAAATAAATTCGGTTCAGGCCAAGTTGCTTGAAGGCAAAGCAGCACATAGTCTGGACAGCATCTTGACCGTAGCCCTTGCCCCATAATTCACGCACGCCCAAAACTATGCTGAGTTCGGCGTTACGGGAACGCCAGTCAATCCGTTTCAGGCTGACGCTGCCAATATGCATCCGGGAATCACTGGTAACAATTGAATAAAGCTGCTCGTTAGCGTTTTGCTGGCTGCTCCGCCAATAATTTTCGGCATCAACCCGGCTGTAGGGGTAAATCCAGGCTAAATATTCGGTGATGTTGGAGTTATACCCAATGTTCCAGGTCGGTAGCTTCAACCGCCCTTAAATAAAGGAGCTTACCTGCAATCATGATTTTTCTCCCAGAAGACCTTTAGTAACTAAAATAAATAGAAGGCATAATGTTGATTAAACACTGAGAATTATCCCAACTAAATGTAATTGATGGCTGGGGAAAAGTCAATCATTAATTTAATTAAACGCAAACTTGAGGTTTCAGGAGCGGCGCAAACGGGGAATACGAAAGGTAATGCGAGTACCTTTGTCGGGCGCACTTTCGACTTTTAGCTCATAATCGTCGCCAAATATTTTTTGCAAGCGTTCGCGAATATTGGCGAGAGCCATACCCAAGCCTTTGCCGGTGCTGGTTTTGGGTTTGAACAGATTTGCCAGATTTTCCGCCGACATACCAATTCCGTCATCCTCGACGGTAATCAGCACATCGCCGTTTTCAACCGTTTTGGTCTTTATCTGAACTTGACCGCCGCCGATTTTCGGGCCAATGCCGTGATTAATCGCATTTTCGACCAAGGGTTGCAAAGTCAGGACAGGCAAAAGTAAAGTATCTGTACCTGGCGCGATTTTATAACTGACCGCCAGAGCTTTGCCAAAACGTACCTGCTCAAACCTGACATAATGCTTGACGTAATCCAGCTCTTCGGCCAGCGTAACAAATTCGCCGTGTTGCTTGAGGGTGCGCCGGAAGAAATTAGCAAAATCTACAATTAGTTCACGGGCTTGCTCGGCATCAATCCGCACCATTGCCGCGATAGTATTCAGAGTATTGAACAAAAAATGGGGCGAGATTTGGGCGCGGAGGGCTTTAAGCTCGGCTTCGGCCAATTGCCCCGCGCTTCCCCGCAGCCGCCCCAATTCCAAATTAGAATTAGCTTCCAGCGTTACCCAGCGAGCCAGTTCGATTTCGGCATTGCCCAGCGTAAAACGCTTGCTCCCATAAACCGTCAGCACCCCGATAACTTCTTCATCATTTTCAAGTGGAGTAGCTATCAGCAAACTGGGGGTAATATCTTCTTCTTCGGACGGCACTACCCAACATTTTTTAAGCTCGGTGTTTTCAGCGTTGCGGCTACAGGTTTGGAGCTTGCCGCTTTCCAGACAAAGCTGCACCGCCTCGCAAACTCGGTCATTGTGGGGCGATTCGCCTTCGATAGCCGGGCCAACAAATGAGAGGGTGCTTTGCCAGTTACCTACGCCTACCGCCGAAAAATTGGCCGAAGCATAAACCGAACGAGCCAGATTAAGAGCCGCCGCCGGGGTTAGCCCTTCCCGGAAAAGTCGCGAAGCCGCCGATATTTTTTGCAATAATTCGACTCGCTCCCGTTTCCAACCCAAACGCGGTGGCGGGATAAAGCTCGATATATTTAGTTCGGGCGGCCACTCATTCATTTTTTAGTTTCTTCGATTTTCCGTGACTATTTATTGATAGTTCGCGGATTTCTTCTTTTATTTGGCTAATTCTTCGACGGATTTTTGCGCGTCCTTGCCAAGCGAGCCGTTAGGGTCAAGAATTGCTACTTTCCTGAAAAGCTCTACCGCCTGTTTCGGGTCGTCCTTGCGTAAAGTCGAAGCCAACATATACAAACCCAATTTGTTTTCCGGCTCAAGGCTTAAAACCTTCTGAAACTCGCTTTGAGCTTCCCGAAGCTGGTTGTTATTATTGTAAAAATAAGCCAAACCTAAACTCAGGTGAGCTGAAGCTTTTTGGGCGGTGGCTACTGCTGGTTTATCAGCCAGAGTTGTGGCTTTTTGCAAGGTATCTACCGCCCCACTAAAGTTTTTGCATTGCCCGTAAAGATAATTGCCATAGTCGAGCTGCGCGGTCAAATTATCAGGACTGGCACTGGCGGCGGATTTCAGGCGAGCTTCTGCCGCAGTATCGGGACAGGTGCTTTTGGGCTTAAAACTGCCCCCGCTCAATCGCCAGAGGCCATAACCCATTGTAAAAACAATCATAAAAATCAGCACGCCGAGAAAAATCTTGCTGCCCCGGCTATTCAAAAATGATTTGGGTGGGGGCGGTGCTACTCCATCTGCTCCACGTTCCAACGTTTCCACCGCTTCTGCCTTGCGTTTGTCTGCCACCCGACCCTCTTTCTAGTTGCTAAAAACAATTCTGTTTCGGTAAACTCAAAACCCAGTTTTTTGTAGAATATTACTCCGCCAGTAAACTTCCGGGTAAAATCTGGTGACGGAGCAATATTCTACTGAATAGTTGCTAATTATAACTTATTTCAAATGGCGGTCAAGAAAATTAAGCGTCCGGGCGAAAGCATCGCGGGAAGCGGGCGCATTATATAATTCGGGGCGGCTGCTATTCAAAAAGCCGTTCGGGGCAGACGGATAAGTTTTTAACTCAAAAGCTTTACCTTTGGCCCGAAGTTGCTGCTCCAACAGGGCAATTTCCCGGTTTGAAACCATGCTATCCGGCGCACCGTAAAACGAGAGTAAGGGACAGCGCAAAAGCCCCAACATATCCACCGGGGAATAAGGTTTGGCCCGCCCGATAACTTCAGGCGGGTACACAATATCCCCATAAAAATTAACCGCCGCCGCAAAGCCCTGCACCTGCGCCGCACTCAAGAGAGCGATTGTACCGCCAAAGCCAAAGCCAATTACCCCAATCCGACTTTGGTCAACATATTCTTCATTCTTGAAATAAGCCAGACTGTTTTTAATATCGGTAACAGCGATGCTGTCGGGAGTGCTGCGGCGCAATTGCCCACCACTGATTACGCTACCGTTTTTGGTGGTCATACCGTTGCGGGTGGTAAACAAATCAGGGGCAAGTACGGCGTAACCCTCACGGGCAAACCGAATTGCCACATCCTGAATATGTTCGTCCAACCCGTAAACGTCGTGGGCCAGCACCAGCGCGGGCATTGGCAGCGGCACGCTTGGTACGGCCAAAAATGCGTTTATTTCGTGATAGCCGCTCCGAAAACGGAATACGGCGGTGTCAATATAAAAACCCTGCTGCAAGCTCATCGTTTTACCCTTCCCTTTCCAGGCATTGAGCAAAAATTTACAATCTAGTCTTCTCTATTTTAAGTTCTTTGACGCGCTGCGTCAATCCAGAAAAGCTTTAGATTGTGAGATTGCTATGGGGCGAAAGCATTACAAAGTGCTGAGGACTGAGGATTGAGTATTTTAGGAGGGCTGAAGTCTGAATATTAATTTTTAACAATTTAGTCAGGTTAGTACAAAAGCTTTGTGCGGATAATGGCTTGAATTTTGCTCTAAAATGCAAGAGTTCACAAAATTATAAGCACAACTAGAAGGATAAGTGGTAAACAGGCAGTGACAGATTCAATTCTCCGGGCGGTATCAACCCTTGACCGCGATTTTGAGGAGCCAGCCCTGCAAGTTGAAGCGGGTTTGGCCGAGTCAGCTATCGCGGAGATTTTGGGGCAGGCCCGAAAACTGGCCGCTAAATTCGCCAAAAATGCCAAAGCCGTAGATTTTGATGGTGGTTTTCCCGCCGAAGAATTCAAGTGGTTAGCCGAAGCCGAATTTCTGGCTGCCCCGCTTGAGCGCAAATACGGCGGTTTGGGTCTTGGAACGGAAGTCGGAAACACTTTGGCCCAGTTTCTTTTGCTTAAAGAAATTGGTCGGGGCAGCTTGCCAGTAGGCCGGGTTTACGAAGGGCATCTTAACGCCTTGCAACTAATGCAGCTTTTCGGTACAACCACTCAAAAAGAAGCTTACGCCGCCGAGGTGCAGCAGGGAAAGCACCTTTTCGCGGTTTGGAATACCGAAGCGGCGGACGGTGTTAAAGTTCTGCCTTTGAGCGGCGGACGTTACCGCCTGGAAGGTTCAAAAACTTTTGCTTCGGGTGCAAGCGGGGTTACACGCCCCTTAATTTCGGGAGCATTGCCGGACGGTAGCTGGCAGATGATGATTGTGCCAATGGAGCAGGTCAAAACTACAGTTAACCCGAATTGGTGGCATCCGATGGGGATGAAAGCTTCCGGCAGTTTTAAGGTAGATTTTAGCGGGGTAGAATTAAACGAAAGCAATTTTCTGGGCGGCCCGAACGATTACTACCGCCAACCCTGGATAACAGGCGGCGCGATTCGATTCTGTGCCGTCCAACTGGGTGGAGCAGAAGCTTTACTATATGCTACCCGTACTTATTTACGAAAACTTGGCCGGTTAGATGACCCTTATCAAAAAGCTCGTTTGGGGCAAATGCGAATTGCTATCGAAACCGGGCGGTTATGGCTGCAAGGTGCGGCGGATTTGCTGGAACAATATGCTGAATTCTTCTATCATCAGCCCTGGACGGAAGCTTCACCAAAGGTAAGTCAGGCGATTGTAACTTATGCTAACATGACGCGCACTGTCACCGAGCGAATTTGTCTGGATGTTTTGGAAGCCACTGAGCGAGCTGTCGGGGCGCGTGGTTTACTTGAGCCAGAGCCGTTTGGACGTTTAATTCGGGATTTACGCCATTATTTGCGCCAGCCCGCCCCCGATGCGGCTTTAGCCTATGTCGGTGAGCAATTTCTTAAAACCGAAGATAGCTATTTTGATGAAGATGAAAGCGACTTTAACGATGCCGGAGCTAAATAAAGGATTAGATACAACTTCTTTGCTGGACGATTTGGCAAGCTGGCCGCTTTTGAAGGTTGAGGAACTTAGGGAATTTAATTCAGTTTTAGTAATTGCCCCGCATCCTGACGACGAATCTTTGGGATGCGGCGGCTTGATTGCCAACCTGGGCAAGTGGGGCAGTCAGGTGCGAGTGTTGTTCGTTAGTGACGGCAAAGCTTCGCACCCCAATTCCCGTAAATATCCGCCTGCGGCCCTGAAAGCTTTGCGCCAACAGGAAGCTTTGGCGGCTCTGGCCGAACTGGGGGTAAGGGCGGAAGCCGCTAAGTTTTTGGAATGGCCCGATACCGCTGTCCCTAACCTCCATCAAGCGGGTTTCGAGCAAGCTGTGACAAATTGTTATCAAGAAATTGAGCAATTTCAAATCAAGCTGGTAGTTGCTCCCTGGCGGCGCGATCCGCATGTTGACCACCGGGCCAGTTGCCAGATTGCTCGTACTGCACTGGAGCGTACAAAGCGATTTATTCGCTTACTGGAGTACCCTATCTGGATTTGGGATTTGGCGCAAGCGGGCGATGCACCCCGCCGGGAAGAAGCACGCGGTTGGCGATTGGACATTGAGCAGGAATTAGCCCAAAAGCAAGCGGCGGTAGCAGCCCATCGTTCGCAAACCACTGATTTGATTGACGATGACCCGGAAGGCTTTCGGCTGGATGCGGGAATGTTGGCTCGTTTTGCCCAACCCTGGGAATATTTTTTAGAAAGTTATCAACTATAACTAAAGATTATTCTTGTAAAATTGGCCTTCCTTCATAATTACTGCTAAATATTTGCCCTGCTCTTGCAACAAGTTCAAATCTTTAAGTGGGTTGCCTTCAATTACCAGCAAATCGGCGTAAGCACCGACGGCAATTACCCCAATTTCGCCAGTCATATTGAATAATTCGGCATTGGTAGCGGTGGCGGAAGTTATAACTTCGTGCGGGGTTAAAACTTGCCCTTTCAGGCTAAATTCAAGCGATTGATATTCCTGCATATCGCCCAGTAAATCGCTGCCGTGAGCAATTTTTACTCCGGCGGCCTTGCAAATCTCCAAAGCCTTTACCGCCGCAATTCGTACATCGTCCAACTTTGCCAGACTAGTGGCCGGAAAATTCAAACTTGCCCCAAGCCGGAACAACATCTCGTAAGTAACCATGGTCGGCACAACGTAGGCCGCTTTTTGGGCCACGAATTCGGCGGTTTCCCGGTCTATCAAATTGGCGTGTTCTACCGAACGTACCCCGAATTCTACCGCTCGCCGGATGGCCCGCCCGGTGTAGGCGTGAGCCATAACGTAGGTGCGAGCCGCTTCCGCTTCCTCGACGATTGCCCGAATTTCTTCACCTGAATACTGGGTATTGGCGATATGGTCGGTGGGCGAAGCGACCCCGCTCGAAGCCATAATTTTAATTTGGGTTGCTCCTTTGCGTAGCTCGTCCCGTGCCACCTTGCGTACTTCGTCCGGCCCATCGGCAATCCGAGACAGCGTACCAGAACCTGAGCTACAGGCGCAAGCTTCCAGGTTGTTGTTTTTGCTCCGCATATCGCCATGTCCCCCGGTTTGGCTCAGGGCGTGGCCGGAAAAAAGCAGACGTGGCCCCTTGAACAGGCCCAGCCGCACTGCTTCGGCCAAACCCCAATCTGCCCCGCCCGCGTCGCGTACCGTCGTAAACCCGCGCATCAGCATTTTTTGCAACATGACCTGAGCTTTGGCAGCCATCAGGCTTGGCGGCACATCCCCGATAGTCGCCAAATCAGCCGTAATCGCGGTAGCATGGACGTGCGCGTCGGTCAGGCCCGGCATCAAAGTGCGTCCTTTCAAATCCAGCCGCAAATCCGCCTCACCCTTAATCGGGTTTTCGCTAACTTCTTTGATGCGCTCCCCTTCGATTAGCACCTGAAAGCCTTCCCGTAATTCGGGCCAGGTTGCATCCAGCAGGGCGCAATTCTCCAACACTATTCTAGCCATGCCAAAGCTCTCCTATTTCGGTAAAACTAATTCAATTTTCCACGGGCCGTTTAAGGCCGATTTGGGTGAAAGCATCCCGCTTCCGCGCATTGGCTCGTGAAATTCCAGGCGCGGGATTTCCAGAATCAAGCGGGTAGCATCGGGCTTGATGGCAGGGGTAGAATTATAATTGAACCGCCATTCACCCATACCGCCGCCACTGCCTATCGCTTGCATGGTGCTATAGTCGTTTCCCAAATCATCGGTCAGAGTAATACTATCCAAACGCGGGAGGGCTTGCATCGGCATATTTTTCATTTCAGACCCAAAGCGAAGGGTCAAATCCAGCCGAAAAGCGGCCTGATACTGCTCAATCCCCTTAACCATCATCAGCACCCCATTGACATTAGTCGAACCGAAAATCGGCAAAATCTTCAGGAATTTATCCAGCTCAAAGAGTGCATCCAGCACCCGCAGATTGCCTCAAGTGCTGCCACCCATAGCGATGGCCGGAACAGGCGCGGCTTTTTCCTGACCTTCGCCTGCTTTGGCCTCCACCGGGCTTGCCTCTTTCCCGACCTCTTTAGTTACCTCGGCAACGGCCAATTCTATGGCTTTGGGCAAAATTGCCGGGGCAGGGCGGGCCTCGCTACTACTCCAACCCTTTTGCTGGCAAGTCTGGCAAAAAGTATCGCCGTGTTCATTGCAATAAAATTTGTAGCAGTAACGGCAAACGCCAATAGCATCCTTTTCACATAAATGACAATGCATTGTTACCTCCCGCTTTACTTGAGTTTCAAGTTTCAAGTTTCAAGTTTCAAGTTTCAAGTTTCTATAAGAATTTGAGAAAACGAGTTAGAATTGCTAGATTAGTGGTAGTCTGGCCCTGAAATGAATTTCGGGCTAGGAGACGGCAAGTTAGTTGAAACCAACTGAGAATTTAGCTCAATCGAGTTTGGTCAAAAGTCAACTGGCGGAGCAGCATCCTACAGTGGATAGCGGCATTATTGTAGGATATTGCTCCGCCAATAGACCTCCTGGGATGAATTCTACTTCACATTGAGGCCGAGGTTTTTACAGTTGGTTTTAACCAACTTCACAACACTTAGCCCGAAATTCATTTCAGGGCGATTGGACGCTAGACGCTTTACCCGGACAAAACCTGATTTCTTTCAACTCAAAAGTCAAAACTAATAATAGTCTCCCGACAAGGCTCGGCGGCTATCTTGCAGCCATTCGATAATAGCTCGATATTGCTTGATACGAAGTTCAGTTACCAACTTGAAAAACTGGATTTCTTCAGGAGGAATTTCGCGGTTGCGCTCATGTTCGTTGGGGCGGGGATGGCTACGCTTGCTGCGCACGGTTGGTTCGGGTTCGTCTTCGTCGAAATCGAAATTACTGTAATTGCTAACTTCTTCCAGACTTTCGGGCAAGCCTTCACCGCGCTGCAATCTTTCCAGAAGGCTACGGCAAACCTCGATTTGTCGCCCGATAAGTGCGCCTACATCGTCCGAGCCTAATTGCCGGGCAAAATAAAGCTTTACCAGAAAATCCAGCCGGATTTCGGGAGTACGGGATACAGGCGAGCGCACCCAATCCATAAAAGTAGCTCGGCCCAAATCGGTCAGGTGGAAAGTGCGTTTGGGGGGACGCGCTCCCTGATTTTCGAGCTGTGCCTCAATAAACCCGGCTTTCTCATGCTTTTTAAGCAGGGCATAGAGCATACTCACTTCAAGAGGGCAAATATCACCCAAAGGTGTTTCAGGGGAAAAGCGGCGGGCCAATTCGTAACCGTGTTTTGGCCCGTCCAGCAAAAGCCCCAGCAAGGCATACTCGCTCGACATATTCTCAGCGTCCTTGCCAGTAAAAAATTAGCGGCTTATCAAAAAGGTTAGAACCACCAGCACTATTAGCATTAGCACCGTCAGGAATAACACAGTACGCAAATCAGCCCGAACAAAAGCAAATTCTTCTTCGCGACTAAGCACTGGTTGCCGAACCGCCGCTACCGGGCGACGCGGGGGCAAAGGGCCACGCGCACGCGGCGGTAAAGCCGAAGATTCTTCGGGCGCGAGGGGTGCCGGAATTACGGGCGCACTTGCCCGCCGAGGTTCAATTAGGACTGGCTCGGTTTCGGTTAGCACCGACGAATTGGATATTAACGGACGGGCCGCTTCGACTTTTTTCTTTTCACCGTCACGCGTCGAGCGTTGGCTTTGGGCAACGCGGGTAGCCCGGCTCGTCTTCTTGGACATAAAACCTGTTCCTCCTGAGATGCCCCACGTGTTGAATTGGTGGCTGGATTTGGCGGGGTCACAAACCCTTCCTTTTTTCTCTGTTCTCTGGCTGAATTATAACTTTTTTCCAGTTCCGGCGCAAGTGATTCACACAAGGCCGGAATTGAAATTGATTGCCCTTATTTCAAGGCTTCCGCCATCTTGTCCAGAGTTTGTTCCATCCCCATTTGGGACATTTCGCGCAGCTGACCTTCGGGCCAGTTGTATTCTGTGACAGTCATTTCGGTTTGCTCTTCGCTCAGGGTTTTGAAAGTTATAGCTATTCGTATATTTTGAGGGAAATCGGGCGGCATCCCGGTTTGAACCGGGTCGATTGTATTACCGTCTTTATCAGCTAAATTCTGGGTGAATTCAAGCAGTTCTAACGGCACAATTTTGGTGTAAACCCCAGCCGAATAATAATCCATACTACCTTGATAATCCGGGGCGTGCATACAAAACAGGTATTTGCCACCCTCATGCAAATCCAGGCGGCAGAACGGCGAGGTATAGTCCTTTGGCCCCCACCAGCGTATAACTTGCTCCGGCTCAGTCCAGGCTTTCCAGACTTGCTCAACTGGGGCATTAAAGACGCGAGTAACGGTAAAGTCGCGGTAGAGAGTTTGTAATTCACTCATTGCACTTTCCTTTCTCTGGGTAGTTTTGGTCATAATAGCATCATAAGTTACACCATCCTGACCTTCTTCGGGTCGCCAGCCGCCTGTCAGAACAGTGCTATCCTCATTAAAAGTTCCCCTATAGATTGACCCTTTTGTCCCGTGAGTAACGACATCACCTTCTATATTCCAGTAATAAAGTCCCGGCACTTCGCTCATATTGGAATATACTTGTGAGGGGAAAGTATTTGTGGCAGAGTTATAAAAAACTATTTCCAAACTTTGAATTTTAGTACCCTTAAAATCTATCTCTCCGCGCTGTTCCAAAAAAAAGCCACCGGGCAACCACTCAATGGTGACTTGCCCGCTTATGTTATCCTCCTGTGCATCAGGAGTGCGACCTGTTAAAGACCACATACCGACCAGCTTTTCTAGCCGCTTGAGGGCTTCAACTGCTGTTGCTGTGGGTGGTGTAGCTTCGCCATTATTTTGGGTCATAGTTTTTTCAGCTCCTTAAAAGTATTGTTGTACCAATATTATATCAAAATATCTAACAGAACT
The DNA here is from genome assembly GCA_038323095.1 of Chloroflexia bacterium. Classification (GTDB taxonomy): domain Bacteria; phylum Chloroflexota; class Chloroflexia; order Chloroheliales; family Chloroheliaceae; genus L227-5C. The sequence continues at coordinate 13,549 of JBBQGP010000039.1, read as the reverse complement.
TACAAAAGAGCCGGTATTGTTGGTTTCGGTGAGTAAATTTGCTATCACGCAGGCGATTTTTTGTGCCTTCCTGTGTAAAGCCGCTAACGATTGAAACAGGTTCGGACTACCCAAAGCAATTTGAACCCAAAAGTTGTTAATTTTTTGTAAAGATGAAAGAATTGTTAAGGTACGGCATACAATTTGCTTCTAACAAACATTGGGTTGTTAGAAGCAAAATTTGAGAATTAAACCGCTGGTTTAACACAAATTTTGCGTAGCAATACCTGTGAAGCAGGAACAGGAAAGGAAGTGCGATGAGCGAAGCAAAACGCATTCTTGTAACTGGTAAGGATAACTGGCGGGGCTTTATTGATAAACCCTTCCAGGCTAATGATTCGCAGGTACTGATTCAGCTTGAGGATGGTCGTCGGGTAGCTGTACCTGCCAATGCTTTAGTACGGCAGGACGAAAATAGCTATTATCTGCCACTGGGTATGGCCGAACTTCGGCAGACCCAAACCGACAGAGACGGCCTGATGGTTGTGCCGGTAATTGCCGAGGAGTTAAATGTCCAGAAGCGCGAGGTACAAACTGGCGGAGTACGTGTCCGCAAATTGATACATGAGCGCGAAGAAATGGTGGACGAACCGCTCTTGCGGGAAAAAGTCAATGTTGAGCGCGTAGCGATAAATAAAATGGTGGATACGCCACCGCAAGTACGCTACGAAGGCGAAATAATGATTATCCCAGTGCTGGAAGAAGTGTTTGTGGTACAAAAGCAGCTAATGGTAAAAGAAGAAATTCGGATTACCAAGCAGCAAACTACTGAACACCAACCCCAGTCGGTAACATTGCGGAGTGAAGAGGTAGTTGTGGAAGATTTAACCAAGCCACAATCCAGCCTTTAACCTCAAGATAGATATTGGTAATGCGGTAGTATTAAAAGACAAGTTAAGATAGATGAGCGCAAAGAAAAGGAGATTTCTGGAATGGCTAAGACCGTAGTAGGGCTTTTCGATACGATTGATGAGGCCCAGCAAGTTGTACAGGATTTGGCCGATAATGGTTTTGAACGTAGTGACATCAGTCTGGTAGCCAGCGATGCGAAAGGCAAGTACGCCAGTTCTGGAAAAAGTGCTGGAACGAATGCGGATGAAGCTGGTCATGGGGCTGCCGAAGCCGCCGGAACGGGTGCAGTTGGTGGTACAGTAGTTGGCGGAGCTTTGGGCCTTTTGGCTGGTTTGGGCGCGATTGTAATTCCTGGTATTGGCCCGGTTATCGCGGCTGGTACGCTGGCAACCGCTCTGGGTAGCACCGCTCTGGGTGCTGGCATTGGCGCGGGTGTAGGCGCAGCTGCGGGTGGTTTGATTGGTGCTTTGACCAATGCTGGTGTGCCGGAAGAAGATGCTACCCTTTACAACGAAGGTGTACGTCGCGGCGGTACGCTGGTAATGGTACGGGCGCAGGATGACATGGCTCAGGAAGCCAGCGACATTATGACCCGTAACGGCGCGGTTAATATCGACGAGCGCGGTGCGGATTATCGCCAGACCAAGTTCGATTCGACTTCGCAGCCTTATAGCACTGAGCAAATGGACACCTATCGCCAGCAGCAGGTTCGCCCGGCGGCAACCGCTACTAACACCAATGTCAACACTAATGTTAATCGCACTAACATGACCGAAGGTGATGCAGTGTTGCCAGTAGTGGAAGAAGAACTGCAAGTCGGCAAACGCCAGGTTCAAGGCGGCGGGGTACGGGTTTACACCCACGTCACAGAGAAGCCGATTCAGGAACAAGTTACTCTGCATGAAGAAACCGTGAACGTGGAACGTCGCCCGGTAAATCGCGCAGTCACTGATGCTGATATGGCCGCTTTTAAAGAAGGCGCGATTGAAGTAACCACTACTTCGGAAGAAGCGGTAGTTAGCAAGCAAGCTCGTGTGGTGGAAGAAGTTGTAGTTGACAAGCAAGCCACCGAACGCACCCAGACCGTTCAGGACACTGTGCGCCGCACCGATGTAGAAGTGGAAAAAATCAACCCTGGTATGACTGCCAGCACGACCACCACTACTACTGGTACGACCACTGGTCAAACAATGGGTTTCACCGATTACGATAGTGACTTCCGCACCCACTTTCAGGGGCTAGGTCAGAGCGGTTATACTTACGAACAGTACACCCCCATCTATCGCTATGGTTATGACTTGTCGAACGACCCGCGCTACACTGGCAAGGATTGGTCGGCGGTAGAATCCAGTGCGCGTCAGGACTTTGAAACCCGCAATCCTAACAGCAAGTGGGAACAGTTCAAAGACAGTGTGCGCTACGCTTTTGACCACGGACGCAAAGGGATGGGTAACGCTGCCAACAGCGTAGACAACGCCCGCCGCAGTATGTAAGAGTTTCTGGTTTCTGGTTTCCGGCTACAAAACGGCTGGAAACCAGAAACTTCTTTTTCCGCCTCTCTAATTTCTCGCTAATCTAAAATGGCATATATCCTGCTTAATAGTGCTGGGAACTGAAAACTGAGTATTAGCTTTAAGGCCAGGTAAAGTCCAGGCTAAAAATTCAGGGTTTTTAGTCAAAGCCTGGACAAACAGGATGTAGCAAAACTAGAATAGAAGGAGCGCGCGAGAAATGGCAAGAACCGTAGTTGGGCTGTTTGACCAAATAAACCAGGCCCAAAATGTGGTACAAGAACTGATAAACGCGGGTTTTAGCCGCAACGACATCAGTATTTCGGCAAACTATACTAACGGCGAACAGGACAAGAGCTTGAATAAACAGGCTGGGAACGTTATTAAAGATGGCGGAACGCTGGTAACAGTTAAGGCCGACGACGACATAGCTGACCGGGCTTATGGAATTATGCAGCGTTTTGGCGCGGTAGACCTTAGCGAAGGCGGCAAAAACCGGGATAGCAGTAGTGATAAAGACCGTAGTCCCGTTCAGAATTTGTGGATGGGCAAAGACCCTTCAGGCCGCCCGACCACCAGCGAAGTGCTTGACCAAATGCGGGATAACGCCGCTAATTAGAATTAAAGCGGGAGCAGCTTTAGCTTACTCCCTTTACTAAAGGAGCAATTCAGATGAGCCAGATTTATCCTTCAAACGATAGTCCCGAAGACAAGAACAAAGCTAAAACTCCCCGCAAAACGGTTGGTGTATATAACCGCCCGGATAGTGCTGACCGACGGGTGATTTCGCCGATGATGATTATTATAGCATTGGTTGTTCTCTTTGCTATTCTTGCTGTATTATTTTTGTTCGTAGGCTTGCGCTTCTGATACCAGGCGGAAGTTTGTTATAAAACCAAAAATCCCACCTGTGAAGGTGGGATTTTTGGTACTCACTTATTACTACCCAGATTGCAAAAGGCACGGTCAGGTACTACTCAACGGGTTGCATCCAGGCCCATTTTTGTCGCGCCTGATTTTCCTGAAGAAAATCGCGCACATGCTCAGGTAAAGACCTACGCACGATTATTACGAGTTCTTTCCACTCATTCTGTACTGGAACAGTGATAGAATTGGGCCGTGACACGGGTAATTCAGCAAATATGTGAACTCCCAAAGGTTTGACTAATTTAGGCATTTGTTCCATACTCCTTGTTTTTTAGTGCTACTGGTACTATAACAAAGAGTGGACTAAAATGCTATAAACTAATGCTAAATCTTGTTAATACCGCCCGCGTACTATGGTACTATCTACCCGCCAGGAGGTACTATTAGCTATTGTATGCGGGCGGATAAAGCAAATCTTCGTGTTCCAAAGGCGGTAATGGCTTTGAAGCGACGGGCTGCGCCGAAGCTTCAGGAAGCTTGATTGCAGCTTCGGGTAATCTGGCCGGGCTGGTTTTCTTTGGTTCAGTTAGTATCACCCCTTCGGATAGGCTAGTATCAATTTCGTTCTCGAAAGAATTAAAATCACGCTCGAATTGCTCAAAACGCTGGGCAAACTCAGTAAAGCGGGTTTGCTCGGCCCGTACAAAGCGACTGTAGGGGCTAATCGCTGTCCGCACCCCTTCTACTGACCGCCTTTGCTCGGCCTCGAACTGGTCGCGCAAAACCCCGGTGAGGCGGATACGCAAATCTTCGATTTTACGGCGGAACTCGGCTTTAGCTTTGCGCCGCCGGGCCGGGATAACATAAAAGCCCACGCCGCCTAACACCAGTGCAAATAGTATCCCGGTTACGTCTGCTACCGTGCTTCCGATTAAAATCGCCAGAGCCGCTCCAATTCCGATTGCCCCAATTTCGGTTAAAGTCGCCTGGGTCAAGGCTTGCCGCACCGATTGCGCCAAATCTTCGGCTTCGCGGCGTTGGTCATAAGTCTCGACTACCGCCCGCGCTTTCTGGCTAACCTCGCGCAAAAGAGCCTGACGGCTGGAATTAAAATTTTCCAGTGCGCCGTTACGAATTGGCAGATTTTCCGTTCCGGCTTGCTTGCGCTGGTTTAGATAATTGGTTACATCTTGCCAGAGCCGCAAATCTCGCTCTACCAGCCAATCCACCAATTCGCCTACTGCCCCTTCAATCCGTTTGGGAGTATCAGCCACTACTTCCGATTCAAAATCGCGCTTTAGCTGTTCGGTTTTCATTAGTTCCCGGATTTTGCCCACCCGCAAAGCTTCGTCAAAGAAATGCTCGCCCCGCTCGTTTAATTCATAAACAATATTATTTATCGCCGAAACGCGGGCGTTAAAATCCTGCCGCAAATCGTGGCTATAAATATCGAGCTGCCGCTCAATGTCGTCCACGGTACGAGCGTCTTGTTCCAACAAATTCAGGCGGTCACGGCTCAACCCGTTATAATAGCCGAGCAAACGCCGGGTAGCCTGCAAAGGGTTCATCAGTTTAAGACGAATACGGCTGCGCTGGTCAAGAGTCTGAAAGATAAAGGTTTCGAGTGGGCCAAAACCACTGGCCTCCCAGAGCGGATAATCCGGGGCAGGGCTGTTTTTAGCCTTTTGCGCCAAGCGTCCGGCTACCGGGAAGATAACTGGCTCAAATTGCAGCAAACGTACAAACTGGTCACGTACAAAGCGCAAAACTTGCTCACGTTGGCCGGGGTCGGGCAGCAAGTCAATTTTATTGACGATTACTACAATCTTTTTACCCCAATCACGCACCCGACCCAAAAACTCGCGCTCACTTTGGGTAAAAGGTCGCTCGGCAGAAGTTACAAATAGCACCAAATCGCTACGTGGCACAAAATTTTCGGTTAATTCCTGATGCCGCTCGATTACCGCATTTGTGCCGGGAGTATCGACCAGACTAATTTCACGCAAGAAAGGGGCGGGATGAAACACTTCCAGCACATCGTTACCGCGCAAACGCTGTCCCGGCTGTTCACCGTAGCGCAAAATGTTAATTTGGGCGGTGGTGGGGGTAACGCCTTCGGTTAAAATCGGCTGACCGACCAGCGCATTGATAAAAGCCGATTTGCCGCTATTAAATTCGCCCACAACTACCAGCAAAAAAAGCTCGTCCAGCCCTTCGATTAATTGAGTTAGCAAAGCCCGGTCACTTTCGGTTGCACCGAATTCGTTTAAAGTGCCGCCGAAATTTCCGAGCAACTTTCGCTCGGCCTGCACTAGCCGGATTTGCTCCTGATCCAATATTTCCGCAAAATTAGCCACCTACTTTTCCCCTTTCCTATCAACCATAGTTAAAAAGCAAGCCCTGTGCCATTAGAAGATTAAAAAATTGTTACAAAAAGCTAAATCAGGATATGATAAAATAGTTAGTAGTTGCAACAATCAGCCGATGTGAAAAGAAAAAGGAGACTATTATGAGTAGTGGCGTTACACTTGAGCTTAATCTAGTCAGCAACGGGTATACCCTTTCAAATAATGCTAATCGTTTAGGGCCGCTCGAACCAAGTGACCCAACCTGGCCGGTTTCCCGTCTGAGGGAGCAATATCAGGCGCAGGGCTATCTATGGCTCAAGAATGTGCTTGGTCGTCAAGAAGTGCTAAATTTTCGGGAATGGTATTTTGAGCAATTCGCGGCTACCGATTTACTTGCTCCTGGTAGCAAACCGATTGATGGTATTTATTCAGGTCTGGCAATTAACGATGCTGAATTAATCCATCGGATAATGGTTGGTATTGTTCGTCAACCAGAGTATTCGGCTTTTTGTCAGGCCGCTCCGATAGTGCGGTTTTACGAAGCTTTTCTGAGCGGGGCGGTGCATCTTTACCAGCGTAAGCTTATACGCTACACCAAACCGGGCGACCCGAATTGTACCGGCGGTCATTACGATATGGTTTATTTGCGGCAGGGTAGCGATGCCTTTTGTAGTAGCTGGATTCCGATTGGGGATACTTCAATAGAAATGGGCGGCTTAACTTATCTGGAAAACTCGCATCGTTTGGGTTTCCAGCTGGAAAGCCAGGTAAGTGACCCAGGTTTGGCGGGCGATTGGCTAAGTAAGGATTTACCAGCTTTGGCCGAGCGTGCCAACTCGCGCTGGTTGGTCGCCAATTATGAAGCCGGAGATATGGTGATACATAGCCCTTATATTGTTCACGCTTCGACGGTTAATTATAGCCCGGAGAACCGCATGAGGCTTTCTACCGATATTCGTTACCAACTTGCCAACGCCAAAATAGACACGCGCTGGATTAACGATTGGTCGCCAGACGATATGCTCTAGGCTTGCTAATAGCTTAATTCTTGAACCAAAGCCGCGCTAACCTGATAAGGAATAATCTCGCCTTCGCCAATTTCGGTTAGTGCGGCTACTGCCGACCTTAATTCTACAAACTCGGCTTCAATTACTACTGCCGCGTTACCCCGCTCAAGGCTGTTCAAAATTTCGCGGCGGTAGCTGGCGGGCAAGTCCCTGCTCAACATATACTCATAACTAACGGCTGCCGAAGAACCCACCGCTCCCATTACCGCTCCCATCAGCAGCGCACCCGGCCCAAGCGGGGCAGCCCCAACGACCCCCGCCACTGTCCCAACCAACCCGGCTACGCCATATTTAGGGTTGAACAATTTGAAGGGCCGCGAATTTAGGCCAGTTACTCTGTTATCGCTGTGTCGGGCTACGATATAAGCGCGTTTGAGCAAAATTTGGCCGGATTGATGTAATTCCTTGAGGTTTTGCAAGGCAAAATGAGCCTCGCGCTCTTGTGAATAAACAATTGTGAAAAGCTCCATATTTTCCCCTCTGTTTCCCGTTTCCGGGCAATATGAAACAAAAGATGCAAGAATTTACGTGTATTATAACCCGACTTGAAACTAAAAGCGGTAACTTGAGTTACATTTTTTCTGCCACACCACCCCAAAATTTGAGGGTATGGCAGATAATTTTGCAATCAACCCGTTTCAGCCAAATCAAATTTAGCTTTATCAAAAGTCGCTTTGGGATGCTCTTCCCGCTACCTTTCCATTTCTCCAAAGACGGTTTGGGCTAATTCATCCCATTTTGAGTGATTTTCGGCTAGGTTTGACATTGCTTTTCTCCTTTTTAGAAAGCCTAGCCTTTTTCCTTTCTTTTGTCTACCCTTTTGCAAAGATACTTGCCACACCCTCACTTTTCACCACAGAGGAACAGAGACACAGTGGTTCGCAGAGATTAATAAATGGGCAGGGCTGAAGCCACCGTGCTAAACAGACAAAGCCCTAAATACTGTTGGCGAAGTTGCTTCTGGATTCGGTGGGAGAGGGCCTCTGCGCTCAATTATCATTCTGGCGTGGCAAAATATGATAAGATATTTGTAACTATTCAGACCGTCTAAAGTCTGCCCCATAAAGGTGGCAGGGGGCTTGCTTTCAGGTAAGGACTGAACAGTTACAGATATTTTAGATTTAAAAAAGGTCGGGTTAAAAATAAAAGCAGTAATCAAGGGAGGTGGTAGCAATGACAAAATATCAGTATGATTTAATTGTAATCGGCGGTGGTTCGGGCGGTCTGGTCGCGGCGCGATTAGGGGCGGCATTCGGGGCGCGAATAGCCCTGATTGACAAAGAAAGGTTGGGCGGCGATTGTTTGCATTACGGCTGCGTGCCGAGCAAGAGTCTGATTCATGTCGCTAAAATTGTTGATAATGCCCGCAAACTGGGCGAATTGGGAATAAATCCACCCGAATTAAAAGTTGATATGGGCAAAGTAAGTACCCGGATTGCCGGAATAATCGAGCGTATTGGCGAAGCTGAAAAAGTTTATGTGGCCGGGGTCGATGTCAAATTTGGCAAAGCCGTGTTTAAATCACCGCATGAACTTGAGCTAGACGGCGAAATTATTACCAGTCAGGCGTTTATCATAGCTACCGGCTCACGCCCAACCGTGCCAAACATTGAGGGGCTATTGGAAATCGGCTTTTTGACGAATGAGCAAGCCTTTGACCTGACCAACTTGCCGCCAAGCTTGTTAATTATTGGTGGTGGGCCGGTAGGAGTAGAATTAGGCCAAAGCTTTGCCCGTCTGGGCAGTCAGGTAACGCTGTTGCAAGGACCTGAGCGCATTTTGCCCAAAGAAGAACCCGAAATGTCGGCAGCAATTGCCGAAGCTTTGACCCGCGACGGCCTGCGGATAATCACTAATGCCCACGCCCGTCGGGTCTATCACGATGCCGCAGGGCGCAAAGTGGTTGAAATTAAGCAGGGTGATGAAGTTCAAAGCTTTGGAGCGGACGAAATCTTGGTCGCGTTGGGGCGCACCCCTAACACCGAAGGGCTGGATTTGGAAGCCGCCGGAGTGCTTTACGACCAAAATGGTATCAAGGTGGACGACCAGTTACAAACCAGTGCCAAAAATATCCACGCAATTGGTGATGTAATCGGCGGCTATCTTTTTACGCACGTCGCAGCGTATCAAGCCGGGGTCGCGCTGCAAAATAGCCTTGTGCCAGTGGGCAAACGCAAAGTGGATTACCGAGTGGTCCCCTGGGTAACGTTTACTGACCCGGAAGCCAGTCGCATCGGGATGACCGAAAACGAAGCGATGGCACAACACAAGAAAATCAAGGTTTTGCACTTCCCCTGGCACGATATTGACCGCGCTCAGGCCGAAGGTGAAACCGCGGGTTTTATTAAGCTTATTCTCGATGAAAAAGGCGAAACGCTTTATGGGGTACATCTTGTCGGGGCGCACAGTGGCGAGCTGTTGGCCGAGCTTGCTTTGGCAATGCGGCACAACTTGGGGGTTAGCGACATTATCGCCACAATTCACCCTTACCCAACACTTTCCACCGGCGTACAAAGTGCCGTTTTCGAGGCTTATCTACAATCAAAAACTGTCGAAAGCTCACGTAAATTTCTACGGCCTCTTTTGGCAGTACGCGGCTAAGAACCTACCGTAGTAGGGGTGGGGCAACCCCTCCCTACAAAAATTCGGGCTTATTGCGATAGCCCCTCGATTTGTTACGTACTGCCGAGTCTACTGCGCTTATATTACTCATAATTTCCTGGTTGTTTCGGTAGTACCCCGTGTTGTGGCAATTTGCTCCGAAGCGGTCAAAATCGCTTGCGAAAGCACCGACCCCTTAGCGCGGGCTTCGAGGGTTTGGCCTTTATTATCTAGCTCTAGTTAAAATTAACCTGGCCGATATTCGTAGGTGTGGCAGACATTTTTGCGGTGTAAGGTAAGACTTGAGCAGAAAAATTCTGCCTTGAACTAAATTGCAAAAATACTTGCCACACCCAAAATTTGAAAGGCACTTGACAGACGCTTTTACTAATGCTAACATATGAGCAAGTATTCATATGTTATTGTTCAGAAAGGGTGCGCGTCTTTGGAAATTTTGAAAAGGCCGGGAAAAAGCCAAAATAGTATAAGCCAAAAGTCCTCGCCTCCAATTAAGCTGCCTGACCAGCATACTTGCAGCGAAGGCGATGCGCCGCACTCTCACGACCATTCCCACGACGAACACAATCACGACCATGGCGGCCAAAGCCATAACCACAGCTTGCAATCCGATGATATAGCCCGGCTGGGGACAAAGCTAAAAATTGGGCTGACTTTGACTTTGGCTTTTGCTGCAATTGAATTCGGGACGGGCCTTTTTTCCAATAGTCTTGCGCTGGTTTCGGATGCCGGACACAATCTTTCAGATGCACTGGCTCTGGGATTTAGCTGGTTCGCGGTGGTATTGGCCCGTCGCGCTCCCACTTCCAGCAAAACTTTTGGCTTTCACCGGGCCGGAATTTTAGCCGCCAGCCTTAATTCACTAACGCTTGTACTAATCTCGGCTTACATTATTTATGAGGGCTTGCAACGTTTGTTCGAGCCGCGCCAGGTCGAAAGCGGGCCGGTAATCGCGGTGGCGGCTCTGGCTTTGCTGGTCAATCTCTACGTCGCCCGTTTGCTGCATAGCGATTCGCACGATTTGAATATGCGAAGTGCCTTTATTCATATCGCTACCGATGCCGCCGTTAGCCTCGGTGTAATTCTGGCCGCGATTGGGCAAGCTCTGAGCGGCTGGCTCTTTTTTGACCCGCTCGTTTCGATTGTCATTGGGCTGGTCGTGCTGGGGTCGTGTTGGGGAATTGTGAAAGAATCTACCAACGTTTTATTAGAGGGTAGTCCGGCGGGGCTGGATATGCAAGCCTTGCTGTTTGATTTGAAAAAGCTGGACGGGGTGCAGGAGGCTCACGATTTGCACGTTTGGACAATTGGTAGCGGTCTGCCTGCCCTGAGCTGCCATTTACAAATGGAAGCCAGCAGCACTTTGTCCCAGATTACCGCTACTATCCAAAACGCCAACGAAATGCTCAAGCAAAAATACCAGATTCGCCATACCACTATCCAAATCGAAGGCGATTGTCAGCAGCCTTGCGACATCCTCAAATATACCAGTTCCTAAATTCAAAATAATTTACTGGCTACAAGACCTTACTTCGCCAAAGTATTGAGTTCATTGAGGATTTGGTACTTTTCGATGGATTTGTTTTGGCCGGAATTAGCCGCTTTCAAGAGTTTGGCTAGAGCCTCCTGTTCCTGACGGGCGACCAAACCAATCACCAGATAACGGAAAAGATTGTACAGGCGAGTTTCTATCAAGAAATCCAGCGTAAATTTTGCATATTTGCTTTTTTCGGGGTGAGTTTGCAGCAAATCAAACAGGCCAAGCAAAACTATTTCGTCGGTGCTACCTTCGTACTGCTTCACCAGACCGGGCAATAGCGAGGCGGGTAAACGAATCAAGCTACGTAAACATTCGGCTACTACTTCCGGGATTTTGTCGCGTTGCAGGGTGACATAGGCGTAAAGTGGTAAATACTGGCCCTGAGCCGCCAAAATTCTAGCAGCAGTCAGGGCCGGTTCGCCGGACATATGCGAAGTATGCTCAGACGAAAGCCGCACCAGCAAAGCGGTAGAGTGATACCCGGCCAGCACTTCATCTACTTCATTCAAGCTAATCAGGGCGGCAGAACGCAACCCCATACCGACCTCCACCGGGCCGGGTGGCATAAATTCGTAAGTATGGGCGGTTTTTTCCAAAAGCGGAATATCTTCCAGCCGGACAATAGGTTGCAAAGCTTTGAGAATTGCCGCCCTTAAAAAGCAGTTCTGGTCGCGCCTGGTGGGGTCTTGGGCGAACCACTCGAAGCGGGCCAACAAAACTGGACGAGCTTTGGAACTGGCAACTTCCCGCACCACTTCCAGCGCGGCTTGCACCAGTTCCATATTGATTTCATTTTCGACGAGTTCCAGCGCAAAATTAAGCTGCTCATGAGAAAGTGGCGCAAAATTCCGCAATTGCACCATTTTCTCACGAGATTTATCTTCTTTAGCTCTGGCTTTTGGCATAACTACCCAAGATTAGTTTTTAGGGCTTGCAACACTATCCCGCTACGGGCTGGAATACGTAAGCCTTGCACCTGACCGCTCGGCCCAACCCGGTAAGCCTGATTGGTCTCACCAAATATATCTACCAAAATACTGTTTTCGGCCAGATAATCTGCGTTTGGAATAGCCGGAAAATCAATTGAATCAGTACCGCTATTCAGGGCGATAATCAATTTATCGTGAGCATCCTTGCGCCCGAAGACGTAAAGCGACCCGCTACCATACAAAGTATTATAGTCACCACGCCGTAGAGCCGGGAAACGATGGCGCATAGCAATCGCTTTTTTGAAGTAAGTTCGCAAATCCTGATTCCACTGCTTTTCATCCCAGGGGAAGCTTCGGCGGCTATCCGGGTCTTTGCCACCCGGCAAGCCAATTTCATCCCCATAGTAAATTGAGGGCGCACCCGGATAAGTCATCTGGAACAGGGTCGCCAGCCGCAAAGCACTTTCATCACCCTTCGCGCTATGAATAAAGCGAGCGGTATCGTGGCTATCCAGCAAATTGAGCTGGGCCAAAGTAATTTCTGACGGGTAAAGTTGGAGCAATTGCTCGATGGCCTGGGCGAATTCTGCCGCGTTTGCCCCGCTTTTCATCCCGGCATAGCCCGTTCCGCTTACCGTCGTAACCTCTAAATCCCGGATGAAGAACGAAAGACAGGCGCGGGTAAAAAGATAATTCATTACGCTATCAAATTGGTCGCCCTGCAACCAGCGTCGGGCATCCTGCCAGATTTCGCCACAAATATAAGCTTGCGGGTTCACCTTTTTGACCTGCCGCCGGAATTCCCGCCAAAATTCATCATCGTTAATTTCGTCCGGCACATCCAGCCGCCAGCCATCAATCCCAAATTCCAGCCAGTAACGACCCACCGACCACAAAAATTCGCGCACCGCCGGAACATTGGTATTAAATTTGGGCAGGGCGGGCAAATCCCACCAGGCATCGTAATTCGAGCGGGCCACGTTATAGGCTTGCACCGGGAAACCCCGAAAATAAAACCAATCCAGATAAGGCGAAGCTGCCCCCGATTCCAAAGCCTCGTTAAACTGGAAAAAGCCCCGACTGCAATGGTTAAACACCCCATCCAGAATTACCCGGATGCCGTAGGTATGGGCCACATCCAGCAGTTTGCGTAAAGCCGGGTTGCCACCCAAAAGCGGGTCAACCTGAAAATAATCGTGGGTATGGTAGCGATGGTTGGAGGCCGATTGAAAAACCGGGTTTAGATAAATTGCGTTAATCCCCAAATCGCTTAAATACTCGATTTTCTCGGCAATCGCCACCAAATCGCCGCCCTTGTAACCCTGGGTGCTAGGCGGACTATCCCAACTTTCCAGATTGGAAGGCTTCGCCACCGTCGCGCTTTTGGCAAAACGGTCAGGGAAAATTTGATAAAAGACCGCATCTTTAACCCATTCAGGAGTTTTGGCTTGCACCCGTGACTCGAAAGCCGGGTCAACGCCGGGATTGATTGCCGGATTCACTTTTTCACTCACGCCCTGTATTTCCTCTCTTTTCTTTGTATTATTTGTCTGATATTCATTTAATTTTTCCTGCATCCCTTAACTTTTGCTCGATAGTTTGGAAATGACGTTCGGGAATTTTGGCTTTCCAGGCTGGATTGTTGTAAATCCATTCGTCCCAGCGCAAAGTATTAAACGAAGTCGGGGCGTAATCACGCTGAGCGCGTAAATTATCGCGATGCAACGAATTGTAAGGCGCAATAAGTACAAAACCCAGCAAGATTAGGCCAAGCCAG
>JBBQGP010000038.1:0-33033 GCA_038323095.1 Chloroflexia bacterium | reverse complement strand
TTTCAGGTCGAAATGGGCAATGTCGGCGTTCACTACTATCGCTGGCGTTATGGGGGGGAATAAGAGTTGTTAGTTGCGAGTTGTTAGTTGTTAGTTGGATGGTCGGGAAGGCGGGATGTGAGTTGGGAGAAGCTTGTGGCTAAAGGCCCAAGCTAAAAAAGCTAAAGTACGCTAAAAGCGCACTAAATTTAACCACAAGGTGTTCTTGTAGAATGCTGCTCTGCCAGTTGATTTAGATAAGGAACAATCTTGCAGGGTTTTGTAAGATGCTGCTCCGCCAGTTGATTGGTTGCCCGAAAATCGAAGGGCAGAGCCTTCTCCTACAAGAAATAGGTGCGGCCAAAACCGAAGGGCAGAGCCACATCCTACACATTTGCATTGTATCCGGCTATCTAATTCCTTACTAACTTGTTAGATTGGAGCAATCTCCCGCACGTGAAATGTCCGGGTTGATAACATGAAAACGGCCCTTAAAGGGCGGAAAGGGGTTTGGTTAGGTTTGGACTAATCACCCAACGGCTTTAGCCAGGTTTTCATGGTATCAGCCCAGCCTTTCAAGGCCGGGAGACTACACGAATTGTCAGTTGTAGGTGAACGATTCCGACTTTATACTTCCGACTTTTTAAGGAGTAATATGAGCGAAGTGTTGGTACGTCCGGCGCGGGTAGAGGATGGGCCGGAGATTGTGCGGCTGATAGACGGGCTGGCCGATTTCGAGAAACTGCCGCCACCCGATGAAGCCGCTAAAGCCCGCTTGCTAGAGGATGCTTTTGGCCCTGCGCCCCGATTTAGTATTTTTTTGGCCGAAGTTCAAGGGGTGATAGCCGGTTACGCCTTTATCTTTGAAACTTATTCAACTTTTCAGGCTTTACCGAAACTTTACCTGGAAGATATTTTTGTGATGCCGGAATATCGCGGATATAAAGTCGGGTACGCCTTGTTCCGGGAATGTGTGGCCGAAGCCGAACGGCGTGGTTGTGGTCGGATGGAATGGGTAGTGCTGGACTGGAATATTCACGCCCAGAAATTCTACCAGCAACTAGGAGCGCGTCATACTCAGGAATGGCAGCCTTACAGCCTCACTCAAGAGCAAATTCGGGCTATTCTGGCTCAATCGCCTCGCTAATAATATCGCCCCATTTGTAATCGTTCAGTTTGTTAAATTTGTCCCGGTTGCGTTTAAAAGCTTTTGGCTGGACAATCCCATCCTGGCTTGAGACGGTTAGTTGAACTGAGCCTTTTTGAACGTCGGGCTGATGGATTAAGCGACCCCAGATAGGGTTATCCGCCGGAAAACGGGCCATCGCTGCATAAGAAAATTTGCTTTCCTCCCAACCGGCTGTCCCGGCTTTGGCCCGACGCTGGAAGGCTGGACGATTGATTTTTTGAGGGAAATGACACCAATCCCCAACTAAGGGACATTCGCGGTCATGGACGCAAGGGGCGATAGTTTTTGCACCAAGCGAAAGCAAATATTCACGCATATTTTTGACTAAAGGAAAAGCGGCGGAAGTTCCCGGCTCGACCAGCAAAAGCAAGCCGGAGCAACGTTCCCACGCCAAAGAAACGACTGTCCTTTGCGATTCCTCGTCCATTTCGTTCAAAGCGTGACCGATTACCACCAAATCGTAAGTAGCTTCGTTTCTGAGAGCGGATTTGTTCCTCAAATCGGCCTGTTTCCAGACTGCCTTTTTAATCGTGTCGTTCGGGCTGGCTTTGGCTAATCGCTGGCCCAATTTGATAAAAGCTGGTTCTCTTTCAAGCGCGGTCATTTTTTGCAGAGACGGCCACTGCTGGTAAGCCGCCCATAAAGCTGTACCCGGCCCGCTACCCAAATCGAGCAGCGAAGTTGGTTGCCAGTTGGCAATACGTTGCCTGACTGCCAGCATTGCCCCACCAAGTTGGGCATAGGTCGCAGGCATAATAATCACGCTATAGCTCAGAGCCGCCAAATCGCCCTGTACTGTCGGCTTTGTGCCACCAAACATACTTTCGCGGTAATGCTTGCTCAAAGTAGCCGCGCTGCTCATTAGCTGCGAATTGGGTACAGTTTTGCTGGCCTGATTTATTTCTTCTTCTAATGCGGGCGGAAAAGATATTAGCAATTCAAAAATCCTTTGCCTAAAAAAGAACCGGGTATTTTTAGCATCGCTAAATATTACTACGGCTGGTTCGGTTTTTACAAACTTGCTCAAAATTGGACAAAATAAGGCCAACGTGTTAGAGTCGTGTTAGACTTAATGTGTTTCTGCCCGGTGCTATAGAAATAGCACCCTTTTTTTGTTATACTACGGCAACAACACAGCCTGGTATGAATTATGAAGGCGGAAGGCCAGTAAGTCCTGTATTAGATTAGAGGGAACAGTAACTTTTACAGGCAACACCGCTTGAAGAGAGGTTCTAGGCAAGAGCCAAAGGCTTGTAGAAAATTTGGAAACGGAGAAATCAGGTTGAAAATCACCGCCGAGAAAGACCAGCAGAGCCAGTATATCGTAACAATTGAAATTGACCCGGCTGAACTGGATGACGCTAAAGGTAAAGCTGCCAAGCGATTGGCGACTAAAGTACGTATTCCGGGTTTCCGGCCCGGCAAAGCTCCCCGTGCGCTGGTAGAACGCTTTGTAGGTCAGGAAGCTTTATTGGAAGAAGCCACCCGCAGCCTGATGCCTAAAGCTTATCAGGAAGCTTTGAGCCGGGAAGACATTAAACCAATTGGCGAACCCGATTTTAGAGTCGGTTCGACTGACCCGCTTACGCTTATCGCTACTATCCCGGTTGAACCAACTGTTGAAGTTGGCGATTACAAAGACATCAAGTTCGATATGCCCGAAGTTGAGGAAAAGCCGGAAGAAGTCGAAAAAACAATCGAGCAATTGCGTGAACAAAATAGCACCTGGGAAGAACCCACCGAAGAACGCCCGGCTCAGGAAGGCGATCAGGTTGAAGTTGAACTGGTTACCCTGCGCGATGGCGAAGAAACCGGCGAACCTTTCACCCGTTCGGGCGTATTGGGCAAGGGCGAAATGCTGGAAGCTTTGGACGAGCAAATTGTCGGTATGGGCCTGAACGAAGAAAAAGTGGTTGAAATTAACCGTAACAAGCCCGC
Source organism: Chloroflexia bacterium (assembly GCA_038323095.1). GTDB lineage: Bacteria > Chloroflexota > Chloroflexia > Chloroheliales > Chloroheliaceae > L227-5C. The sequence continues at coordinate 29,927 of JBBQGP010000038.1, read as the reverse complement.
CGAACCCGAAACTACCGAACCTACTGAAACGGGTAATACCGATAAAGAAGAACAGGATATTGACGAAGGTCAGGCTGCCGCAATTGCCGCCGCGAACGTAAACGAAGAAGCCTCGGCAGAAGCTACCGCCGAAATCGGCACTGTTCCCGATTTGCCCGAAGTCGAAACTATTCCCCTTAGCGCGGAAGAAGAAGCGTCCCAAAATCAGAAGCCGCTTACTTTCCGGGTAAAGTTGAACTCAATCAAGATTAAGCACGAGCCAGACTTGAACGATGATTTTGCCGCCAGTGTTAGCGATTTGAAAACGATGGACGAATTGCGGGAGCGTGTCCGTAACAATTTGAAGACTCAGGCCGAAAACGAGTCCCGCCGCGATTTGGTAGATAAAATTGTAAAGGAAGTAGTTTCACGTTCTAGCGTGCAAATGCCGCCAATTCTGGTTGACCAGCAAATTCACTTGCTGGAAGAAAATATGGATCAACGGCTAAAACAGCAGAAGTTGAGCCTGGAGCAATACCTGCGCTTGACCGGCAAAGACCACGAAGCCCTGCACGAAGAACTGCGCCCGCAAGCCGAAGAACAGCTTAAAAATGGGCTGGTACTTCGCGAACTGGCCCAGCAAGAAGGCATTACAGTGGATGAGCGCGATATTGATGCCGAAGTCGAAAAAATGGTCAAGCAGTATACCGAGTCTGCGCCAGAAGAGACCCGCGCCGAGCAAGCCGAGCGAATTCGCGGTATTTTTAACCGCAAGGAAACCCGCGACCAAATGAGCAACGATGTTTACAGCCGCAAGTTGGGTAATCGCCTGATTTTGCTGGCTACCGGGGTAGATTTGGACGCGCAGGAAGCCGCCGAAGCGGAAGCAGCCCTGAACTTGAAAAATGACCAGAACGCGGCAACCCAGGCCAGTGAGGAAAAGCTGGAAATGACCCAGGGCGATATAAGCTTTGCGTCTGATTCCAATTCCGAAACCAACACTGAACCCGAAGGCGAAACCGAAACCGAAACTGAAGCACCTGCCGCCGCCGTTCACACTGAACCCGAATACGAGGCGAACGCCGCCAGTATCGAAAATGAAAGCGAAAGCGAAACCAGTTCTTCCAAAGAAGAAAGCAAGTAGGGGATAGCTGTCATGACCATTCAAATTAATCAAGCCAAAAGCATACCGATTGATATGCAGCGAAGCTATACCGCCGAGGAACTTGAGTGGTTGGAAGATGACGGCTGCCGTTACGAGCTACTCGAAGGAAAATTGGTTGTGTTACCACCAACTATTAGTGAGCATGGTTTGATTAGTGATAGTTTGCTTTATGAGCTGGTAAACTTTCTGAGAGCTAATCCCGGTATTGGTCAGGTGTGGTCACATACCGGGTTTAACATCGGCAAGAAGCCCAACGGCAAAGACAGCGTACTTGAACCTGATTTAGGATTTTTGGTAGCCAGCCGTGTTCCGGCTACTGAACTTATTTACCTGCCTTATCCTGATTTGGCGATAGAAGTTAGGTCGCGCAGTAGCGATTTGAAGGATAGAAGCAAACTTAACAAAGCCAGAAAAAAGCTGTTACTGTATCTTGAAAATGGCACACTTATGGCCTGGGTTATTAATCCGATTACCCGGACGGTAGAAGTATACCGTCAAGGGCAAGAAAAAGCTGTGCGTGTGCTGAATTCTAACGATTACCTGGATGGCGAGGAAATTATTCCTGGCTTCCGATTTAAAGTAGAACACTTATTTTCGATGTAGAATTAACTTAGCTGAATATAAACTTAAACATTAGTATTACATAGATAGATGATAATAGTTCGCTTGATATAAGAGCGACTAGGAGGAACAAAAATGGATTTCTATCTACCCAGGAGCAACGGCAAGCTCCCTGAGTCGGAAAAATTGCTTTCGGCCCGTGCGGATGCTTCCATGCTGCCCCAATCGGTAATTCCTTACGTAATTGAAAACACTAACCGGGGTGAACGCCAGTACGACGTTTACAGTCGGTTGTTACGAGAGCGGATTATCTTTCTTGGTACTGGCATTGATGACCAGATTGCTAACGTAGTCGTCGCCCAGTTGCTTTTCCTGGATTACGAAGACCCGGAAAAAGACATTTCGATTTACATCAATAGCCCCGGCGGTTCAATTACGGCGGGTTTGGCGATTTACGATACTATGCAATTTGTCCGCCCGAACATAGTGACTATGTGTATGGGTTTGTCGGCTTCGATGGCGACGGTACTGCTTTGCGCGGGCGAAAAGAACAAACGCTACGCCCTGCCTAACAGCACCATTCACCAGCACCCCGCGGGTGGTGGTATGCAAGGTAACGCCCCTGATGTAGAGATTCAGGCCCGCTATTTGCTCGATATGCAACGGCGGGTACGTGAAATCATGGCACACCACACTGGTCAGACCTACGAGCGGATTAGCCGCGACTTTGACCGTGACCATTACATGACCCCGCAAGAGGCCAAAGAATACGGTATCATTGACGCTATTATGGAAGAAAACCCCGGCAGCTAAATCTTTTAGAATTAGAAAAGGTTCAGTATCATAAGACCAAATGGTTTAATGAACTGAACCTTTTTTATTTTCAGATAGGGTTATTGCGTTCGCGGCGGCGTTGGGCCAGATACTTGACCGTGTAAGAATTGGCTGCCCCTTTGTACAGAAAGAAAATCGCTACAATCTGGATTAGATGGGCTAAAAAGCTCTGGCTGATAACCACAAAAACCAGATTTAGTTCAAAGCTGATGGGCTGAACAACCGCGCTAAGTAGCAAAAACCCTACTCCGGCAATAACATAGGGCGCATCGGCGGCTCGGCTACCTTCCCGCAAATATAGCAAAATATAAAAGACGCTCAGACCGACAGCACACAAAGCCTCATAGATAAACAGACCAGGCAGAAAATTGAGCAAAATTATAACAGGAGCAAAAAAGAAATAAATCGTCCAGGCAATCAAAGTAACCCGGCTTGCCCCTGTATCGTCTAAAGCCCGATAAACCGAATTAAGTACCAGCATCGTAAGCGCGAAACAGGCGGCCAAATCGCCAATTTGCCACAAAAGCGAAGTGTTGTTCAAGTTTTGGGAAAGGGCGACGACTTCAGTGCTGCTTTTGACTAGCCAGCCTAAAAAAGCCAACGGCCAGACCCACGCCCTCCAGCCCGGTTTTAGCCGATTGGAAGCGGCGGAGGCTTCGGGAATGACCAGCAGTAAAGCCAGCAGGCTAATCAAGACCAGCATAAAACCTGTTAAATAAGTGGCAACTTGTTCCGACATGAATTCCTCTTGCTAGATTTTGCTAAGGTTTACTACGATTTGATATAATCGGTTATAAATTGCTATAATTCGCTCGACATCACTGTCGGGAAAGCTCGCTTCAATATCTTACATTCTATTCTATCATATCCCTGAGCAGATTTGAACAAAATCGCTTTTTCCTGTTATTATATCCGGGCTGGAATTATTGTTTTTGGCTTAAATATTTTGCAAATAAGGAAAAGGTCGTCTATGCCGGGGGCAATCGAAGGAGTTAAAAGGATAATTGCTATCGCCAGTGGCAAAGGGGGCGTAGGTAAATCTACCGTTAGTGTTAATCTTGCTTTAGCTTTGGCCCAATTGGGCTATAAGGTAGGCTTGTTTGATGCCGATGTACACGGGCCGAATGTGCCATTAATGCTAGGGGTGCGGCGCAAAGCCAAAGCCCAGGCGGGCGAAGCCGAAGTCGCGATTGCTCTTTCGTCCAAGTTTGAGAAAAGCACGCCCAAAAAGCAAGCTCTGGAACGCTACGGCATCCAGATAATGTCTATTGGGCTATTGGTAGGCGAGGAACAGGCGGTAGTGCCGGACACTAATTTGATAGGCCGGATGGTGGTACAGTTACTTCGCTCGGTGGATTGGGGCGAGCTTGATTTTTTGCTGGTAGATTTGCCACCGGGTACTGGCGAACCCCAAATAACGTTGGCCCAAACCAAGCTTCTGGATGGGATTGTACTGGTCACTACGCCGCCCGACGTGGCTCTGCTGGATACCAGCAAGGCTTTGAGTTTGTACCGTGACCGCAGTATCCCGGTGCTTGGTTTAATCGAAAATATGAGCTTTTACATCTGTCCCAAATGCGGCGATAAAGAAGAAATTTTCCCGCGTTCCGAGCGGGAAGCCGAACGTTCGGTGCGGGCGCGGGATGTGGCAATGCTAGGTAAAATCCCGCTTAATCCTGCCGTTGGGACGGCGGGCGATAATGGTCGCCCTTTGGTTATTACCGAGCCGGAAGGGGAAGTCGCCAAAGCTTTTTTTGAAGCCGCCCGCCAGGTGGCGCAAGCCGCCGAACAACTACCGAACAAAGTCGCGCCCGATGCTTCGTCCCTATCAGGTTTATCACCCGAAGTTGTCCGTATAAACCAGACCCGGCGGATTAGTGACCCGGCTATTCGAGCAGGTTTGCGCGGCCAATCTTCGCTATTTTATAGTTCTTATCTCCAAAGTCTTTCTGACCGGGTGCTAAAGCTGGTGCTGGACAAGCTGGGCGAAACTCGTTTGACGCTCAAACGTGACGAAGCCGGAATGAAAGCGGTACTGGAAGCTTACCGGGCGACCTGGGAGGATATTGGCGATTCTTTACCCGCCACCCTTCAAAAAGAATTACTCACTTTTGTTATGGCCGAAGCTTTGCCCGAAGCAAACTAAAAATAGTGAAGAATAAGTTTCTAAAAAGGTTTTAATTCTGAAAAATGTTTTCAAACCAAAAAATTCTGCTATACTTTTGTTATTAAGCCGATTTTGCCAAAGGAGGGCGCGAGGTTCATGGCTGAAGTAGCCACCCGGAATTCTACTAAACTTTTTCCCAGCGAAGATGTTTATATTCACGCTAACGGCACCCGCTTGCATTATCAAGCCGCCGGAGCAAGCGGGGCGCAACCACTGGTATTGTTGCACGGCATTGGCGGTTGTGTGAATTGGTGGACGCAAACTTTGCCAGTTTTGAACCCGTATTTTCGGACTTATGCCCTGGATTTGCCCGGCTTTGGCTATAGCTGGCGGATGCGCCATTTGTATTCTATTGAAAAATTGGCGGACTATGTGCGGGATTGGCTGGATTTGATGCATTTAGACCAGATTTACCTGCTCGGTCATAGTCTGGGCGGACAGGTCGCGGCAAGACTGGCGGCCCGCTACCCCGAACGTATCAAACGGCTGGTATTGGTTGCGCCAAGCGGTTTATGGCCGACCAATCGCGAACGCTGGCACTGGTTTACTAAAGCTCCCCGCGTCAAAGTGCCGTTACAACAAATAATAACGATTGCTACCGGGACAATGCGAACTGACACGCTGGCTCTTTTTTCCAGTCTTAACGCAATTGTCCAGGATGGGCAAAGGGCGGCACAAAGTCTGCAAAGTCTAAAAATGCCTACGCTGGTGGTGTGGGGAACCGCCGATTCGGTTTTGCCGCCGTTACTTGGCCCGCGAGTAATCTCGCTGATTACACAGGCTCCAGCCCGGCTCGAATACATCGAGAACGGCACTCACGACATGATGTTCGACCAATCCGAAGCTTTTAACCGGGTAACTTTAAAGTTTTTGACAGAAGAAATTTAGGTCTTTATGATTTTTGAAGAAGAATTTATCGTCAAAGCCACTCATAAGGAAGCGTGGGAATTTTTTACTGATTTCCCTAGCCCAATAATGGTGCTACCCGGATTAGTTTATGTGCGCCAGACCACTCCAAATCGTTATCTTTTGGCTGCCGAAGTACGGATTGGGCCACTTAATTTCCGTTTTGAAGGAGCGGTCAATGTGACTGCCGTAGATAACCGGGGCTATCGGGTAAACATGGAAGGGGAGGCCCAAGACCCGGTATTGGGCGGTCACTTTCAGGCCAAAGCTTACACCCAAACCTTGCCACATGGCCCAAAGCATAGTCGCGTTATAATTCAGGTAGAAGCCGGATTGGGCGGGATATTGGGCAAATTTGGCAAATTTCTGCTTGCCCCCCGCGCCCGCAGCATTGTTGAAACTTACCGTCAGCTTTGCGATAAAGAAATACATCAACGACGTTTAGCCCGTGCTTTGACCGTCACTCTGCCCAATTCCTCCCCACCTCTGACAACCCATTCGGCTACTAACGAGAGCTAATTTTCCAAAAGAGCCTGAGCTTCGGGGCTGTACACGTCTATAACCTTGCCGTCAAAGCTTTCTCCGGCAGAAGTCGCGAGAGCAGCAATTACCCGACCCGGCACATCCGGGTTAAGCAATTGACCTTGTGCGTAATATTGCTTAAAACGGCTGGACAAAGCCTCGCCTACTATTTCGACGGGCTGGCTACGAATAGACGTTTGCATTTCAGTATCTACTATACCCGGATAAAAGCTGATAGAAACAATTTTTGTCCCGCTCAAATCGGCGGCAAGCTGGCGGGTCAGCATATCCAGCCCGGCTTTTGAGGTGGAATAAGGCCCGGCCCGCTCCATCGGGTTACGAGCCGCCCCCGAAGAAACGTTAATTATCCGACCCCAGCCCGCCTTGAGCATTTCCGGCAAAGCCGCCCGCGCCAGCCGGAAAGGTATAGTCAGATTTACCCGCAAAGCCTTCTCCCATTCGTCCGGGTCAAGCTGCCAGCTTGGGCCAAACGGCCCGGCTACCGCCGCATTGTTGATTAATATCGCTACCGGGCCAAGCGAGTTTTCGACCTGTGCAATTAGTTTTTCCGCCGCTCCCGCTTCGGCCAAATCAAGCGGTATGCTCAGGACTTTTGCCCTAATATCTGCCGCTACCGCCCTTAATTCGGCCTCGTTACGGGCAGAAATGGCGACAGTTGCCCCTTTTTCGGCCAATGCAATCGCAGCCGCCCGCCCAATCCCGCGACCTGCCCCGGTGACAAGCGCAACTTTACCTGTTAATTCTGACAATTTTTCTCTCCATTTTTTCTTCTCATTTTTTATATTGTCGGTCTTGTCTGTTGTTTTTCGAGCTTTTGGTTTATAGTTGTTACCTGGCTATCATAACCTACAAAGTTTGGATGGGCAATCAAGTTTCGTGATGTCTGGATATACTTCTTAATGTGTCAAAACTATGGCAAAACAAAGCTATAGAAATGATAAAATATTGCTGCCACAAATCTTGATAAAGTGCTATAATAGACCAAACACTTTCGTCATTCCTAGAAACACAGGGGCAATTTTAATGTACATTATCTACGGTGATGATGAACAGCTAGACCGCGATACAGTTACGGCGGCTCTCCACGCCAGAGGCTTTAGAATTTTCGCGCTGGATACCAGCAAAAGCGATGAAATGACTAAACGCTTCAAATCGCTTTGTCAGGAACACGGCCCGGCAGATATATTTATTCTGGATGGGCATAATATTTTACGGGACAAGCAGGGAAACAAATTGCTGGATATGACCCCGCTCGGTATGGTTACGTGGTTGCGGCAAAACGGCTTGAATAGCAATTCCAAATTTATTCTTTATTCCAATGATGATGAACTGTTGCACCAGATTGGCACAAATCGCAATCTGGGGTTTTTTGCTACTGTTTCCAAAACGGGCGCAAATGGCGGCTTGCTGCATTTGGTGCAAACTGTAGAACGAGCCGCGCAGGAGCAGTAAATTCAGTTTTGGTTTATGTCATTTTGGTCTTACTTAGCTATCTTACATCGTAGGGACTATGAGTACCAGCAAACGCAGCGCGTCGGGCGCAAGCAACTTTAATACGGGACGTTTCATCCAACCAATTATCCTTAAAATTGTCGGTGCGTTTGGCGTTACCGCTTTGCTGGCGATAGCAGTAATTTCGTTTGCCTTGTTCAATTTCAAGCAAAACAGTCTGGTCGGACAACGTTTGCTTGAATTGGAAGAAGCGACTGCTTACACCAGAGAATTGCCCGCGCTTTTGCAGGCCCAACAAAACCAAATCGAGCTTATTCTTTTGCAGAATCAGGATAAAGCCGAACACCGTCGAATTAGCTACCAAATCCAAAGTGGCTATTTGCAACATAGCTTGCGCCAGTTAGAAAATGGCGAATTTTGGGAAAAAGAAACCGATTTTGAACGCACTTACTTGCAAGCGCAGGAGCAACCCCTCGAAATTCGCGCCGGAATAATCCAAACGCAATTGCAGCCCTTAACCCAGGCGATGACACAACTATCTTATACTTTTGCCGCCAATTTTTCCGCTCAGGCTCGAAATGCTTTGCTAGAAATGACCGCGAACCAGCAAAAGGCTTTTGAAACAATGGTGATTATTAGTTTAATCGCTCTTTTGCTGGCTGGATTGGTAGTTTGGTTTGTAATTAATGCCATTCTTCAACCGATGGGCCGCATGAACCAACAGCTTTCGCAGCTTTTGTGGACGCAAAACGAGCATTTGACCGAGCGGCTTAATAGTTTGCAGCAAATAATCAATACTAATAATGCCATGACAACGGCAGTAAGGCACGATATTAAAGCCCCACTTGGTCATATGAAAAGCCTTGCCCAACTATCCCTGATTACCCGGCCCGATTTATCGTTTGATACCAGCCAAAATTTGCAAAAAATCGTGGAAATCGCCGACAGCAGTGTCGCTACTCTTAATGGCTTGCTCACCCGGCGCGAAATTGAACTCGAATTGCAAAAAGTGAATTTGGCCGAACTGATAGATAAGGTTTTGCGGCTGGTAGATTTGCGGTGGTTTAATATTACCCGGCGGGTGGAAATCGCCGAAGCCGAAATGGACGCAGGCTTAATGGAACACGCCCTTTTGAATTTGGTCAGCAACGCCCGCAAATTTAGTGGTGGCGGAATTGGTATCGGAGCCAGCCGGGTTATCCGGCCCGGCACAGTAAATGAGGAAGAATTAAAGCTATGGGTTTGGAACGATGGCACAATTATTACGGCGGCTGACCGCGAGGAAATATTCAAGCCGGGAGTGCAGACCGCCGAAGGTCGGGCCGCTGGAGGTCATGGTTTGGGCTTGGCGATTGTCCAATCGATTGTCGAACGTCATCACGGGCGGGTGACAGTGGAGAGCCACGAAAAGAAAGGTACGACTTTTTATATTATTATTCCTTTACAGGAATTAAAAAATCAACTTGCGCCCGCAATTCCCCAAAGCTCAGCCGCTCCCGCCCCCACTCAGGCTTAGGCGTAGCGGCGCGACCCTGCCCGACCCCAGGCCGTTACTCCAATCAAGCCAAAAAGAACTGCCCCTAACGTGGCTTCGATTAAAGGTACACCTGCCAAATTTATCCCCTCGAAAACCTGAAGTTTCAGGATATGAGCGAAAAGCCAGCTTCCGGGGATGGCTAAAAGCAAAACTGCTACGTATCCCAAACCAAGCCGGGTACGGGCCAACCCGGTTATAAAAGTCAGCACCAGTAAACCAATTATTAAATAAATTAGAGGTTGTACCAAATCCGGCAAGGCCAAATTAATTGAAATGTTCATTCTACCCGCTCCCTTCTGCAAAAAATATCCCTGTGACAATCGATTAGCTTTACATAAATCTTGGTATTTCAGCTCAATTGTACTATCACAGAGTCTTTATGCAAGAAACAGGCCATTCTCGAAAATGGCCTGTTAAAACGGGGGCAAAATTCTAGTTTTCGTAACCGCAGAATTGCAAAATAATCGCAATCAAAGTTTGAGTAGCCGTAACCAACTCATCAATTGGTACGTATTCGTTGGGAGCATGGGCTTGCTTGACGCTACCCGCCCCATAATGCAGGGTTGGAATACTACCCAGCCCGGTCATAAGGCGCAAATCGCTGCCATAAGGCGCACCGTGAACCGCAGGCAGGTCGCCGTGTAACTGCTGATGCGTTTCTCTAACTAACTGGACAAGTGGATGCTCTGGCGAAATTTGCCCGCTGGCGAACTGCCCGCCGAACCATTCGACTACTGCTGGATGCTCGCGTAGCCATTTATCGCCCTCGCAGACATCGACAATCGCTTCTTCCAGGGCGGCGCGTGCTACTTCCGGTGATTCGCCCAGAGCTACTCCCAAACGGCCCTCAGCCACCAGTTCATCCGGGACGCTACTCGGCCAATTGCCCGCCGTCACTTTGCCAATGCTCAAAGGATAAGGCAATTCAAAGCGGGCCATTAAGGGATGGCCGGGCTGGTTGCGCCGCGCTTCCAATTTTTCCAGCCCATCATAAATCAACCAAAACTTTTCAATAGCACTTACTCCGTCCTTGCGAACGCTGGCATGAGCCGAAAGCCCGCTCAGGTGCAGCCGGAAGGTCAAAGCCCCTGCACAAGCTGGAATAATTTGTAATTCGGTGGGTTCGGTGATAATCGCCGCATCGCCCCGGTAGCCCCGGCGTAGGGTGGCGAAAGTGCCAAGCCCGCCATCTTCTTCGCCGACTACACTTTGCAACAATACCTGCCCCTTTAATTTTATCCCCGCCGCCTGAATTGCTTTTACCGCGTACAAATTGGATACCAACCCGGCCTTCATATCGCACGCGCCACGCCCATAAAGCTTGCCCTCGGCAACGCGCCCGCTAAAAGCTTCGCCGTCGTGCCATTGCCGCAAATCGCCCGCTGGAACGACATCAATATGTCCGTTTAGCACCAGCGTCGGGCCTTCTGGATTACCCCACGTTCCGGCCAAACCCCAGGCTTCGCTACGTTCCACCTCCATACCCGGAAAATCGCGGTCTGCCGTTGTTTCGGCCAAATCTATTGACCATAAATCGGTCTCAAAACTACTTTCGCGCATCTGCCCGGCGAACCAATGTTGAGCCTGACTTTCGGCGGCAGTGCCGGTAACGCTTGGAATAGTTACAAGTTCAGCAAGACACTTTAACATCCCTTCGGTATCAAGTTTTGCAATAGCCGCCGTCGTTACTGGAGTAGTGGCCGAAATTGAGCCGAGTGAAAATTGAGTCATTGTAAGAAAAACCTCCTAAGAATTGAGCAGAGAAAATCTTGCTACTTGTTTATAACTATAATTTTGAGTTCTTATGACTGATGGCTGAACTATCAAGCCCGGCTTTACCTCGCCTAAAATTGATACTCAGTCTTCATCACCAAAAAAAGGGACAAACCACCCGGTCTGACCCCCTTCTTGCACTAAATTGTGCTAAAAAGCCTAGCTTTTCTGGAAAATCAGATATTGCCACAAGAGCCGATACATTGTACCTAGTTCGCTGGCGGAAGAACTGCGATAAACCCCCGCGTAAACGTACTGGCCTTGCTTGCGAATGGCTAATTCACCAAAAAGGGTGCTGCCGTTGCTGCCGGTATAAGTAAATTGTAAGAATTGTTCTTGCACCCCACCGCCCAGATTAACCGGGTCGAAACGCTTGGTTTCTTTGAAGTTTTGGTCTTTGTAGACGTTGGTTTGCAAATCGAGCTTGAAATCTTCCAGATTTTGCGTAACGCTTTTGCTACTGACTATGGCATCCCGGACGTAAAACAAATCGTCGTTTTTGCCATCCTTGCGGCTAACCCGTTGCTTATCGTCCAACTGCCAATCATTGACCGGGTAGTTAATAATGTACAAACCATCCGGGTTGCGCGACTCGGCGGTTTCATTGGCAAAAGAGTAAACCGGCCCATCCAGAAAGCGCATTGAATTTAGCATTTCGCTAAACTGGTCGGCCAGGAGGTCGTTAAAGGTTTTGTCGTTGCCTTCCAGATAAACCGCGTGGGCCGTACCTTTATGTAAGGCGACCATTATCCAAAGCACCTTTAAATCTGCGCCATCCTGCTTTTGCAAGGCAGATTGCACCCAGGTTTCTCCGGCAAACCCGAAACGACGGCTGCCAGTCGTTCGCAAAGTCCAGCCATCTTTTATGCGACTTTCCCGAATACGTGCATTGTAAGCTTCTGGTGGGATGTCGGAGACTGCATCAACTGAACGTACTACCGTCAAATAATTTCCGTTGCTATCTCCAAAATCGGCTACAAGTTTATCATCAATTTCGTCAACTTGCCAGCCTTTTGGATAGGCAATTGCAACGTAAAGTTTATTTTGGTCATTATTGGTATAAACTTGATAGCCCGAAGGCGCGGTAATCGGGCCGGTAGCGGCAACCGTCGTGGTAGCAGGGCGGGGAGTGCTGGCAGTCGTTGTCGCAGGACGGGCGGCGGCAGTTTGGGTTGCTTTGGCGTTATTGCTACTCGCAACGGTGGCGGTGGCGTTAGCGGCAGCCGTCGCATTAGAGTTAGCCGTTGCTGTTGCGTTGGAATTAGCCAGGGCGGTGGCGGTGGCACTCGCGTTACTGGCGGCGGTAGCTGTTGCGTCGGCGGCAGCAGTGGCGGTGGCATTAGCATTAGCCGTGACTGTCGCATTGGCGTTGGCGGTAGCTGTGGCGTTGGTGGCTTGCGTTTGGGCTACAACGGTAGCGGTAGCTCTGGAAGCAACGGCGGTGGCAGTAGCGTTGCCGTTCTGGATAGCAGGGCTAACCACCAGCAGCATAGCCAGGGCAATTAGTGCAATCAGGCCAAGTAGCCCACCCCCAATAATCAGGGGCAGTTTGGATGATTTGCGCGGCGGGGTAGGCGGGGTCATTCGGACTACCTGGGTAGGGTCTGCAACGGGCTGATTATAAAACTGATTATAAGGCGCATTGGGCGGCTGGTTATAAGGTGGAGCGGGCGGCGGCATATTCGAGCTAGGTGGCGGGTTGTAGGGTGTGTTCGGGTTGGGTGGTTGATTATAAGGCATGGCAGGCGGCGGATTATTCGGCGTTTGGTTAGAAACGGGAACGCTAATTAAAGTAGCCTGAGAGTTTAATAAATTTTCTCGACAATTGCTGCAAAAAGTATTATTTATCGGATTATTTGCACCACAGCGCGGGCATTGTTTACTCGTACTCAATTTGAAAAATCTCCTTCTTCTATCTTTTAATAATCTAAATTCTCAGTTAATTTTAAGCTTTCAGGCCGAATTAATAAGTGATTAACATCACGTTACTGTTTGAGAATTATTTCACAAAGGCACAATTCTTGCTCTTCTTGATGCAGATGTTTAAAAAGAAACTTTTGCAAACATCATGTTGGAATCTAATAATAAATAGTGTGCTTATTCTGGCTCAAAGTGGCGTTTAGATAAAGCCTGGATTAAGTAGAATACAAATAAAGATGAAAGATAATATTTTATATTTGCCAGAATTTGAAAATTATAGCCACCGCTACCCGTTCCAGTATGTGCAGTCTGCTAGGCTCAACGACGGCACAAATGTTGTTATTCGCCCGGTTCGGCCCGAAGATGAGCCACTATTAGTCAAATTTCATGAATCGCTTTCGGAACGCAGCGTCTATATGCGTTGGTTTACCGCGCTTGGTCTTAGCCAGCGCATTGCCCCTGAACGCCTGAAGCGGGTTTGTTCGGTTGATTACCAAAATGAGATGGTATTGGTGGCAGAACATGAGGACGCAGAAACAGGCGAACGCTCTATTATGGGAGCGGCCCGGCTGGTTAAGGTACGTGGTACTAACGATGGGGAAATATCGCTAACAATCTGTGATAGCTGCCAACGTTTAGGGTTAGGCCGGGAACTAATAAAACACTTAATTCAAATCGGGCAAGAACGCGGTTTTGACCGTATCGTCGGCGACGTTCATCCCGAAAATTATGGCATGAAATCACTTTGCAAGAATTTTGGTTTCCAGGTACGCTATTCTTTGGAAGAGGAAGTTACCAAAATTAGCCTGCCTTTGCCTTTGGCACAAGCTGCCTAACCTCAAAACTCACCCCAACGGGTATTGGTCAAAATGCTGGCGGAGCAAGTTCTACAAAACTTTACCTATCAGGATAGGTTTTCAATAAATTCTGTATCAAAAAAGGCGCATCCAAGTGCGCCTTTTTTGATAATTATTTCTAACCGAAACGCCCGGTAATATATTGCTCGGTGCGTTCGTTTTTAGGATTGGTGAACACGTCGCGAGTCAAGCCGAACTCGACCAGTTCTCCGGCGCGGTCAGGAGCCATCATAAAGACCGAAGTAAAATCGCTGGCGCGGGCGGCTTGCTGCATATTGTGAGTAACAATCACAATTGTGTAGCGGCGGCGCAATTCCAGCATTAGTTCTTCGATTTTGATAGTCGAAATCGGGTCAAGGGCCGAGCAAGGTTCGTCCATCAAAATTACTTCGGGTTCAACCGCGATAGTCCGGGCAATGCACAAACGCTGCTGCTGACCACCACTCAGGGCAGTAGCGGCAATTTTGAGCTTATCTTTTACTTCATCCCAAATGTAAGCCTGCCGCAAACAACGTTCGACAATTTCGTCCAGCTTTTTCTTGTCCCGTTCCCCGTGCATACGCGGCCCGTAAGCTACGTTTTCATAAATAGATTTGGGGAAGGGGTTCGGACGCTGGAAAACCATTCCGACGCGCTGACGGAGTTGTACCGGGTCTAGCCCGCTACTGAAAATATCGCGTCCATCAATTTTAATTTGGCCTTCGACTTTTGCGCCAATCGTCAAATCGCTCATACGGTTGAGCAAGCGCAAATAAGTTGATTTACCCGTACCACTCGGCCCTATAATAGCTGTAATCCGGCGGGTTGGCACGTTCATGTTAATATTACGCAAAGCTTGAAACTTGCCGTAGTAAAAGTTAAGGCTTTCGACTTCAACTTTAGTTTCGGCTTGTTCAGTAGCTTCGGTCAAAGTTTTTTCGGCTGCCCCAACCGCTTTTAGCTGAAAGGGAGTAGCCAATGGTCTAATTGCTTCACTCATATATTATCCGAATCTCCCACTGATATAATCCTCGGTACGTTTATCTTGAGGATTGGTAAACATTTTTTTGGTATCCCCATATTCGACTAATTCGCCGGTACGCTCTGCTCCGGCCAACATAAAGCCGGTTTTGTCGGAAACACGGGCGGCCTGCTGCATATTATGGGTTACGATGATAATAGTAAAGCGTTTCTTGAGTTCGAGCATCAGTTCTTCAATACGCATAGTCGAAATCGGGTCAAGGGCCGAGCAGGGTTCGTCCATCAAAATAACGTCTGGCTCAACCGCAATCGTGCGGGCAATACACAAACGCTGCTGCTGACCACCGCTTAAAGAAGTACCGGGTTCGTCCAGTTTATCTTTTACTTCATCCCACAAATAAGCCCGTTTCAGGCTTTCTTCGGTGATGCGGTCAAGCTTATGCGGGTTATCTTCACCCTGCAAACGCAAGCCCGAAACCACGTTTTCCCTAATCGAAAGAGCCGGGAAAGGGTTTGGTTTTTGAAAAACCATGCCGATTTTACGCCGAATTAAGGCTGGATCGGTTCTTTTATCCAAAATATTAACCTCGCCCAGCCAAATTTCTCCCTCGGCCCGCGCTCCCAAAATTACTTCGTGCATCCGATTTAAGTTACGGAGTAGCGTAGATTTACCGCAACCGCTCGGCCCGATTAAAGCCGTAATTTCGTTGGGCTGAAACTTCAGGCTAACATTTTTGATAGCCTGATGCTTGCCATAATAAGCGTTCAGGTTTTTAACCCGCATAGTTCGCGGGTTTATCCCTGATTGGCTTTCTATATCAGAATTTTCTAAAACTTCCTGCATTATTTCCTCTTAAAAATTTCTACAAACTCGCCTTTATCCGGCTGCGAGTTAAGTAGCGCACCCCTAAACTTAATAGCAAGACTATGACCATTAGGGTAAAAGCTGCGCCCCAGCTTCGGTCTACCGCCAATTGTTCGGGACGGCGACCATAAGTGTACATAATCAGGGTTAGGGCCGGGGTTTGGTCGTTCAGGCCGTTAAAGCTGTCGTTGCCGCGTGCTGTAAGCAGAATAGGAGCAGTTTCTCCGGCAATACGGGCAACCCCCAGAATTACGCCAGTTACAACTCCGCTCAGGGCCGAAGGGATTACAACAGTCAGAGTAGTTTTCCATTTTGGCACTCCCAGAGCTAACGCAGCCTCGCGCAAGGCTACTGGTACAAGCCGCAAGATTTCTTCAGTAGTTCGGGTAATAATCGGCACCATCATAATCGCTAAAGCCAAAGCTCCCGCCCAGCCGTTATATTTTTGGCCCTGTACAAACCAGCTATTGTTAATTACAACCGTCAGGATAAACAGGCCCATAATAATACTTGGGATACCCTGCAATACGTCGGCGGTAAAACGTACAATCCGGCCAAAGCGGTTATCGCCATATTCGGACAGGTAAATCCCGGCCAGAATACCCAACGGAATACCTATCAATGAACCTATCCCAACCATCAAACCCGTACCCAAAATAGCCTGAGCAATCCCGGTGTTGGCACTAGGTGCGCCGCCAAACAGGGGGCGACCACTGGTATCATTGGTCAAAAAGCCGTTTTGGAACAATACCGGGAAACCGCGGCTGGCTACCAGAATAAAAATTGCCGCCAAAGGAATAATCGCAACCAGCAAGGCAATGATAAACAGCACTTGCATAATGCTATTCATAGTCTTGCGATAGCGGTAGGATTTATCCGGGTTGACAATTAATTCTACCGGGCGGGCTAGTTTGGTACCCTTTTCTTCGGCTCGAACTTCCAGAAATTTTAGCCCCTTGAAAATTGCCCAAACTACAATAATAAGCAGCGAAATCCAAATTGACAAGAACGGGCTGCTTGCCAGCACCGCAATAGGGAAAACCAGTAATTGTAGTAATCCCCAAAATTTCGCCAATAGCCCGGTTTGTTTGGTAGGCCGTTTGGTACCGCGTGATACCAGCCATTGCGCCAAAACATTTATTCCTAATGATATTACGAATAAAACCAGACCAAGTTCCAAAAAGCTGGAAAAGCCGTTGGTATCGGCAGGGGAAATTTCGTTATAATTATTGGCAAATTTGCTGGCAATAGTTTCGCCCCGGTTAAGCAGAGTGCTTTGTGGGCCAATTACCGTGCTTGCGCCACCAATCAGGAAGGCTACCGCAATGGTTTCGCCCAAAGCCCGGCCCAGCCCTAGCACAATTGCCCCAACAATACCGCGCTGACCGAAAGGCAAAACTGCCTTGCGAATGGCTTGCCATTTGGTCGCGCCCATCGCCAGCATACCTTCACGCTGGCTGTCCGGCACAGTCCGAATTACATCGCGGGTAATCGAGGTGATGGTCGGGATAATCATGATGGCAAGCACCAGACTGGCTACCAGAATATCGCGTCCCACAAAAGAAACCGGCAATTCCCGGCCTTTGGTGTTAGTTATCACGTTGTCGAACATGGGCAACCAGCCAAAGACGTTGTGCAGGGATTGTTCTACCCCGCCAGTTCCACCCATAAGGCCCGACAAAAATTGCACACCCCAGAACCCATAAACAATACTGGGTACGGCAGCCAGCAATTCGACCATAAACGAAAGGGGAGTGCGTAGCCAGGTAGGGGCGTATTCCGAAAGGTAAATGGCCGCGCCAAGACTGGCAAGCCCGCCCACCAAAAGAGCTAGTGCCGAAGTTATCATTGTGCCAAAGATATAATTTAATGCACCAAATTTGGGGATTACGCCCTGGTCGTTGGCAAAGCCGTTTTCAGGCCAGCTAAAACTGGTGAAAAATTCAGTTCCGTTGCGTCCGATTGCGCCCAAAGAACCTACGGTAAAAACTACTGCAAACAAAACCACAATTGCTACAATTACCGCCGCGAAAATGGCGGTTAGGCCGGCAAAAAGGCGGTCTCCCAGATTACTGCCGGTAACTTCCACAGCCTTTGGCGGCGGACTTACTCTGGTGGTGGTCGCCATTCTAAATATTTACTCCTCTTGTTGTTGTGCTTTCGCAGCTTTTTACTTGGCAAAGTTAGATAATATAAGCAGTGCGCTCTGAAAGAGTTAGTCAATTCTATCGTAATTTAGAAGAGCTTGCCCGGTTTAATTAGTTTTGTACCTAATCTTCCCAGAAAATTTACTTTTGTGCTATTAAGACGAGGCTTGACGAGGTTTGTACGCATCTGGATTGGGCAGTTTCCTAGCTTTCCATGTACAAGCATAACCCATGTTTATAAATAAGGTTTTAACAACTTGTTAGTAAAATTCAAGAGTTGTTAAAATCTTGTTAATAAAACCGGGTAGAAGTTTAAATTTTTGAATCAGCAGGAAATTAGAAAAAAATCAACTTTCGCGACCAACAATCGCACTTTGTAGCAAAATAGCATTGGGAACAGAAACAGTTTGAAGTGTGCCGTTTTCGTCTGTTACTTCCAGAATGGTATAGGCCCCCGAAGTGGCCCGCACCGTTCCGCTGTACTGTCCGGCGGTAACTTGCTGACCGGGCCGGAAACTTTGGCGGATGTAATAACCGGCGATAACGTTGCGGGCGGCATCACGTGAGCCAAGCCCAAAGGTTAAGGCCAGAGCCAGTCCTAAAGACGCAATGATTATGGTCAGGCTGGTAGTCAGCAAAGTAGTATCTACCCCCAGCGTAGAAATTGCCAGCACCGCCGCAAAAATAACGATAGCATATTCTATTAGTTTGCCCAAAGCCGATGCATAATTAACATTGACGTTTTCGGCGACGGTTTCGACGGTATTGCCCAAAAAGCGGGCCAGCATTGAGCCAAACACCAGCAAAATTGCGGCACTAATGGCGCGGGGAATAAAGCGTAGTACATTTTGGAGCAATTCGGCGACAGCCGCCAGCCCCATAAGTTGCACCGCCGCCGTCGCAAAGCTGAGTATCAAAAAGAAAAATACGATTTGGGCTATCAGGCGCGAAACTGGTATTCGCACGCCCAACCCGCCTAAAACGCTGGAAACACCAACCCGCTCGGCTAATTGGTCAAGCCGGATGCGCCGCAAAACAAAAGTAATAAGCCAGCTAACCAGGCGGGTTATCAAATAGCCGACAATAAAAATTATCAGCCCATTAACAAAGCGGGGAATAAAATCTACAATATCGGTAAGTATTTTGCGAAGTGATTCTAACACAGGTTCAAGCGTCATATTCTACCTTTTAGGCGGTGGTCGGACGCGGGCGATTATCGAGTAACCCCCCGACCAGATTAGCCAATTCGATTAGCCAAAAGCCAAAAGCTTTGGAAGATAAATCCAGCAAATCCAGCGTGCCACCCTGACTTTGGATTCGGGCAATTAGTTTGGCTTCAAAGCCGGGCGGTACTTGAAATTGGGCATTTTCAGCTTGTAATTCTACCAAGAACTCACGTACCCGGCGGGCAATTTCCAACTCGCGCTGTGCTTCCGCGCAATCAACTAGAGCGACTTCCGCCTCCGCCCGTACTTCCGGCGAAAGCGTGCCATCTACCAAATCGGGAATAAGTACGCTTAATTCTTTGCAATTCATAAAAACCTTAGTTCCTAAGCTAGTCTTTGCTAGAAAAATTTAGATGAACTTTGCCGCAAAACTGGCCGAAAATATCCTGAAACGAGAGCCGCGCCCGGTGTATCCGCATTTTGACAGCACTCAAGCCCAACCCTAGCGAACGGGCAATTTCATCATAGCTCAAATCCTCAAAATCGCGCAACATTAACATTCGAGCCTGTTCCTTGTCCAGTTTTTTCAGCACTCTGCTAATACATTCGCGCAATTCGGCTTGCTCTGCCGCTTCTTCGGGCCTTTCCTGGCGTGGCCCGGCCTGCATTTCCAGCAAATTAATTTCTTCTTGGCCCTCGCTGGCTTTGACTGGCGGAGCTTTTTGAGGCCGACGTTTAGTTTTATCCAGAGCATCCAGCGCGGTATTAGTGGCAATCCGATAAAGCCAGGTAGAAAAAGCGGCCTGTTCCTCGAACTTTTTCAGGTTATTATAAACCTTGATGAATACTTCTTGCGAAATATCCTCGGCCTCTTCTTTATCGCAAACTACCCGATAAACCAGGCTGTAAACCCGGTTCATGTGGCGTTGCACCAGCACTTCATAGCTGCGGGTATTATTGGGTAGCTCTTTTTTGCAACGCGCCACCAATTCTTCATCAGTTAAATCAATTGTAGTAGTTAGCATAGTTTGGCAAATTTTTTATTTCACTCTCAAAGGTTTTAGTCCTTCTACTATACTACAAATCAGACGGTTTTAGAATTAAAAAGTCACCCAATTTTTAATTAGCTCCAAGGCAGCCAGGAGATTTTATTTTGCTAAAGGCGAAAAAAGTGTTACACTTAATTTAACGAATCCAAAATTTTCAGGGAGAAGAATAAAAATGGAAAAAAAGAAGTCGTCGGGGACTTCTACGATTATTACAAAGGATGAACTGGCGGCTGAGGGCGGAACGGAGCATTATCAGCACGCCGCAAGTACGCTGGTATGGTGGGCGGCGGGTTCTTTTGCAGTAATTATCGGCTTTTCGCGGCTCTCTTATGGCTTGCTCGTCCCGGCAATTCGGGCCGATTTGCAGGGTAGCTATGGCACTTATGGGCTGGTCGGGACGGCTAATTTCGCTGGGTATTTACTCGGAACGTTGCTTATCCCGCCTTTGCTGACCCGCTACGGTAATCGTATTCGGCTAAATATTATTGCCCTGCTGGGTATGAATTTGGCGATGCTGGCTTCGGCTACCAGCCTTGATTTGTGGCAGCTCGGTTTTTGGCGGGGTCTAATTGGCTTTTTTTCGGCTCTGGCAACGGTGCTTTCGATGGCTCTTTTGCTCGAAAGAATTTACCCGGCGGAACGTGGCCGGGCTACCGGGCTTATCTGGATGGGCGGTTCACTTGGTATTGTAGTTTCGGGCCTGATTGCCCCGCCAATTATCAGTACCGGCTCGGCTTTGGCCTGGCGAATTGTCTGGTCGCTGATGGGTTTGGCCGGATTAGTTGCCGCCTTTGGTACTCATCGCAATATCAAGCGTACTAATCCACCCGCCCCGGTGGTCGCACGTTCTGCTAATCCCACCCCAATTGTTCACTATCCACTTTCGGCGATTATTGCCAACTTGTTTCGATTACGCGGCTTACTCTTTTTGACGTTTTCTTATTTTAGCTTTGGTTTTGGCTACATTATTTATTCAACTTATTTTATTTCACTCCTGAAGGAAGAAGGCTTGCCCGAAGTTTTGGCCGGGTTAATCTGGGCAGTAACGGGCGCAACCGGGGTTTTTGGTGGATTTTTATGGGGCAGGGCGACTGACCGCTATCCAAACGGCTTTACGCTGTCGGTAGCCTTGTTTATTGGTGCATCAGGCGGTTTGCTGGTTTTGATAAATTCTTTGGCGGTGCAATTTGTCGGGGCGGCTTTGCTGGGATTAGCCTTAATCGGTGCGCCGGTAATCACGACTGTTTTGCTCAAGCACGCTGTTCCGGGCGAACGCTATACTTCCAGCTTTAGCTTTTTGACGGCTTTGTTTGCTATTGGGCAAACCATTGGCCCTTTGTTTGGTGGAATTGTAGTAGATAGTTTACATAATTCAGGAAGCAGCAACCGCGATAGCCTCGAAGGTGGTTTGGTGATTACAACAGTATTGCTGGGCCTTTCCGGGCTTTTCGCGGTAGGTTACGGTCTGATGCAAAGAACCACTAAAAATTAGGTTTGCGCTCCTTTGGGCAAATTTTCCTTTTCGTATTCAAAGCGGCGGATAGACGAATTTAAGGCCGCTACCGCCAGAACCAGCCCAACACAGGCCATCCCGCCCAGCGCGACTGCCGGTTGAGTGCCAATAAGCTGGGCGGCGACTCCCGCTTCAAACTCGCCAAGTTGCGTTCCCGAAACGGCAAACAAAAAGCTGACCCCGCTTATCCGCCCGCGCATTTCTTCGGGAGCTAACATCTGGCGGATGCTTTGGCGCATGGTCATACTGACAGTATCGGCAATACCCGTTCCGGCCAGCATTAGCCAGGAAAACCAGAATTCGCGGGAAATCCCAAACAAAACTGTACACAGGCCATAAACCACAATTGAACCTAACACGATTTGGCCGGGTCGGGAGGGACGTTTGGTAAAAGTTAGCAACAAGGCTCCGACTATCGAACCCGCCGCCGGGCCAGCCGCCAGCAAACCCAAACCTTCCGGCCCAACCTTCAAAATATCTTTGGCAAAAACTGGCAGCAAGGTCAGCGAAGCCCCTGAAAGCACCGCGAAAAAATCGAGTAGCATCAGCCCGCCGATAACCCGGTGCTTTAGTACAAAGGCAAAACCATCTTTGATACGGCTCAAATTGCCGTTAATGCTACGTTCTGCCTCAGAAAGAACCGGGCGATTGGCTGGAGCATCCACCAGCAGCAGGGCAATTGCTACCGCCAGAAAAGAAACCGCGTTAAAACCAAAAGCTGCCCCCGCCCCAAACCAACCAATAGCCAATCCACCCAGAGCCGGGCCGATTATTCCGGCCATACTCCACGCCAAATTATTCAGGGTAATTGCATTGGTCATAAGTTGACGGGGAACAAGGGTTGGGACAAGGGCCGCCTGCGTTGGGCCATCAATGCTGCTGGCAATCGCCGCCAGGAAAGTCAGGGCGTAAAACATCCAGGGGGTTGCCGCCCCGCTCAAAGTTACGGCGGCCAGTACCCCCGAAATTAGCATCAGGGCCAGTTGCAGCCAGATAAGCAAGCGGCGGCGGTCAACGCTATCAGCCAAAGCTCCCCCAACCACCGAAAAGATAATTGCTGGAACTGCCCGTACCAACCCAATCAAGCCCAAACTCAAGGGTTCGTTGGTCAGCAAATAGACTTGCCAGGCCAATGCCACCGTTTGCATTTCGGTGCCGAGCTTTGAAAGGGAGTTACCAGCCCAGTACAGCCGGTAGTTACGGATTTGAAATGAAGCAAAAGCTTCAGATTTTAAGGAAAACCTCATGCTGAACTAGCTTATTCTTCTAAATTTTGGATTAGATATGACTGCTACGAATTATTATACACTAAAAATAAGCATAGTCCGAAAATTAAAACTGCCCACCCGACATTATCAGGTGGGCAGTTTTAGTGTTTTCCTACATTCTGGGGTCAAGATTAGTTTCAGTTTGGGGTTCGGAAGGGTAGGAAATGTTAGTCAGGGCTGCTCCGGCCTTGTTGCGCTCGTCCGGCTCGGTGGCAATGTCACCCAGCGAGAGCATACCGATTAGCTTGCCGTTTTCGACTACTGGCAGGCGGCGTATTTGAAGTTCGGCCATACGGCGGGTCGCTTCATCCAGCAAAGTATCCGGCGAAACAGTTTCAACCGAATGTGACATTATTTGCCCTACCGTTACTTCATCCGGGCTGGCACCATCGGCGGTAGCCCGAATAGTAATGTCGCGGTCAGTGATAATCCCGACCAATTCTTGCTGGTCAAGCACTGGCAACGAACCGACGTTCAGATTCCGCATTTTCTCGGCAGCATCCGAAATTTTGGCCGAAGGCGTTACAATATCAACATCGCTAGTCATAACTTCCCGTACCTTGCGCCCCTGCTGATTATTCTTGTTAGCCATAGTTCAAAACCTCCCTGAATTATTTCTCTTTTCCTGTTTTTATCACTCATATTAAATAGGGAGGCAAGAACTATGCCAGTTAAGTATTTTGCCAAATTCTTTAATCTTCACACTTTTAAGCCTGATTTACTACTACCACACAAATCTGCTTGTCTCAAAATTACCCACAGAGTTATCCACCAACTAAAAAGAGTAATCAACCGTTTTTAGTAGCTTATCTACAGGTTATCCACATTTTCAGGTTGAATTCCTTTATTAGGTGTGGGCTGCGGTAAATTTTTGAATAATGGTATAATCCTTGCATCTATAGTTAAGATTAACAGTAGATGCAAACGAGGTGATATGATGGCTGATGTACCAGACCTTTTTTTTCATGAGCAGCAAAGCAACAATGGGCAAAACGACTATCAGCAGTTGGACTTAACTTCTAAAAATCTGGCGCAGGCTAACGCCATAATCGAAGAAGCGGCCCGGCTTTCGCACGATATTAGCCAGCCCTTAACTTATTTGATTGCTACACTGGAGATGTGCCAAATTGACCAAAACGTTAGTCAGGAAGATTTGAGTGAAATGCTTAAAGCTTTGTTGAACATACGCAAACAGTTATTTCACTTTCGGAATTTGACCAAAGATGCTAAATTCAATACTACAACTTTTCAAGAATAAGTAAAGTTCAAGAATAAGCAAAGGGCCAGGTGAATTCACCCGGCCCTTTGCTTATTTCTAATGACTACCAGTTGTTATCGCTGTAGCGTTCTTCTTTCCACGGGTCGGCGTTGTTGTTATAGCCGTTGCGCTCCCAAAAGCCCAGCGCGTCCTCTGATTTGAATTCAATTCCCCGAATCCATTTCGCGCTTTTCCAAAAATATTTTTTTGGAACGACCAGACGAAGCGGCCAACCGTGGTCGAGTTCGAGTGGCTTACCATCAAAATTATAGGCCAGCAATACATCGTCGTCCAGAAAAACATCAAGGGGCATATTGGCAGTGTAGCCGTATTCGGCGTGGGCAATCACGAATTTGGCTTCTGGCTTGAGATTAGCGTGCTTCATCAATTCCTTGACCGAAACGCCTTCCCAAACCGTGTCCAGCTTGCTCCAACGGGTAACGCAGTGAATATCGGCGGTGACGGTGGTAGTGGGCAAAGCCTTGAATTCTTCCCAGTTAAAGCGTACCGGCTCATCCACCAGCCCAAAAATCTTGAAATCCCATTTGGCAAGGTCAGTGCGTGGGGCAGGGCCATAATGCAAGACTGGGAAGCGTTCGGTCATGGATTGGCCGGGTGGAATTCGCGAAGCCTTCGCCGGGTCTACTTTTTTATTAAATAAAAAACTCATTTATATAAAAACCTCCAATATTTTATTCTTTACTACCAAAGAAAAAGCCAAACCAATTTTGCCACGCCGGTTTTTTGACGGCTGGGGCGGTAGCGGCGACGGTGGCTAGAGCATTGGGTGTATTAGTTTGGACAGTTTGAGAATTAACCGGGCCAGCTACGTTTTTATCAGGCACGGTCAAGATTACGGTTTCACCGGGTCGAGCCAGTCCCAAACCTTCACGGGCAACTTTTTCGACGTACAACATATAACCGGGGCTGTTATAGAATTCCAGATGTTCTTTTAACCGGCTGTTGCGGTCTTCGATTGCCGCCAATTCGGTTTGTCTGGTTTTTAGCTGCCCCTGCATATCTTTTATACGGAAAGATTGCCAGATAAAAACCCCCACAAAAGCCACCAGCCCGACAATCATCAACGCTACCAGCAATTGCGAGGATAATTTTTTAACGCCCGCCTGTAAACCATGTACGTTTACTTTCACCATTAGTTAGTCCGTCCCGCTTTAATTTTGCCACTTTCTCAGTTGCAAGTTTTATTCCAGTGCTGCTACCAACTTTTCCAGATTATATTTATCTAATTCTAAAGCCAAATCATGTCCATGTCAACAGCTTAAGGATTAGGAGAAACGAAACATTTAATAACAAATCTTACAAAGACTAAAATCGCGTTCACAAGTTGGATAAAAAGTGCTAATATAGTAAAACCAAAACAATTATTCCGGCTTTATTCACAATAATTGCTGCTTGCAGGTATTTTCCAAATTTCTTTGCCAACTTTTGCTTTGTTGCCCGAAATTTTGGCTACTTCCTGACAGCCACTAGAGGAGAAACAGATGAATTTTTGGTCTTTGCATCGGAAGCAAATCTCTTTGCTGGCATTAGTCATGCTTTTATTGCTCACCCTGTCCCCGCTTGGGACAACTCAAACTGCTCAGGCTACGCCAGACCCTAAAACCGTGACGGTGGCTGGTACAATTCAGAGCAAGCTAGGCTGTCCTAAAGATTGGTCGCCGGATTGCTCCTCCACTTTTTTGACCTACAACAAGGATTACGATTTGTGGTTGGGTAGCTGGACGCTGGCGGCTGGTGACTACGAGTACAAAGCCGCCTTGAACGGTGGCTGGGACGAGAATTACGGGGCAAAAGCGGCGGCGGGCGGCGGCAATGTTTCGCTAACGGTGGATAAAGCTGGCCCGGTCAAGTTTTATTATGACCACAAAACCCATTGGGTAGCTGATAGCAAATCGGCCACAATTGCAACTATTGTCGGAAACTTTCAGACCAAAATTGGCTGTGCCAAAGATTTTCAGGCCGATTGCTTGAAAACCTGGATGCAAAACCCTAAAGCTGATGGTATTTATACCCTTACTACCAGCGCGATTCCGCAGGGCAATTATGAAGCTAAAATCGCTATCAACGAAAGCAGCGACCAGACTTTCGGGGCGAACGGTGCGCCCAACGGGGCAAATATTGCCTTTAGCGTGCCGTTTAGTGGCGCGTCGATTGCTTTCAAGTTTGATGCAAAAAGCAAGCTTTTGACAGTGGGCGAGGCCCAGCAAGGGGACATTAGCCTATACAAAGCCCATTGGGTCGCCAAAGATACAATTGCCTGGAAAATTGACGGAGGGCCAGACAATAAATACAAGCTTTATTACGACCCGAACGGCAAGCTTGGCCTTGAAACAAGTGGCGTTAGCGGCGGCAATAGCCTGGATTTAACCTACGATGCGGCGGGCCTAAACGATAAGATTTTGAAGAAATACCCGCAGTTGGCCGGGTTCGCCGCCCTCAAAATAAATCAGGCCGACCAAAGCAAAATACCTGATATTCTAAAGGGGCAAATTGCGGTATCGGCCTTGCGCTCGAATGGACGGCTTTTGGATGCCACTTCGCTCCAAATTGCAGGTGTGCTGGACGACATATACCAATACGACGGGCAGCTTGGCCCAATTTATCAGGGCAATACTCCTAGCCTGAAATTATGGTCGCCCACCGCCCGCAACGTCAAGATTTATATGTACAAAGATTCGACCAGTCGTGAGCGCGACGAAGTACCAATGACGCTTGATGCAGGGACGGGAATTTGGACGGCTAACGGTAGCCCGGATTGGTCGGGCAAATTCTATTTATATGAAGTAGAAGTTTTTGTGCCATCCACGGGCAAAGTCGAAAAGAATCTGGTGACTGACCCTTATTCGCTTAGTCTGGCAACCAATAGCAAGCGCAGCCAGATTGTGAACTTGAGCGATGCAGCTCTTGCCCCTGACAATTGGGCCAATTTGAAAAAGCCGGAGCTAAAATCGTTAAGTGATATTGTACTATACGAATTGCACATTCGGGATTTTAGCATTAGTGACCAGACTGTGCCGGAAGCCAAGCGTGGCACTTATTTAGCCTTCACCGAGCCTAATTCTAACGGCATGAAGCACTTGAAAGCTTTGGCCGATGCCGGATTAACCCATATTCACCTTTTGCCCGCGTTTGATTTTGCGACGGTAGAAGAAGATAAAACTCTCCGCAAAGAGGCGGATACAAGCCAGATTGCCAGCGAAACGGCTGTTTCTGACCAACAACAAACTGTTATCAACAAATTCGCTGAAACTGACGGCTTTAACTGGGGCTATGACCCCTTTCATTACACTGTGCCGGAGGGCAGCTACGCCAGCCAGCCGGACGGGGCAAGCCGGATTAAAGAATTCCGGCAAATGGTGCAGGGTTTGAACCAAAGCAACTTACGGGTAATCATGGACGTGGTTTATAACCATACTACTGCCAGTGGTCAGGATTTCAAGTCGGTGCTAGACCGCATTGTGCCGGGTTATTACCAGCGTTTGAACCCGGAAGGCAAGGTCGAAAATAGTACCTGTTGCGCCAATACTGCCTCCGAAAACGTCATGATGGAAAAGTTAATGGTGGACAGCGTTTTGACCTGGGCCAAATATTACAAAATTGACGGATTTCGGTTTGATTTGATGGGCCATCATTTTGTATCGAATATGACCAAAATCCGGGACGCGCTGCGAGGCTTAACACTGGCTAAAGACGGCGTGGACGGCTCAAAAATCTATGTTTATGGCGAAGGCTGGGATTTTGGCGAGGTTGCCAAGAACGCACGCGGCCAAAACGCTACCCAAATCAATCTGGCCGGAACTGGTATTGGTACCTTTAATGACCGTTTGCGGGATGGCGTGCGCGGAGGCGGGCCTTTTAATCCCTTGCAGGAGCAGGGTTTTGCCACCGGGCTGTATTATTCGCCTAACGATTTTGACAAGCAGGGAACAAAAGACGAGCAGAAAGCCAGGTTGCTTAAATACGCCGACTGGATAAAAATCGGGCTGGCGGGCAATTTGAAGGATTATAGCTTAACCGACGCTACCGGGCAGAACGTTATGGGCGAAAAAGTGGATTACAACGGTGCGCCCGCCGGATATGCTGGTACGCCGCTTGATACTATTAACTATGTCGAGGCTCACGATAACGAAACTTTCTTTGATGCGCTGGCTTTCAAGGCGGCTACTAATACCAAAGCTTCAGACCGGGCGCGGATGCAGGATATGGGTTTGGATATAGTCGGGTTAAGTCAGGGGATACCGTTTTTCCACGCCGGCCAAGATATGCTTCGCTCCAAATCGCTAGACCGGGATAGCTACAATTCGGGGGATTGGTTTAACCGTCTGGATTTTAGCTACCAATCTAATAATTTTGGGGTAGGCTTGCCAGTCCAAAGCAAAAACGGCACAAATTGGCCGCTTATGAAGACTTTGCTGGGGACGGCCAGTATCAAGCCCGCTCAGGCCGATATTTTGCAAAGCGTGAACCACATGCGCGAAATGCTGCAAATCCGCAAAAGTTCAAAGCTTTTCCGGCTGGAAACGGCGGACGATATTAAAACCCGGCTAAAGTTTTTGAACAACGGCCCGTCCCAAACTCCCGGCCTGATTGTTATGACACTTAATGATACAAGCGGGCCGCAGCTTGACGCTCAATACAAACGGATTGTGGTAGTCTTTAACGCTACGCCCCAGGCTCAGGATTTCAAGGATAGTTCGCTGGCAAACGCGGCTTTATCGTTGCACCCAGTTCAGGCGGCTTCGTCTGATATTGTGAAAAGTTCGCGCTACGATGCCGCTTCCGGCACGCTTAACGTTCCAGCTATGACTACGGCGGTATTTGTAGAAAGCCGGAACGGTACGACCAATTCTAACAACCAAACTGGTACAGGCGCGACCAATTCTAACAACCAAACTGGTAATCAGGGCGGCAATACTACGGCAGCGACTCCGGCCACTTCGCAAACTGGCAGCAGCAACGTTACTTCTGGCGGCGGACAACCCGGCAATAGCGGAGCGGCGAGTGGGCAGGGCGGCAATGCTCCTTCTTCGCCAAAGGCAGGACAGGGTGGAACAGTCGAGAACAAGCCTGATAATACTTTATTACTTATTCTGGGCGGTCTAGTGCTTATCGCCCTAACTGCCGGAGTTGGTTTAGTCTTTATCCAGCGTCGCAATTCGCGCCGGGATTAATTACTAATTTCAGGGTTCGTGTAAGGGGATTTCCAATCTCGACCAAGACGGGTTTAGGTAAAATCGGGATTGGAAATCCCTCCTACATGTAAATACAGGTAGGATTAAACAAGCTCTACCAATTTTAAAAAATTCGGGTAAAAACCTCTTGACATCCGAAACGTTTTGGATAATAATGGAAGTGCTTCCAAAACGTTTCGGATATTCGATTTCAATTTCCAGACGTTTAGGAAAAGCTGCAAATCTGGTAATTCTGCAAATATCTGGATGGTTTGTATTCAGCTTTACTAAACTAGAAGGTAGATTGCTGAGATGGCGACCATTATTGATGTTGCAAAAAAAGCCGGAGTATCAGTTACAACCGTATCGCGGGCCTTGAACGGTTATAGCGATGTAAACGAAAACACTCGCAAACGAATAACCGCTATTGCTCAGGAAATGAATTATTACCCTAGCGCGGTGGCACGTAGTTTGCAGGGTAGGAAAACTAACACGATTGGTTTTGCTCCGCGTTTGAGCAAACACCAGGAGGCAGAACCTTTCTTTAAGGAGTTTATCGGGGTACTTTCGGTAGCTTGTCTAAAGCACGATTTAAGTTTGCTGGTAACAGTTGCCGACGCTTTGGATAATAGCGAGGAGGTTTACCGGGAACTGGTTGGTAGCGGGCGCGTAGATGGGCTGGTGCTAACCGATATAACCCAGCAGGATGAACGAATTGCCTTGCTCCGCACCCTGAATGTTCCTTTTGTAGCTTTTGGCCGAACCAATGATTTTAGTAATTTAGCTTATCCTTTTGTAGATGTAGATGGCTCAGA
>JBBQGP010000037.1:0-33555 GCA_038323095.1 Chloroflexia bacterium | reverse complement strand
CTGGAGCGGCGCAAAAAATTAGCGGCGGAAATGGGCGGGCCGGAGAAAATCGCCAAACATCATACGCAGGGACGGCTGACGGTGCGAGAACGCATCGCCCTTTTGCTTGACCCCGATTCTTTTCACGAAAGCGGCGTGCTGGCCGGACACGCCGAATATGACGCGGAAGGCCAGCTTAAAAACTTTCGTCCGGCAAATTTTGTGACCGGGACAGGCCGGATTAACGGGCGCAAAATCGTAGTCGGTGGCGACGATTTTACGGTGCGAGGCGGGGCGGCGGATGCCAGCATTGTCGGCAAGCAAATTTATTCCGAACAGCTTGCCAACAGTTTGCAAATCCCGCTGGTGCGGCTGGTAGACGGAACGGGCGGCGGCGGTAGCGTCAAAATGCTGGAACAACACGGCTTTACCTACGTTCCGGCAAACCCGGCCTGGGATTATGTGGTGGATAACCTGAACCTTGTGCCAGTGGTAGCGGCCTGTTTAGGGTCGGTGGCCGGACTGGGTGCGGCACGGGTGGCGGCTTCGCATTTCTCGATTATGGTCGAAAAGCTTTCGCAATTGTTTGTGGCCGGGCCACCCGTGGTAAAGTTTGGGACGGGCGAAAATTTAACCAAAGAAGAATTAGGCGGGGCGGATATTCACCGCAATAGCGGCGCGGTGGACGTATTGGTTAAAACCGAGCAGGAAGCCTTTGATTTAATCCGAAAGTTTTT
Source organism: Chloroflexia bacterium (assembly GCA_038323095.1). Classification (GTDB taxonomy): domain Bacteria; phylum Chloroflexota; class Chloroflexia; order Chloroheliales; family Chloroheliaceae; genus L227-5C. The sequence continues at coordinate 32,839 of JBBQGP010000037.1, read as the reverse complement.
GGCCTACTTACCTCAAAGTGTTTTTCAGCTTCCCCCAATTCAGGCGAATGACGATTCTCCGAACCGGCGCGAAGAATCGCTACTTTCGGCTATTCCGCGCAATCGTCGGCGGGTTTATCAAATTCGCCCGATTTTAAGCAAGATTTTTGACAAAGATTCAGTGCTGGAACTGGCCCGTTATGGTGGGGCAACCGTCACCGCGCTGGCCCGACTGGATGGGCATCCCGTTGGGGTAGTGGCGGCTGACCCTTTGAGTGGCGGCGGCGGTATGACCGTCGAAGGAGCGGACGCAATGATACGGCTGGTAGATTTATGCCAAACCTTTCATTTGCCACTGGTAGTGCTGACCGACCAGCCCGGTATTGTAATCGGTAGCCTGGCTGAAAAGCGCGGCACGATTCGCCCGGCGGTGCGGGCAGTTTCGGCGATTTATCAGGCTCGCATCCCAACTGCTGAAATTATTATCCGGCGGGTGTTTGGCGTAGGCGGCGCGGGCATGACCAACCGCCATCGCTTTGTCCAACGCTTTGCCTGGCCCTCGGCGGATTGGGGTTCGCTGCCCATTGAAGGCGGAATAGAAGCCGCCTATCGCAAGGAACTGGAAGATAGCGAGGATTCTGCCGCGCTAGTTGAGCAAATCCGGGAACGGCTGGACGCGGTACGCTCCCCCTTCAGGACAGCAGAACGTTTTGGCATCGAGGAAATAATTGACCCCAGAGACAGCCGGCTTTTGCTGTGCGATTGGGTGAAAGACGCTTACGCCTTGCTTCCGGCCCAAATTGGTCGCCCTTCTTTTGGTATGCGCCCCTGATTTTTGTAACTATCGCCCGGTTCGCTTCGTATATCTTATGAGGCTTGCTTTTTGCGGCTGTTTTTCGGGCGCATAGATATAAAGCTGTAGTTCACTGGAAATAATGGAGAAATTTTTTATGAGAATAGTAAAACACTTTTCCCGCTTTAGCCTGATGCTGGTAGCTTTGCTGGGACTTGGGGCGGTTGTGGCCGCTTGCGGCGATGTTACCGCGACACCAGCCCCCGCCGCGACGATTGCTCCGGCGGCCTATCAGGTTACGCGGGGAGTTAAAACGGACCTGGCGCAATATTTCGCGCCCGATACTACGATTTATACTACTTTTAACACTAATGCCACTTCTGACCAAATCAAAGGCTGGCAAGCTGTATCCGATTATCTTTCCAATATTCCTGAATTGAAAAATGTTTTTCAGCAAACCGATTTGCTAAAATTGGCTAATATGGGCAATTACGATACTGATATTAAGCCCTGGATTGGCAACGAAATGGCAATTGGCGTAACTGACGTTGGTGCTTTAGCAGGTCTGGTAGCTTCGACCCAAAGCGGTAGTATGCCCACTGGTTTGGGCAATATCCCCTTAGTCGTGGCGGCTTCGGTAAAAGATAAGGCCAAGCTTGAAACCTTCGTCACCGACTTTTTGACCAAATCTAATCTTACGCCGACTACCGAAACTTACAAGGGTGCAACCCTTAAAACCGTAAACTTGTTTATCCTGTCGCTAACGATTGGTTATGACGATACCCGCTTTTTCTTTGGGCCAACCGCTCAGGTAAAAGCGACGCTTGACCGGGTAGCAACTGCTAGTCTGGCGAGTCAGGCTCAGTTCAAGAAAGTTGCGACCAATCTTCCCGCCGAAAATCTGGCTTTTGTTTACACCGATGCTCAGGCAATTAGCAAGAGTATCGCGAACAATCCCAATTTACAAAAAATGCTATCCAAAAATAACAGCACGGCTACCACCATGCCGGATGTGTCTTACTTAACCGGGCAGGGCGCGACGGTAGCAATGGCGGCGGATGGGATGCGGGTAGATTCGTATCAGGCTTTTGGGGCAAATCTTCCGGCGGATGTCAAAACCCGTTTGAGCAAGGCGACTAACCCAAACAGCATTTTAGATGCGTTACCCGAAAAGACGCTGGCTTTTGCTAACGGTCAGGACGGGAAAAGTGCTTACACCAGCTTTACCCAGAGCCTTAGCACAATGGGCGACCAGGGCAAGAAAATTCAGGAAGCTATCACCAAATTTGAAACTGATAGCGGCGTGAGCCTTCAAAACGATGTCGCCAACTTATTTGGGGATGAAGCGGTAGTTTTCGCCCAGCCGATTAGCGGTTACACTTCGGGCGATAAGAACACTTCGCCGGTTAGCGCGGCCCTGCTTGCCAAAGTTTCGGACAAAGCAGCGGCTCAGGCCAGTCTGGATAAAATCGCGGCGGCTATCGAAAAGGCCGACCAAAGCGGTGCAACCAAATTCCAGTCTAAAACGCTTGCTGGCGTAACTTTCAAACAGGCGACCAAAGCCAATAGCAATTCCAGCCTGAATTTAGGTGTAGCCGGGAATTACGTTTTCTTTAGCAGTTCGGAAGAGCAGACCGGGGCGATTCTGGCGGCTATTAATGGCAATGCTACCTTTAGCAAGAGCGCAAGTGCGGCCACTTTTAACAAGGTGAAAGATGGTTTGCCCGGAAACAATCAGGGTTACGCTTACCTCGATTTGCAGCAAGCCGTTAGCACCGGGTTAGCTACTTTGCCCGCCGACCAGCTTGCCAAGACCAAAGCAACTAGCGACAAGTTGACCGAGTTCAAGGCCGTTGGTTTCTCGACTACCCAAAATAGTAACGAAAGCTTTTCAACGGCTTACGTTTACTTTCCGGGTATCAAAAAACCTTAAATAAATGATTTTTGCAGGGAGTTGCAATGCTTGCGACTCCCTTTTCTAATTCTAATTAAGCAACCACAAATCGAAACTAACCAGCATTATTAATTGAAAAAAATCGGATAAAAGTGGTAAACATTGCGTTCACGGGGTTTGGGAGTATGAGCCACGAAATCGGGGGCAGGGCGGGCTGAATGCTGGAAAAGAGCCTGGGCCAGTAGCGCAGCTTCCCCGAAAAGCTCGGTTTCACCTCCGCGATTTGCTTCAGGCGTACCAAGCGCGACTTCCCGGCCCATACATAAATGTGTACCCCCACCAAAGCTCAACCCGGCCCGGCGTACTCCCGGCGGCACATTCCGCAAGGGGTTAAATTCGGTGGCATCCGGCCCGAAAATGCTTTCGTCCTGGTTGGCCCGGCCCAGATACAAACCGACTACTTCACCCGGTTCAAAGCGATTGCCTTCGATTTCAATTGTTTGCAAATTTTGCCGGAAAAGGGTTGGCAAAACCGGGTGCAAGCGCAAGGCTTCGGTGGCTGCCGCCCGTAAAAAATTCAAATCTACCAGTTTTGCTGCGTGTTCGGGGTGAGCTTTGATAAAGGCCCACAATTCGTGCATCAAATGAGGAATCAGGGTGGCGGTAGTGTCAACGGCGGCAACGGCGTAAAAGGCTACTTCCGCGCTGATTTCGGGAATTGTCCATTGTTCGGGGTGCAAAAGCAAAAGGCTAATCAAATCCGACGGCAAATCATTTCGAGAGATTTCGCCCGCCTGGTATTGCTCGATTAGTTTTTGTCGCCGGTATAGCGAGGGGTCAATATATTTCTGGCGAAGTAAACTATGAGCCTCTGGTCGGGTCAGGGGAGTTTGCCCGCTTTGTGCGCTACTTGTTCCACCCACCAAAGCACTTAGCAAATATACGATTTCTGTGCTGGCGGCGTTCGTATTTAATCCGTCCAGCCCGATAATCACGGCGGCTAAACGACTGGTGACGTTTTGGGCAATCTCCACCAAGTCCCCCTGCCCGCTTTGCAAACAAGGCTCAAGCACTTTGCTGATAATAACGGGTAGTAATTCGCGTTCGTGCTTTTGCAACAGGCTAGACACGAACAAACGCCCTTCCAGACTGCGACGCTGGCGGTGGGCCTCGCCTTCCAGCGTAACGATAACGTGGCCCAAAAGTGGCACAAGTCCTTTGAAAGTCACTTCACCAAAAGCTTTGCTTTGCAAAATTGCCGCCATTAAGGGGTAATCGCTTATCCAGTGAATTTTTGCCGCTTTAGTCATTCGCTTCTAACAAAAAATTATCTATCAGGCGGGTAGTGCCAAAACGCACCGCCAGCGAAAGTAATACCCCTTTGCCCGCCGGAATTTCGGCCTCATATTCCTGCAAAGTATCCGGGTCGGCAGCACTAACGTAATCTGGCTTTCCCAGTGGTTCGCTTGCCAATATTTCGGCCATAGCTTGTTGCAAATCCGGCCCGCGCCGTTCTTGGGGCGATTGCTGCCACAAAGCTTTTGCCGCCGATAGAGCCTTGAAAAGAACTGTTGCCGCTTGTCGTTCTTCAAGCGAGAGATAGACATTCCGGCTGCTCATCGCCATACCATCGGCCTCGCGCAAAGTCGGGCAAGCCACAATTTTAAGTGGAAAGTTTAAATCGCGAACCATTTTCTTGATAACCGCTACTTGCTGTGCGTCTTTTTGCCCGAAATAAGCCGCTCTCGGCCCGACCAGATGAAATAATTTGCTTACGACAGTGGCAACTCCCTTGAAATGGCCGGGCCGGATTGCCCCTTCCAAGCCTGCGCTAACCCCGCCAATTTCAATCGTCGCCTCAAAGTCGGGCGGGTACATTTCGGCGGGGCTAGGATTGAAAACTAGCGCGACTCCTTCTTTTTCCAGCAAAGCTAAATCTCGCTCGAAATTGCGAGGGTAGCGCGAAAAATCTTCTTTCGGCCCAAACTGAAGCGGGTTCACAAAAACACTGACCACAACCACTTCGTTTTCGGCTCGCGCCCTTCGCACCAAAGACAAATGCCCCTCGTGCAAATAGCCCATCGTTGGTACAAGCCCAACTTTTAGCCCGGTTCGTCGCCATTCCTGGCGTTGCTTCACCATTTCGGCGACGGTCTGAACAATTTGCATAAAATCTGCTCCTCCTCACTCGTTATTATATCATTTGAGTTTGTTTTAGGAATTTGCTTGAGAGGAACAAACTTTGCTTTGAAGGCAGGTAATATTCAGTTGTAGGAGGGATTTCCAATCCCGCTAAAGACGGCTTTAGGTAAATTGGGATTGGAAATCCCTCCTATAACAAAATTGGCTGGGTACTTACAAAAAAAAGGCAAGTAAGGAAGTTTTTTATTTAAAACTGGAAAGGGCTAAAATAAATGGCGGACGAATTCAAAAAAGGGGATAAGGTCGAGTGGAACACCCCGCAAGGTAAAACGCAGGGTGTGGTCGAGAGGAAGTTGACCAAGCCGACTGAAATAAATGACCACGAGGTAGCCGCTTCGGAGGAAAACCCCGAATATTTGGTCAAAAGCGACAAAAGCGGAAAAGAAGCCGCACATAAGCCCGAAGCACTTAAAAAGCTCAAAAATTCAAAATAGTATAAATCTCACATTGACTTTAAGCGGTGGCCGTGCTAAATTTTTAGTACAGGCTACCTTTTGTTTTGTCCGCGTTCGGGTGGCCGGGGTCGAGCGAATTACCGCAGTACCACTTTCTAACAATTGAAAATTTACTTCGCGCCAGGAAGGAAACCTTACCCAATGGAGCAAAGTCCCCTGACTGTTATCCTCAACATTAAGCCGGAACAGAAACAGGCTCTTGAGGATTTGTTAAATGGCATCGGCCAGGACATCCGGCGTAATCCCTATTTACGCTTTCCCGAAATCGAAACTACCCATTTCGCCCGCTTTGTGATGATTGGCGGCGGCGATTTGGTTGACCGGGATGTCCAAACCCGGCTGTATTTTTCCAGCAATTTTGATGGCAATTGGGAAGATTATCTTGATTTGCTGGTGACGAAGGCCGGAAGCGGGGTTGAGGCAATTTTTAGCAAATGCCAGGATTACCCCAATTTGCCCCTGAGCGACCCGGCCTTTAAAGCCAAATTCAAGAATTATATTAGAGCCAATACTCTGCCGACTACCACGTTTTATCAGGGCTACCCCAAACGTAGCGTACAGGAAGTCAAGGCGGCAATTGCCTTGCGCCAGCGTTTGCAGGAGCTTTTAAATACACCTCAAGCTGATGAAGTTTTGGAGGAGTTAGTTCGGCAATTTCCGCCCTTGCCCGACCAGCGCAAAACTTTCAAGGGCAGAATTCAGGGTATTTTGGAAGATATTCGCAAAAAACTTTTGCAGCAGGTGCTAAATCTTTTGCAAACTTTGCTAGGGCCGAAAATCGCAACTGACCCGCCGCCTAACGTTAGCCTCGCGGTCAATACCCGGCCTGACGTTACCGACTGGCTCTACACTGTCCAGAACGAAATGACGGTGGTTACAACGGTAGATGCCAAAAGATTGCGAAACTTGGGGATTTTTTTGGGGATTGTGAATTTTCTATCCAAAACCGTTTTTACACACGGCGAATTGGCCGGCCTAACCACGATTCATTTTGCCCGGTGGGTAATTATTGACGGCGGCAAAAATTTGTTGTTTGAAAGCAATTATGACGGCAACTGGGAGCAGTACATCGGCGATTTTGTGGATAAAGCCAGTGGCGGTATGGATTCGATTTGGGGAAATTGCGTTGGCTACCCGGTGCGCGGCTCAAAGGATTTGCAGGCTTTCAAGCAAATAATTATTGACCATCAGGTACGGGCGCAAGTTTTTTACAGTGCTTACCCGCAGCAGTCGGTTAGAAACGTTTTGAACGATATTAAAATCAGCGAGAAATTGGGCCAGCTTTTGCAACAGCCCGCTCTGGCCGAATGGCTGGGTCGTTTGTAAATCGGGAGGGGATTATGCTACAACTGGAATTGAACGATATTCAGGGCCTTATCTTGAGCGGCTACGGCCATTTGAAAGCCTCCCGCTATTTCTTTTTTCAAATTGAGCAACCCAATTTGGTTAAAACCTGGCTTGCCACTATTGCCGAAAAAACCACCAGTGCCGCCCCCTGGCCGAAAGGCCCGGACGGTAAAACCATCAAGCCGACTACTACCCTGAACGTGGCTTTTACCTATGTCGGTCTGAACGAACTGGGCGTGCCACTAGAAGGCTTTTCGGCGGAATTTTGCGAAGGTTTGGCCCACGCCGACCCTGAACATCCCGGCAGAACCCCTAACCGTTCCCGCCGTTTGGGAGATGTTGGGGCAAGCGACCCGGCTAACTGGGAGTTTGGCGGTACGACTAACCCGCCTTTGCACATTATGTTACTAATTTTTGCCGATGATAAAGCCGGGTTAGATCAGTTTCAAAAGGAAGTTTTGCCCGCGCCGGAGCAAATCGGCCTGAAAGTGCTGGCGGTGGAAGATGTGTATCGGCCTGAACATAACCGCGAACCCTTTGGTTTTCAGGATGGAATGTCACAGCCCCTAATCGAGGGCAGCGTAACCGGGCAGACCAGCGACGACCCCGGCCAGCCCGTTATTAAAGCCGGTGAATTTATTCTGGGCTATCGCAACCAGTATAATTTGCTGCCACCCGCCCCAACTCACCCTCAGCTTAAAATGAACGGCACTTATCTGGTTTATCGCAAAATGGAACAGGATATAGCCGCTTTCTGGAGCTTTCTTTACCAGCAAGCCAAAGGGCAGCCGGAACTGGCCGAATATTTCGGGGCGAAAATGGTAGGACGTTGGCCGAGCGGCGCACCTCTGACCCTTGCCCCCGAAAAAGACGACCCGGCTTTGGGGGCAGACGAAAGCCGCAGCAATAATTTTCAGTATAACGAGCCGGATGTGTTGGGCTATGGCTGCCCGGTTGGGTCGCATATCCGGCGGGCCAATCCCCGCGATTCGCTTGTTCCTGGCCCACTCGAATCAACTGATGCTGTCAGCAAACATCGGATTTTACGGCGTGGTCGGGTCTATGGGCCGGAATATCCCGCCGATATTTTGCAAGCTCTGACCCGACAAGATGGCCCGGATAATTCAGTGCAATTCGTAGATGAGGCCGGAAGCCCACGCGGGTTGTCATTTATCGCCCTTAATACCGATATTAAACGCCAGTTTGAATTTGTCCAGCAAACCTGGATTAACGACCCCAAATTCGATGGCCTTTATGATAACCCCGACCCGCTTATTACTACCAACGCCATCACAGGCCGAGCCAACGCCATGACGATTCAACGCTGGCCCGTCCGCCACCAAATCCAGAATGTGCCGGATTTCGTGACCGTCAAGGCGGGCGGTTACTTCTTCCTGCCCAGTATGCAGGGTTTGCGCTTTATCGCCAGGCAGTAACGCAGGATAATGTTATAGAAGATTTGAAAGCTGCGCTGGCCGAAACGGGCCAGCATATTCAAGAACTGAGCTTGCTACTCAAAAGCGCGGAACTCGAAACCCGCCTCAAAGCTTTGAAGGAGCTAAGTAAAGTTCATGACGAGCGAATTAAAGAAAAAGCTTTTGAAGTTTATTTGTCTATATTAAAAGGTGATGACAGCGAATTAAGGGAAAAAGCGGCTGATGCTCTGGGTAAGCTGGGTGATAAACGGGCGGTAATGCCTTTGATTAATACTTTAAAGGATGAAGCTTGGCAAGTACGAGTTTCGGCGGCAGGTGCTTTGGAAGAACTTGCCGATGAAAGAGCCTTTGACGCTTTGATGGAAGCTTTGCAGGATGAGAATGAGAATGTAAAAACCCACGCTATCGGCGCATTGGCTGCAATTAAAGACGAACGAGCGATTCCGGCTTTGCTAGAACTGGCTAAAGGCTCAAATGATGATATACGCTATTATACCGCTTGCGCTTTGGATGAGTTTAACCCGGAACAGGCTTTTGAAATCTTTCTGTATATGCTAGAGGATGAAAAAGTAGACGAATTTGTAAAGTGGGGAATAGTAAAAACTTTAGGTAATATTGGCGATAAACGGGCGGTTGAGCCGCTAATCAAGGCTTTAAAGTTATCTTACGGGCCAGCAAAATCCAGTGCTGCTCAAATATTGGGAGAGTTAAGAGATAAACGAGCGGTTGAACCAATAATCGAATTATTGAATGACCCAAAAGGTTATGTGCGTTCCGATGCGGCTGAAGCTTTGGCCGAATTAGGCGATGAACGGGCGGTTGAACCCCTTATCCGGCAACTTAACGATAAAGAAGCGTCAGTACGTTATTGGACAAGCGAGGCTTTAGAAAAAATTGGGGATGAGCGAGCTTTGCCCGCGCTGGAATGGCTGCGGCAAAACGATACCGGGCAATTGCTAAGGGGCAGTCAGTGCGGGAAACTGCCGCCTCTGCCATAGAACAGATAAAAAAGCGACAGCAGGCTACTACCCAGCCCAAGAATTTAGCTGAATAGGGGTAGTATTTATGTGGGACACTGCTCCGCCAATGGATGTTCAGGTAAAGTCTTATTAGCAGAGCAACATCCCACAGAGATAGTTCTAAACTTATTCGCCCATAATTTTGATAATTACTCGTTTGGGGCGGCGACCATCGAACTCGGCATAATAGATTTGTTGCCAGGGGCCGAAATCCAGTTGGCCTGCGGTAATCGGGCAAGTGACGGAGTGACCCAAAATCAGATTTTTGAGGTGAGCGTCGCCGTTAGTTTCGCCAGTGCGGTGGTGCTTGTAGTCGGGGCGGGCCGGAGCAAGTTTTTCCAGCCATTCTTCAATATCCTGTATCAGCCCACTTTCCGCGTCGTTGATGTAAATCGAACTGGTAATGTGCATACTGCCCACATAAACCAGCCCATCCTGAATACCGCTTTCTTCGATAGCCTCGGCTACCTCCACCGTAATATTGATATAATCGTGTTCGTTGCGGGTATTAAAGGTCAGATATTTGGTAAAAGTTGTCAACAAATTACTCCTTTTGATTATTAAATCTTCAACTGTTAAATTTCAAATATTAAATTTATCACAGCTTAATTGTGATAATTCTTGCTTTTATTTTAGCATTTTAGCGGTACGATAATGCAGCAAATTTTAAGAAATAAATTTTGCCACCACACACTTTTTGACCTAAACCTGGCATTTGACCCGTCATTGTAAGCGACGCTTACCATTCGACTTCCCGAACCTGGGTTCAAGCGAAGGATTCTCTACCCCAACCACAGCTTTGACCACTAGACCCGGCCTAATCCAGAGAATTCTTCGCTCAGAAACAATTAAAGGTAAAGGGCTGGTAATAGTCGCTCACACCCCGTAAAGGGGTGTGACAGTGCTAAAGACAGATGTTACAGGCAAAACGCGGGCTTGCAAAAAAGTGTGTTACACCCGACTTTTGCAAAACAGGTTACATTTTGGTTACAATTTGCTATAATGTAAATGTACTGTTGCTCAGGAGGAAATTTCTACTATGAGGCTAGAGCGTTTTAAAGCGGCGGGGTTGGACTGTATTTCAGTCGAGCCGGAGCCAGCCCGTCAAAATCTACCCCTGATTATCGGCTTGCACGGGCGGGGCGATTGGGGTGAAAGCTATACCGATATTGCCGACATGATTAGCGAGACTGATTACCGCTACGTTTTCCCGACGGCTCCCCTGCCTTTGCCGGGGGCTTTGTTTGAATGGTTTCGCTTTGAAGGCGGTAATCTGGCTCACGCCGCCATTGCCACCCGCCAAAATTTGTTCAGTTTGTTCAATGAATTAGCCACGCGCTACCATACTCCGGCTTCCCAAACTTTTCTGTTTGGCTTTTCGCAAGGCGGTATGATGACCCTGGATGCCGGGTTGCGCTACCGGGACGAGCAGGGGCAACCACTTTCGGGTCTGGCCTGTTTGAGCGGTCTACTTTTGGCCGACGTACCAATGCAAGGGCTAAATTTCAGCAATCCGCAGCTTCTTTATGATAAGGACAAAGGTGATTTGCAGCAAACCGTAGCTCAGGCCGTTGCTTCCAAAATCCCGGTCTTTATCGCGCATGGCACTTACGACCCGGTTGTACCAAAAATCGCCGGACGCACCGCTTACGAAGTGCTAAAAGCTGCCGGAGTTTTAGCCGAGTATTATGAATTCGCGGGCGAACACCAAATATCGCTGGACGAAATAAAGATTTTGCATAAGTTTATTCAAGTTTGCTTGAAGCAGTAGAAGCCTATGAACAACGGAAGCGACAACATTGAGAATAATAATTCTTCGTCGACTCCGTCACGGCGCAAGCTTCCGTTTGAACAAATCGCGCCTACCGAAAAAACCCTGCCGTCCTTGCGGGTATTGGTGGTAGACGACGAGCCGAATTTGGTACATGTGCTATCCCGGATTTTACAAAATTTGGGTCATTCGGTGGTTTCGGCTTTAGCCGGACGCGAAGCTATTAATATTTTGGAAAAAGATACTCAGGGCTTCGACGTTTTGTTTACCGATTTAAGTATTCCTGATGTAAGCGGTTGGGAAATTGCCCGTGCCGCCCACCAGCTTTCCCCCAATTTGCCGATAGTAATGGTCACAGGCTGGGGTTCAGAACTTGACCCCCGCTTGATTATTAACTACCAAATTAACCTGGTTTTGAACAAACCTTACCGGGTAATTGACGTAAAAACCGTTCTGCAAAAGCTGGCCGAGCAAGGCTTGATTTAGGTTGGTACAGATGTAGTACAAACTACTGTTATTTCCCCTCATAAAGCGCATAATTTTCCTGATTAAACCTTCCCATTTTTATTTAGAGCGTATATCTGCCTGTACGGGGACTTTTACCGTTGCTATGATACATAGCCAGTTTGCCACAGAAAGCAGGCTCAGGCTGAAAAATATTTGTAAAAGGACAAATTTATGCCACGACTGAATTTAATCTGGCCGGATAGCGAATCGCTGGTCTGGAGAATGCAGCCCAAATCGCTTACGACCTACCCGGTTAGCCTTACTTTGCTGGCTGCTTTGACTCCGCCCAATTGGGATATTGAAATTATTGATGAGCGGATGGGCGAGCAAATTAATTATGATGAAAAAGTAGATTTAGTCGGCATTGCTGTCCGCACTTTGCTTGCTCCCCGCGCTTACGCTATCGCGGCGGAGTACCGCAAACGGGGCGTTAAAGTAGTGTTGGGTGGGCCGCACGTTTCGGTTTTGCCCAGCGAAGCGATGCGTCACGCCGATGCGCTGGTTTTGGGCGAAGCCGAGCCAGTCTGGGGTCAACTCATTAAAGATTTTCAGGCCGGCCAACTCAAGAAATATTACAAATCAGAGCAATTGCCGCCGCTTGGCAATCACCCCATGCCGCGCTATGATTTGATTAAAAGTCACAATTATTCGCCCATGATTCAAATTGAATCGAGCCGGGGTTGCCCCTTAACCTGCGCCTATTGCTCCGTGCCGGATTTGTACGGCAAAAGTTACCGGGAACGCCCGGTAAACCAGATTGTCGAAGAAATTTTGGCCTTCAAGGAAGCTATTTTCGACAAAACGCCGCCCATGCCCGGTCAAACTCACCGAAAACTGCATATCGCTTTTGTGGACGACAATATTTGGCCGCGCCGCAAGCACACCCACGAACTGCTCGAAGCTCTTATCCCGCTCGATATTGAATGGAGCGCACAGGGTTCGATTACGGCTCTGCGCGACCCCGAATTTCTGGCAATGGCAAAAGCCAGTGGTTGTCAATTAATGGGTATTGGGCTGGAAAGTATTAATCAGGAAAGCCTGATTGGGGTGAACAAAAAGGTTAATCAGGTTGACCAGTTCGCCGAAACGCTGGAAATGATTCACGCTCATGGGATTGGGGTGCAGGGCTACTTTATGTTTGGCTTCGACCAGGATAAGCCGGACGGCTTCGAGAAAACCGCCCAGTTTATTGTCGAGAACAAAATCGAAATGCCCGTCTTCTTTATCTGTACACCCTATCCCGGCACGAGCTATTACAATCACCTGAACAGTCAGGGCCGCATTTTTAACCGCAACTGGTCGCGCTACGATGCTCATAATCTGGTAATCAATATGACCGGGATGAGCAACGACGAGCTAAAACAGGGGTTTGTCTATATGCACGAGCAAGTGTATTCGATGGAGAATATCCAGAAACGGCTGGCCCATCGCGGCCCTGGCCCGGATTTCTTCTTCTTTGCCAATATGCACTTGAACGAGTTTGGCAAATCGCTGCGGCCTTATTGGGATGAAATCGAGGAAAAAGACCGTCAGGTCGCCGCGATTGCTCCCGGCCCAAATAAAACCTTTACCATTAAAAAAGAAGCCAAAGTTGCTCCGGCTTCGCTGGGCCTGGGGATTGGCTAGAATTTAGCATCTGGCTTGGTATCAAAAAAGCGCAGCTTAATGCGCTTTTTTGATTTTATACATTTATTAAATTAGTTTATCCACAATTTCCAAAACTACCCTTAATATTAATGTTCTTTTATAAGGTTTTGCCCGTATCATATAGGGGGCAAAACGTTTTCCCCTTATACAGGTAGAGCAAGCAAAGAATATCAGCGAAGGAGATTAAAGTGAACAAAACCAGAATACGACTACTGGGCTTGGCTTTAATGCTGGCCTTGAGTTTAACAATGTCGGCAGTTGCTCCGGCAGAAGCTGCTCAAAAGATTAGTAGCTATATTTTGCCGGGTAACAATGTTTTCCCCGAAGGAGTAGCCACGCAGGAAGACTCACCTTACTTTTATGTTAGTAGCACTTCGGACGGCACTATTTTTCGGGGTAATGTGAAAGAAGCCCAAACTCAGGTGTTTTTACCGGGCAATACCGATGGTCGCACTACCGCAGTCGGCTTGAAAGTGGACGAGAAGAATCGTCTGTTTATCGCAGGTGGACAAACTGGCAAGATTTTTGTTTACAATACTGCTACCAGACAACTGCTCTTTACGGCAAGTAACCAGAAATCGGCTAACGCTACATTTATTAACGACGTGGCCGTTACCGAAGATGGAACGGCTTACTTTACCGACTCGGTTAGTCCAGTGCTGTACCGGGTTTCCAAAAATTCTGCCGGACAATACCGCTTCGAGGAATTCTTGAACTTTACGGGAACGGTAGTGCAGTATCAGGCGGGCTTTAACCTGAACGGTATCGCGGCCACGCCTAATGGCAAGTATCTAATTGTGGCGCAGTCCAATACGGGTAAATTGTTCCGCATCGAAATTGCGACCAAAAAGGTGATTGAAATTAACCTGAATGGTGTGACAGTCACTAATGGTGACGGTATCCTGTTGAAGGGCCGCACCTTATATGTAGTTCGCAATTCCAATGCAATTATCGTTAAACTCAAGCTGTCCGGCGATTTAAGCAGTGGCAAAATTGTTTCGGAAACTACCAATCCTTCCTTCAAATTTCCTACTACTATTGCCGAAAAGCAGGGCCAACTCTTAGTGGTTAATTCACAATTCGACAAGCGCGGGCCGGGCCTAACGCCAGAACTGCCCTTTACTGTATCCAGCATTAAGAAGCCCTAAAGTTTTATTCAAGAAGGGCGCACTCCATGCGCCTTTTTTGGGTGGATATTGTTGGTAAGATGAATTTATTATTTTTAGGTTGAAAATAGTTTAACTATTAAACTGCTTTTTGTATTACCGATTGATTGAACTTATAGCCGAGGCTGTAGACTGTCTGGATAAGCTGAGGATTGGCGGGGTCAGATTCGATTTTGCTTCGTAACCAGCGCACGTGTACATCGACGGTGCGTGTACCACCGTTGGTATTGCCGCCCCAAACCTGATTTAGCAATTCCTGACGGGAAAAAACCTGTCGCGGCGAAAGAGCCAAAAAGGTTAGTAAATCAAATTCTTTAGGGGTCAAGTTTACAGGTTGCTCACGGTAAGTGACCTGTCTTTGCTTAACATTAATCGCCAAATCACCGCAAATCAAAGCTTCGGGTGCTTCATCCAGAGTCTTTGTAAGCCCGGTTTTTTCGGGCTTTTTGAGGCTGCTATCGTTCGCCAAAAACTCCTGGCGCATTATTTCCACCCGTCGCAATTGGGCATGAATACGCGCCAGCAATTCGCGGAAGCTAAAGGGTTTGGTCAGATAATCGTCCGCTCCAAATTCCAAACCCAAAAGTTTATCTACTTCCTCGCTTCTGGCTGAAAGCATTATTATCGGCAGGGTAAATTGTTGGCGAATTAAACGGCAGACTTCAAAACCGCTCATATCGGGAAGCATTAAATCCAACACAAGCAGTCCAGGCTGTTCTGCCTGAGCCAACTGAAGGGCCTCGCGCCCAAAGGCAGTAGTCAGAACACGATAGCCCTCGCGCCGCAAATTATAAGCCAGGGTTTCCCGCAAGTTTCTATCGTCTTCAACCACCAGCAATTTAGCCTGATTACTTCCCGGCGGCTTCGATATTTCCCCTGTTTTTTCTATAGCAGTCAAAAGTCTTAACCAAACCGCCCACTAATATAATCTTCGGTTCGTTTGTCACGGGGATTTGTGAAGATTTTTTTAGTCGTATCGTACTCAACCAATTCGCCGGTACGCTCTGCCCCAGCCAGCATAAAGCCGGTTTTGTCGGAAACACGGGCGGCCTGCTGCATATTGTGAGTCACAATAATAATCGTAAAACGTTTCTTGAGTTCGAGCATCAGCTCTTCAATACGCATAGTTGAAATCGGGTCAAGGGCCGAGCAAGGTTCGTCCATCAAAATAACCTCTGGCTCAACCGCAATTGTGCGGGCAATACACAAACGCTGCTGCTGACCACCGCTTAAAGAAGTACCGGGTTCGTCCAGCTTATCTTTTACTTCATCCCACAGATAGGAGCGTTTTAAGCTTTCTTCGGTGATGCGGTCAAGCTTGTGCGGGTTATCTTCGCCCTGCAAGCGCAAGCCCGAAACCACATTTTCCCTAATCGAAAGAGCCGGAAACGGATTTGGTTTTTGAAAAACCATACCGATTTTACGCCGGACTAAAGCCGGGTCAGCCGCTTTATCCAAAATGTTTTCTTCGCCCAAAAAGATTTTGCCTTCGGCCCGCGCTCCCAAAATTACTTCGTGCATTCGGTTTATATTCCGAAGCAGCGTAGATTTACCGCAACCGCTCGGCCCGATTAAAGCCGTAATTTCGTTGGGTTCAAAATCAAGACTAACGTTTTTAATTGCCATATGCTTGCCATAATAAGCGTTCAGGCTTTCTACTTTTACGCCTTTGGCAGCTTGCTCAGTTTGGACTGGTTTAACTTTGGCTTCAGCTACTTGCTGAACCGCGTTTAGCTCGGCCTGTTTTACCTCTTCGCTCATCTGTTCCTCGCTTTTTACCATAATACAAGCTGTAAAGACTGACAAGGCTTGTGAAGACTTTATTTATTTACTTTTGGCTATGAAGCTTGTTCGAGAAGTTGAGCAGGATGAAGAAAATTCTAAAGCTATTTTTGTGACTGTGTAATTTTGTAATTTTGTGAAAGAAGGAGAAGCCACGCTTACTTGCAGCTTCTCCTTCCTGAAATTCGTTTTGAATATCTGCTAAACCAAGACTTTAGGCGATAACAGGCGCACCACCGGCAGTAACAGTCTTTAACTTGGCTTCCGCCGCCGTCACAATCGCGGCAGGCAACGGAGCATAGTTAGCGGACTTACCGTCGGTCTGACCCTGATGCAAAGCATACCAGGTGAAAGCCAGCAAAGCTTGAGCCTTCGCCTTGTCGCTGTAATCCTTGTTCAACAGCATGTAGGTCGTGGTGACAATCGGGTACGAATTTTCGCCAGGCTGGTTAATCAAGTCAATCTTAAGGTTAGCATCGGCTTTAGCACCCGCCCCAGCCGCACTGATACTGTCCAGGTTCGGCTTTACGAACTTGCCGCCAGCGTTTTTAACGTTAGCAAAAGGCAAATTGTTTTGAAGAGCGTAAGCTACTTCAACATAACCGAGCGTACCAGCAGTCTGCTTGACCAAACCAGCTACCCCATCGTTACCGGGAGCGGTGGTCACGTTGATGCCCGCGCCTTCCCATTTGGGCTGTCCACCCGCACCAACTGCGGTCTTGAAATCCGGGCTGATAGCCGAAAGATAGGTGGTGAATACACTGGAAGTACCGCTATTATCGGCACGAACCGCAAATTTAATGTCCTGGTCGGGCAAGGTTATGCTTGGATTGTCCGCCTTGATTTTGGCATCGTTCCACTTGGCAATCTTACCATTATAAATCGCACCAATCGTATCCGGGCTTAGATTCAGCTCAGTTACGCCGGGCAAATTGTAAGTCAAAACTACCGCCGCCAGGGTTACAGGAATCTGGATAATATCGGCCAGCTTCTTGTTGTTCTGGGTAGCTTCAGCTTCGCTTACCTGTACATCACTAACTCCGAAATCGGTTTTGCCAGTCAAGAAATCACTACGACCCTGACCGCTACCACCACCGGGGTAATTCAATTTTACGTTGGCAGCTTGCTTGCCAAACTCACCTTGCCAAATTTTCAATACGGGAGCAACCAAAGTCGAACCGCTACCATTGAGGTTAGCGTTAAGGCTGGCCGGACTCAAACTGGCGGGCAAAGTCGCGGAAGCTCCGGCACTTGTAGCCGCAGTGGTCGCTGCACCAGCAGCAGTAGTGGCCGCCGCCGTAGTTCCGGCAACAGTAGTAGCAACCGCCGCAGTAGTGGCCGCCGCTGTAGTTCCGGCAGCCGTAGTCGGACGGGCGGTAGTGGCCGCAGCCGTAGTAGCCGCCGTAGTCGCTGCACCAGCAGCAGTGGTGGCCGCCGCCGCAGTTGTAGCGGGGGCCGAAGTGCTGGTAGCAGTGTTATCACCGCAAGCGGCCAGCATCAAAGTTACCAATAAAGCAATCAAAGCCAGACCAATCAGGTTAGCTTTGCTTTTAACTTGCTTGTTAAGCACCTAATCTCCTCCTTATAAAGATGAGGTTCGTTTCAATTATTCTTTTCAAAATCAGAGAAAAAGCAATTTCTGTTACTTGTTCTCTTTGTCCACATTTACATCTATCATAGTTTTGAGCATAACTTAAATGTTTCCTCGAATATCTTACCCAACAGATTTAAAGGGAGTTTAAACAAGATGTTAATCTTACCCAAGCCTTATTAATAGCTTGTTAAATATTTCGCAAATTGCTTTTAATAATCACAAAAGAACCAAAAAAATAGAAAGGGCAGCTTGCTTTTTTAGCGACCTGCCCTTTCTGAACTATATTAGATTTTATCGAGAGTGCTAATGAGGCAATTTGAACATTTAGATAATCTCACTAGCTCGTGGTTTTGTCTCCTGGTTGGAGCAATGTTTTACAATAAACACAAGCTCGTTAAGCCCGACTTTTAGCCTTCCAGTTCTTGCATCGCACTGGTGGAAAAGCCGTAAGCGTAACCGTTTTGGGGCGAACCGGCAATTTCACTCATTTCGCCGGTAGCCACAAAGATAATACGCTCACAGATATTGGTAATACGATCACCAAAACGCTCCAAATTGTGGGCCGCCCATAGCAAAAAGGTACAATTATCAACGCTTTGTGGGTCAGTTGTCATAGTTTTTAACAATTCCCGGTAAATTCCATCATAAAGCTGGTCGAGTTCATCGTCACGTGTGGCTAATTCACGAGCGGCCTGTCCGTCCTGCTGCAAGAAAATATCCAGCACTGCATCCAGCATTTGCCCGCATTTTTCGGCCATCAAAGGAAGCTGCAAAAGTAATTTAGCTGATGGCTGTTCCTGCATCAGCTCACTAATTCGGGCAATCCCTTTGGCGTGGTCGCCCATCCGTTCCAGTTCGCTTGAAATGTGTATAACTGCCGCAACTAGCCGCAAATCGTGGGCAACCACGGGCTGCTGAGTGGCAATCAAGGTAAGGGCTTGTTCTTCGATTAAAAAGCGGTGACGGTTAATTTCTTTATCGCTATCAATTACGTGTTTAGCTAAAAAATGGTCGCGTCGTTTTAGTGCATCCATCGCTTGCCGCAAAGCCTTATTGACCATGCTGCCCATTATTAGCACTTCATCTTGTAGCTGCTTTAACCCGCGTTCAAAACCGCTGCGGTTCACCATATAATTTATGCCTCATTTCAACTATTCAATAGCTTTGTTTGAGCCAGTATAGTTTTTTATGAAGGCTATTACAAGCTTTGAGTTTAATATAATGTTAAACTCTTGTTAGTTCGATGTTAAATTTAGCTCTTGCTATTACAAGAGCTAAACTCGCTAGAAAATAATCCTGTATGTTGCCAGACCAAAAGAGCTTTTCAGGCTAGATTCTAAGCCTGGCGTTTATGATTACGTCGCCAGTTAAGAAAGAAGCCCGGCCAATCGCCGATTTTAGCTACTCCCCGCCCAATCATATCATCAAAAGCTGCCAAAGCACGAGTTACCTGACGGTAAAGCAAGCGGCGTAAATAACGCGCCAATTGCCATAGCAGAAAAGCCAGTGCTACCGGGATAAGCATTATTAGCCCCCAATAAGGATGATTATTCACCCAAAGCAGCACGTCAATCACCGCAAAAAGGGCCATTAGACCAAGTGTGGCAAATTCGGCCAACCAAAACCAGCGTGTTACAAAGGCAATGCGGGCTTCGGCAAAGGCACGGGTTAGATTCCTGTAACCAATTCGGTCATTGGCGTACTCAAGGGCTTGCTGCGTACCCCAATTTGCCGCCTTTTGCCCAAAGCTTTTGTCCACAATTGGAGCTTTATCCTGTCTATCAAATTTTCCCGGATTACCATTAATTGCCATAAATCCCCGCCCTTCCCCGCTATACGATTTGGTCACACAGCTTGCCATTAGTTTCACTCTTTGCTAACTTACTCTTTACTAAAAGCAAGCCATATGCCAGTGGCTAAAGCAAGGGCCAGCGACTCGTCAGTTTTATTCCAGCTCGCTCGTAGACTTCGTTAGCTTGACTCCGCGCTTCCGCCTTTAGTTTTTCCTCGTCCAGCGTTTGTAATTCGCCTTTCCAGACCACCCATTTTCCGGCAATCATTACGCTTTGTACATCCCTACCACTGGCGGCGTAGACCAGAGCCGAAATTGGATTTTGAGTATTAAAAGGGGTCAAGCCCAACCCGTCGGTATCAATTACCACTAAATCCGCTTGCTTGCCCACTTCCAGCGACCCGATTTGTTCAAGCTGGCCGCAAGCCTTCGCACCGTGTAGCGTCGCCATTTCCAGAGTTGTTTCAGCATCTACGACTAAGGGGTCTAGCTTGACCGCTTTATGGATAATTGAAGCCAGTTTCATTTCCCGTATCAAATCGTAGCTATTATTGGATGGCCCGCCATCACAGCCTAGACCGACGTTTACGCCTGCCGCCAGCATTTCTGGCACACGGGCAAAGCCACTCGCCAGTTTGGTGTTAGAAGCCGGGTTATGACTAACGGTTGCGCCGCATTTTGCCAATAACTCAATATCGCTATCGTCCAGCCAAACCCCGTGTGCCAGTACACATTTTGGCCCTAAATCCAAAAGTCCAACTTCGGCCACAAACTCGGCAGGCGATAGATTGTATTCACGGCGAATATATTCGGGGTCGCTTTTTACTTCGGCCAAATGCACCGTAATGCCCATATCGCGTTCTTTAGCCAGAGCCGAAATTTCGCGGTAAAGTTCGGGAGTGCAGCCGCCGGGTGTGCGCGGGCCAAACCAAACTTTTAGCCGCCCATTTGCACTGTTGTTGTATTCATCATAATAGCGCAGGGTGTCGCGGACGGTGGTAGCCCGGTCTTCTATCATACCGGGATGCATGGCGCGTTGGCTTTCGGCGTATGTGCCAACATCCATCACGATTTTGCCAATACAGGCCCGAATTCCGCTTTGCTCAATCAGGGCCGCCACGCCTTCAAAGCCGTAGCGTCCGGCGAAAAGAGCCTCAATAAAGCTGGTCGTACCGCTTTTGAGCATTTCGGCAATGCACAAAGCCGCGCTGGCCTGCCCGTCTTTGGCGTTGTAATTGCCCTGTAGCGGCCAAACCCGGTCTAGCAGCCAGGGAATTAAAGCCATATCGTCGGCGCAGCCCCTAATCATAGCTTGAGCCAAATGCACATGAGTATCAATCAAGCCGGGAATAATCATTTTCCCGCTCATATCGAGCTTCTCGACTGTTACTCCGGCGGGGATTTGGCTTTCTACTTCTTCCCGCCGTCCTACCGCCCGGATTACCCCATCTTCGATTAAAATTGCTCCATTTTTGAAAATTCGGCGTTCTGTGTCCATCGAAACTAGCAAAGCGTTATCGATAAATTGCATTCTTCTCCCTTTCACAATTATTTTTGAAATTTTGGCTTTGAGCCAAATCTATCAGCTTTTTCGGAGATGGCCCTTATCAAATTATTAAAGCTGGCTCTGGACAGTTTACCCGCTCAAGCCAAAAATGCAAGAGTATTAGGGAAGCCGCAAAATGCGGTTTTAGCAATACCAGGTGATTTATGCTAAAATATAGACAGAAATAGCTGCTCTAAGGTAAAAATTTAGCTGTAAGAGAAATTTATAATCTTGATAATTACAGGTTTGGATAAAATCGAAGTAACTATGTAACCAGCGTCAATGTAGGAGGGATTTCTAATCCCGATAAAGACGGATTTAGGTAAAATCGGGATTGGAAATCCCTCCTACACCTGAGCAGTTACAAATCTGAAATCACAAATCCCTTCTGCATATGTGTAGGACGATAATTATTCTTAAAGCGGTAGCAACAAACCCGTTTGGCGGAACTGGAACAGGAATACCGCCAAAAACAGGCCGAACCTGAACGCTTGCCCTTGCGTAGCCCCCGTCGACAGGCCGCCCGCGATTTGTTAGCCCAGCACCAGATTACCGCGATGCCCCTATACAGTTTGCTCGATTTCAAGCCCGAACTTGCTCCGGGACAAACCGGGCAAATCGAACAAATGCTGGAAGAAGCCGGGCTACTGGATGCCCTGCTTGTTTGGCCGAATATGGCCCGGATTTGGACGAAGAAAGCCGGATTGTGTTTGTGGCTGAAGACCAAATTGAGCCGCCCGCCTTGCTCAATTTGCTGGCAAACCAAATCGATGTCCAGAAAGCTTTACTGGATAAAGAAGAACGGGTCTTGTTTGAGGATTTTCTTTTGCAGGAGATAGCCGAAAATATTCGTTCCCACATTACGGAGGCGGAGCAATGGATCGACAGAATTAACCGGGTGTTGCACAATTTGCCAATGGTGGGCGAACGCTATTCGCTGGAATGGAAGCCGCTTGATAGCAGCGAAATTGCCGAAGGTTCGGGTAGCCATATTGCCCGCCATCATCGCCTTTTGAATAAGCCTTTGCAGGAGTTAAGCCAGGAAGAAAGCCAGTTAATTCTGGATGCCTTGCGCCGGGAAATTGCCGGATTGCGTTTGCGCCAAAAAGATGAGCCGGGCCTGAACTTTATGGACGCGCTTGTCCAAATCTTCGATTATCGAGAGTGGTTTCGCTTTGGAGTGTTTATTACCCCGCAAGGCGGCTCTCGTCTGCGCCTGACTGACCGCAATGCCGGAGCAAGAAGCGGAGCGGAGCAGCTTTTCGCCCTCTATGTGCCGCTATTTGCAGCTCTGGCGGCCCTTTATAGTAGCTACGCCGCGCCGGGTAGCCCACGTTTATTGGCTCTGGACGAGGCTTTTGATAAATCCAGCCTGGCAAATACTCAAAAAATTATGCAGTTTTTAGTATTGCAGGGTTTTCAATAGATTATGACCGGGCCACAGGTTAGCGGGATGGGGTCGGGCGTACCCGTTAGCGCAGAATACCAGATGCTTCACGAAAAAGGCTCTAGCGTGGCTACGGCGGTGCCGTTCTACTGGATTGCAGGTGAATCGGCTAATTCCTGAAAGCTGGTCAAAATCCCGACGGTGGGACAATGTCCTAAAATTTAACGTGGTATAAAAACTATGGAGCTGCATTTGCGTTTAATAAAGGGAAGTAGTATAATACTAATCGGCCCGAAATTTCGGGCTTTTGCTATGAGTTTCCCTAATGCAAGGTTAGTATTCTTATAGATAACGACCCAGGCAGGGCCAATTTTTTACAGAAAGGAGCCACTACTTAAAATGGCAAAAGACGTTAAGCTTTCAAAAACAGTTCCTACCGGTCTGAATGTAAACCTTCCTACCGGCCATAATTGCGAGAAGTGCAGCCAAATGACCACCGAACGTAATTTGATGGTTGTCAAAACTCTCAAAACCACCGGCGAGAAAATGACCAACTATTACCACCGCGATTGTATCAAATACTAATTCAGGTTTACATAATTAAAAGAAGTTAAAAAAGAGGCTTTGTTAGAGCCTCTTTTTATTTTGCTTCGGATTTTGCTTTAATAATCAGCTTTACCAATCGGAACGGCTTTCGAGGGCAAAGTTTTCGTTAATGTGAGTGTGGCGACTGTTGTGACCCCAGCGCATTGCTGCTACATTCAGCGCGATTAGTAAAACTATTATCAATAATATAATCAAAAGTTCCATCGCGTTAATACTCCTTTAAATAAAGTAGAAAAGATATAATTTATTTTGTCTCTAGCCTTTGGCCTTTGATGTCCTAATTGTATTAGTTTAGCTGGTTATAAGATACCGCCGAATGGACAATGTTTCTTGCGTAAAAGTAGGGCTTTGCATAAGTAATTTTGCTTATAAGAAAATCAGGCTCAGTAGGTCGAATGGACACTAGCTATAAGCCCTTTTATGGCGTATAATATATAGGCGGCAGGTGTATTGTTACAGTGCCTAAAAACTATAAATTTGGCGGAAAAGTTTTTACTTTCAACCTTTCCCTCAACCCTCAACGCTGCTTTAGCGGTTAGCTGTTAGAAAATGGATACAGATGCGGTAGAAACAAAAATCAGAGTGCTGTTGGTAGATGACCACGCGGTAGTACGTGAAGGAACTGCCGAATTGTTGAACCGGCAACCTGATATGGAAGTGGTCGGCGAGGCCGGAGACGGAGCAACCGCCGTCGAAATGGCGGCCCGCTTAAAACCCGATGTAGTGCTGATGGATGTGCGTATGCCGGTTCTGGATGGCATCGCCGCTACTCGTCAGATAAAAGAGGCGCGGCCTACCGTGGCGGTGTTGGCCCTGACTGCCCACGACGAAGACCAATATGTTTTTGCCTTGCTGGAAGCGGGTGCTGCCGGGTATTTGCTCAAGACGGTGCGTGGTAAAGAATTGGTGGATGCCGTGCGCGAGGTTAATCGGGGAGAAGCGGTTTTGCATCCTTCGGTAGCCAAAAAAGTGCTAAATCGCTTCGCCGAAAGCAGAGCCGATAGCCATACCCCGATTATTGAAAGCTTGAGTGAGCGCGAGTTAGAGGTTCTGCGGCTGGCCGGAAAAGGGCTTTCTAATAAAGAAATTGCCGACAAACTGGTACTTAGTCCCCGGACGGTACAGGCTCATTTTGCCAATATTTTTAGTAAATTACAGGTTGGTTCGCGTACCGAAGCGGTTTTGCAGGGGTTGCGGCGACGCTGGATAAATCTGGATGATTTGGATCAGGTGTAAAAATTATGATTGAAACTATGCCAATAGAAACACGGCAAAGCCGGGAAGCGGCTCGCCTGCGGACAGTGCTGGCGGTAGGGCGCAAGGTAACTTCGATTCTTGACCTTGACCAGCTTTTGCGCGAGACGGTACGCCTGATTAAAGATACTTTTAATTATGAACTGGTGGCAGTCAATTTGCGCGACCAGCACGAGGGCGATTATTTTTACCACGTAGTTTGTAGCGACTTCTTTTGCAATTGCTATAGTGGAGTGCGCGAACGCCGCCATATCAGTAGCGGGATGGTCGGCTGGGTAATGCGAAATCAGCAAACCCGCCTGGCGAACGACGTAAACCTTGACCCTTTTTATTTACATTGCGAAAATACTCAAGCCGAGCTGGATATTCCGCTCAATTTTAACGAAACCTGTATCGGCGTGCTAAATCTGGCAAGCCCGCAGCTCAACGCTTTTAACCCTGATGATGTGCCAGTCCTGGAAATTTTGGCTGACCAGATTGCAATTGCTATTGAAAATGCCCGCCTTAGCAGCCGCGCCCGTGAAGCCGCTATCGCCGAAGAACGTAATCGGTTAGCCCGTGAATTGCACGATGATACCGTACAGGCTTTGGTCGGTCTTAGCCGCCAACTGGATTTGCTGCGCTGCGATATTAACGATGGATTGGGAATTGGCGATTGTGAAGCCAGCTTGCCGGAAGCTATCGAACGTCGCCTGAACCGGGTGCAGGATGGGATGGAAGACACTATCCAAAACTTGCGCTTGCTTAGTCGAGATTTGCGCCCGCAGCTTTTGCAAGATTTGGGATTGCGTGATGCTTTGGATGCGCTGGCTTCGGATTTGTCCCGGAGCTTTGGGATAGAGGTTACTTTTGGTCAGGAAGGCGATGTGCGCCGCTTGCGGGCCGACCAGGAATTGAATTTGTACCGCATTTCACAAGAAGCCTTGAGCAATGTAGTAAAACATTCGCAGTCCAGTCAGGTTAATCTTTTGCTCAATTTTCAGGCAGAAGAAGTACAGCTTACGATTGCCGATAACGGTTGCGGCTTCGATGTGCCGGAAGATTTGACCAAACTGGCCCGTACTGGCGGTATGGGTGTGCTGAATATGCGGCAGCGTATGCGGGAAATTGGCGGCTGCCTGAACCTCGCTTCTTCGCCGGGTCAGGGTACAAGTTTGAAGCTAAGTGTGCCGATTCGCTAGATAAGCTTTAATCAGGCTTTGTTTCTGGGGTCGGCTTAGTTGTTTCAAGGCGTACTCCCGCTTTTGGGCGGCAATCTTGTCGGGCAATTGCTCTGAATAAACCAGCTTTACTGGCAAGCGGGCGCGAGTGTACTTCGCCCCTTTTCCAGCGTTATGGTTTTTAAGTCGTTTTTCCACCTCATAAGTCCAGCCGGTATAAAACGTGCCATCGGCACATTCCAGCATATAGACAAAGGCTGGCTGTGCCGCTTCTTCTTCCGTTTGGCTTTCTTCTGGTTGCTCTTGTTCCTGTTCTTCTATAATTTTTACCTGCCCAGATTATTTTTTACTTGTGGCTTGTCAAAAATCAGGCTAAACTCGCTGGCATACCTAAAAAGCGGCCATAGCGTTCGGCGGCAATTTCGAGTGCTTCGGTTTCCGTTTGACCTGATGCTTCAAAGAATTCAGGGGTAATTATTATTTTGCCTTTTTTGACCGCCCGCTTCCAGGTTCCTACTATCTGATTATTACTTACAATCGTCGGCATAAACATACCGTTATTGCCGGGAACTATTTTTGTAGCTTTTTCAGGGCTAAGAACAGCACTACGGTCTTTATAACCTAAAACAAATTCATCGAAACCGGGCAATAAATGCACGGTTTGTTCCGGCTTTTCAGAATTAGCTATATGAGGTGAGAAACAATAAGTTTGGTTATTTATTGTTACCTGCGCCAGTTCCGATTTCACCATTTCAAGACCAGTTCGTATATCAGTGGCGGGCAAGCCTGACCACCACATCAAATCTTGCACAGTGGCCGGGCCGTGACTGGCAAAATAACGTTTTGCTAACTCTGCCAGAGCCTCTTCCCGTTGCAAGTTTCGGGTGTCTGGTAGCCATTCATTCAACAGTACAAAGGTGGGCTGTTTTTTAACGAAGGGGCCAAAACATAGTAAGCCTTCCTGCGATAATCGCCAGAAAATATGAATACCACGCTGCCCGACAGTCGTGATTCCGGCTTGTTCCAGTACCTCGTACATCTCGGTACGGGTTAGCACCTTCCCCCCTGCCAAAGCTTGCCCCAATAATTCCCGACTGCGGGCAAAAATGGCTTCGTCCAGGTTTAATTGTGCATGGCGAGTAACTGCCCCGCGTAAAATACGTGGGGTCATAAGGGCCAGCATCCAGCGAATATCCTGAGCGGCTATAAAATGTAGTGTACCGCGCATGGGCCAGGTACGAACAATAGTTTTATCAATTACTGCCTGTTCAACATCAGCTTCAGTTGCCTGTAAAGTACGTAGGCCGATGGCCCACAGCGTGCCGGGGTAATCCTGCGCCTGTACCGCACCTAACCAGGCGACCACTTCACCAGGAGTTGAAAATCGAGCCGAGGTTATACCTTGACGCTGCAATCGATAATATCCAACATCAGAAATATTTCTCATAAGTATTTTTAGCCCTGTTTGGCTTTTCGATTGAAAATGAAAATAGAAAAAGGCTTTTCCCGTTATAAAAAATCGAGAAAAGCCTTTTAATTTACTCTACGGTTACGCTCTTGGCAAGGTTGCGGGGTTGGTCAACATCACAACCGCGCCGGACAGCAATATGATAACTCAGAAGCTGCATCGGTAACGCAGCCAGCACCGGGGCTAAAAGCGGGTCGGTTTGCGGCAGATAAATAATTTCGTCGGCTTTGGCGGCAAGCTGGGTATCGCCTTCGGTAGCGATTACCAGTACCCAGCCATCCCGCGCTCGTACCTGCTCGATAGCCGATACTACTTTATCATAAACCTTGTCTTTCATGGCAATCGCCACTACTGGCAAGCCATCATCAATCAAGGCAATCGGCCCGTGCTTCATTTCGCCCGCCGGGTAGCCTTCAGCATGGATGTAGGAAAGCTCTTTTAGCTTTAACGCCCCTTCCAAAGCTACCGGGTAGTTGATACCCCGCCCCAGATAAAGGAAATCGTGGGCGGTGCTTTTGGCGCGGGCCACCCGGTCATAAACGCCATCATCGGCAATGGTATCAGCCACCATTTTGGGTAGTTCTATCAGGGATTGCAGCAAGCTACGCGCCCGGTCTGCTTTAAGGGTATTCTTGGCCCGACCCAGATATACCGCCAGCATAGTTAAATCTACCAGCGAAGTGGTAAAGGCTTTAGTCGAGGCTACCCCGATTTCCGGCCCGGCATGCATATAAACTACCCCGTCGGCAACCCGCGCCGCCTGACTACCCACCACGTTTACAATCGAGACTACTTTTGCGCCCTTTAGACGGGCTTCTTCGATAGCCGCCAGCGTATCTACCGTTTCGCCTGATTGGGTAATAGCAATCAGCAAATGATTGGGGGTCAAAATTGGGTCACGATAGCGGAATTCGCTACCGTAGTCTACTTCTACCGGGATGCGGGCTAATTCTTCAATCAAGAATTTGCCGACTAATCCGGCGTGCCAGCTTGTACCACAGGCTACGATGGTTATTTTTTCAATCGCGGCAATCTCCGCCGCCGTAAACTTCACATCTTCCAGATTAACCGTACCTTCGACAAGATTGACTCTGCCGCGAATAGAATCGGTTAGCGATTGGGGCTGGTCGTAAATCTCTTTCTGCATAAAATGCTTGTAGCCGCCCTTAGCCGCGCTAATTGCATCAATCTTAATCGTATTAATCTCTTTTTGGATAATTTCGCCGTTTTGCTTGTAAAAGGTTACACCCTCGCGGGTGAGTACCGCTACTTCGCCACTATCCAGAAAGGACATTCGGCGGGTATGGGGCAAAATCGCCGGAATATCGCTGGCAACAAACATTTCGCCTTCGTCGCTATAGCCAATTACTACGCCCCCAGCGTTGGAAAGGCGGGCGCAAACGATTTTGTCGGGGTCGTTGGGGCTAATCGAAACAATCGCAGCCGTACCCTTGATTTCACCCAGCAAAGTTAGCATAGCTTTTTCCAGGCTCATGCCATCCTGAGTCATATGTTTTTCGAGCAAATGGGCCAAAACTTCGGTATCAGTTTCGCTGGAAAAATCGAAACTGTATCCGGCGGCGGCCAATTCCTGCTTTAGCTGAACATAGTTCTCGACAATGCCATTGTGAACTACCACGACCTGATTTTGCGGCCCACGATGCGGGTGAGCATTGGATTCGGTAGGTTTGCCATGAGTGGCCCATCGAGTATGACCCATACCTAGCGTACCCTGCAAGAAAAATCCCTTACTTTTCTCATCATCAAGGCTGTTGGTCAAGTTAGAAAGCTTGCCAACACTCCGGCGCAAGCGTAGTTCCCCGCTATCATCAATTAAAGCGACCCCTGCCGAGTCGTAGCCACGATATTCAAGCCGTTGCAACCCACCAATAACAATCGGTAGAGCCTGTTTTTCACCTATATAACCAATTATTCCACACATTACTGCGAAACCTCCTACAAAATCGAGATAAAACCCTAAAATAAAGCTTAATACTTCAGCCTTCCAGCCCTAAGCTTTCAGCCAAGCCTGTCAACATAGCCAGTTTACTTTTAATGAACTATTCAGGAGGCGACTTTGCCTATAAACTAACATAGCTTGTAAGAATTTACAAAACTCATCAAATATTCTTAACACACTTTAACAACCAATTATTACCGCATTATTACAACTTATCATCAACATTATAACATTAAAATTTATTCCTGGCCCTGCTCAAATAACTTATTGAGTAATCCGGCAGCTTTCTGACTAGGTGAGCGTCAGATTTTTGCAAGCCTGTATTTTGCCTGTAACACCTGTCTTTAGCACTGTTACACCCCTTTACGGGGTGTGAGCGACGATTACCAGCCTTTTACCTTTAACTGTTTCTGAGCGAAGAATCTTCTGGATTAGGCCAGTTCTAGCAGTCAGGGTTGTGGTTAGGGTAGAGAATCCTTCGCTTAAATCCAGTTTTGGGAAATCATCTGGTAAGCGTCGCTCACACTCCATAAAGGGGCGTGACGGTTCAAAAGCCGTTGTGAAAACTTCAAGAGGCTATTGCAAAAAACTGATGTCACCCTTTGTGACTTCAGCTATAGACAAATTCAAGAAGTTATGCTAAGGTACAAAAGTAACGTTGTGAAAATTATTAAGCGACAAAATTTAACAGGAATTTCGAGATTTTATGCAAATTTTAACTTTAGCCCTGGCCGAACACCAGGCGGGCGCAGTTAAACTAAATAATTGGTTCTGGTATTTTACACCCTCCGATATTCAGGTGGGCTTATTGTAGTTTAGCCAGAACAACAACCTGAGTATTGGAGAAGCAGAGGAAAAACCTCTGCTTTTTTGTTTATCTGGGACTTTTCCAAATTTTGGTTAGCACCTGGCAGTTAAATTTAATTAGTCACGCAGGAGAATGAAAATGTTAATTATTATGGGCGCGAACACTCACGAAAACGCAAACTTACAGGTAATGAATATGTTGGAACAGGCCGGAATTACTGGCTACCCGGTTAATAGTGGCAAACGTCGCTTGATTTGTTTAGGCCAAAATTTGCCAGAGCAACTACATGAAAATTTGTTGGAATTAAGCACAGTTGAAAAAATCATGCCAATTAAAACTCCTTATAAATTAGCCAGCCGCGAATACCGCCCCCAAAACAGTCGGGTAGTAGTGGGCAACCGGGTAAGCGTCGGTGATGGCAATTTTGTGGTAATGGCCGGGCCTTGCACTATCGAAAGCGAGGAGCAACTTTTTAGCACGGCGGCGGCGGTCAAAAAAGCTGGGGCGCACATTTTGCGTGGAGGAGCATTTAAGCCGCGCACTTCGCCCTACAGTTTTCAGGGAATGGGAATTGAAGGCTTGCGACTACTCCGGCAAGCCGGCAACCATTTTGATTTACCCGTCATCACTGAAGTAATGGAAACAGCTTACGTAGAGGATGTGGCGTTTTACTCCGACATTATCCAGATTGGCGCACGCAACATGCAAAACTTCCCGCTTTTACGTGAGGTTGGGCGAACGGGTAAAGCTGTTATGCTCAAGCGCGGCCCTTCCGCGACGCTGGAAGAATGGTTGATGGCGGCGGAATACGTTATGGCGACGGGCAACGAGCAAGTAATTTTGTGTGAACGCGGCATAAAAAGCTTTGACCCGGCCACCCGTAATTGTCTGGATTTAGGCGGGGTCGTCGCCGTTCAGGAGAAAACCCATCTGCCAATTATCATTGACCCCAGCCACGCTACTGGCAAGCGTAGCCTTGTACCGCCCCTCGCTTTGGCGGCCGCCGCCGCCGGAACTGCCGGGATTATGCTGGAATGTCACCCCAAGCCCGAAGTTGCGCTTTGTGATGGCCCGCAATCGCTGACCTTTGACCAGCTTTACCGCTTACTGCAAACTGTTCGCCAGGTGGTGCAGGCTCTGAATATCGAAGAAGCCGCAGAATTCGAGGAGTTGAAAGTGGGGGCTTAAATAATTATCGGGCGAAAACCTTTGCCCGATAATTATTTAAGAATTTAGAAAGAATTGCTAGTCAGATTTAAGAATTTTATGCTATCTTTAAACAAGATTTGAGAAACCAAAAGAAGCCTGGAGCAGATAATTATCGAAGGAGTAGCAATAAGAAATGGTAACTGAAAATTTGGAAGCCCCGATTACGGTTTATGGTGCGCCCTGGTGTCCTGATTGCAAGCGAGCCAAACGCTTTTTGAACGAACAGCGCGTTTCCTATAATTGGGTAGATATTGAAAATAACCCGGAAGCTCAACAAATTGTGCAAGAACACAACGACGGCAAACAAATTATCCCGACTATTTTTTTCGCCGATGGCAGCTCGCTGGTTGAACCAAGTAACGCCGAAATCGCCCGCAAACTTGGTTTGCAAACTAATGCCAAAAACAAATTTTACGATTTGATTATTGTTGGAAGCGGCCCTGCCGGGTTGACCGCCGCGATTTATGCCGCCCGCGAAGGTATTGATACTCTGGTAGTAGAGCGTAGCGGAGTGGGCGGGCAAGCGGGCGTAACCGAGCGGCTGGATAATTATCCTGGCTTTTCTAAAGGGATAAGCGGGGCCGCTTTTGCCGATGAATTGGGTGAGCAAGCCCGGCGGTTTGGCGTAGAAATCTTGCCCGCTCAGGAAATAGTCGAAGTAGGTGCCGCCAAAAATATTGACAATCAGGAAACCGGGCATATCGGCGACCATCGCTTTGTCAAAACTGCATCGGGCGATATTTATTATGCTACCGCCATTTTACTTGCTCCCGGCTCAAACTATCGTCGTCTTGAAGTGGATGGCGAGGAAGATTTTATCGGGGCAGGGGTACATTTTTGTGCTACCTGTGATGGCCCGTTTTATCGGGGACGCGAGATTTTCGTAATCGGAGGTGGTAATAGTGCAGCCGAAGAAAGCATTTTCCTGAGCAAATTCGGCTCAAAAGTAACGCTGTTGGTGCGCGGCGACCAATTAAAGGCCAGCAAGGTTATTGCCGATAAAATCAATTCGCTGCCTAACGTTGAATTACGTTTTCGTACTCAGGTAAAAGCTTTTGAAGGGGAAAGAGGCCATTTGACCAATGTTACTCTCGAAAATAACAAAACTGGCGAAAGCTGGGAAGAACAAATCGCGGCAGTTTTTGTCTTTATCGGCCTTGACCCCAATACTGCTTTTTTGAAAAACTCGCCCGGCGTTAAATTGGACGAGCGTGGCTTTATTACAACCAGCCGCACTCTCGAAACCGGCTTACACGGCGTTTTTGCCGCCGGAGATGCCCGCGCCGATAGTACCAAGCAGGTTGCCAGTGCCACCGGGGAAGGGGCAACCGCCGCCCTTATGATTCGCGAATATATTAAGGAACATAACGATTTAGCTGACCGGGCCGCTATTATCGAGAACGATACATGCGAAGATTAGAAGATTTGCAAGCTAGAATACCGCGAGTTTAACCATCTTTATTTGCCCTCGTTTTTAGGTAAGGTACGTCTTTTTGTAATGCTATTGAATGAATCACAAAAAGATGTACCATACTAATGCCTATCTGCTATTCCCGTTTTAGCTCAATTTATGATATTCTATATAGCGTGATGGCAACTTATATTTTGGATTGTCGGTATGTTCTTTTACCCAGCGATAAAGTATTTTTGACTAAAAATTTAATAATAGTGAGACGGAGAGTTGGGATGCGTCAAGGCGGGCAAAATTCTGACGAGGCAAAGTACGGCAAGATAATCGGGGTGGATTTGGGTGGTACTAAAGTGCGGGCGGTATTGGCTGATGGTAGCGGCAACTTTTTAGCTCGAACCGGGCTACCCACCGAAGCCCATCTAGGCCAGGAACACGTAATAAACAATATTGTGGCGGCGGTGAATACCGTGCTGGAAAATGCCGACCCCGCTAATATTGTAGGTATGGCGGTGGGCGCACCCGGCCCGCTAAACCCTCGAACTGGCGTAGTTTATTCTCCACCTAATTTACCGGGCTGGAAGGATGTTCCACTTTGTGAGGTACTAGAGGATAGATTGGGCCTCCCGGTTTATTTGGGGAACGATGC
>JBBQGP010000036.1:0-34255 GCA_038323095.1 Chloroflexia bacterium | reverse complement strand
GGCTGCCGTTGTAGGGGCTACCGCAGTGGTAGAGACGGCTGCCGTTGTAGCAGAAGCGGCGGTAGCACCACTAGCAGGGGCGGTAGTAGCAGTGGGGTCGCCACAAGCGACTAATGCTGCCGGTACAACGCTAATTCCGGCCAATACCGCCACACCTTTAATAAATTTGCGGCGATTAAACGGAATCGAACCGGCTTTTGAGCTAATTTCGGAAGACATCATTAATTCTCCTTATGTTAAAAATACAAGGCTTTCCAAAAATATTTCACGAGTGGAAGCTTTACTGCCTTAATAGGTATCTACTAATTATTACGGTAGCTTTTTTAATTTGGACAACCTAATTGGCTTTATCAACATTAAAATTGGATTAGCTTGCAGAGAGATTTTAGTTTCTCAGTTTCCCGAAGTGGCTGGACTAGGGGTGGGAAGGTTGATACCGATGATGCGGACAGTTTTGGCGGGGACGGTAATCACTACCCCTTCGCCAGGAGAAGCTTCGCCCATTGGTTGCCCGCTTTCCAGATTTGACCAATCGAACAAACGATAAACTTTGCCAGTATCCAGTTCCAGTTCCGGCGCGGACAAAGGCAAATTTACCTGTAGCTGGCTGTCTCCCTGATTATTTAGCAAAATAAAGCCAGACCCGTTAAGAATATGCCCTTCGCCGATAATTTGGGTTTGGTCGCGCTCCGGCTCATTCAAAATATGCTGGTAAACCGTAAAATATTGCTCAAATTTCTTGCGCCAGGTATAAAGCTTTTTGATATGGTTCAACAGTTCGGGCGGAGTTTTGGTCAAATCCAAACTTGCTCCCGCAACGTTCCCGCCCGACCCAATCATGCGCGTTTCAGTATACTTGAGCAAATCTAGCGGCCGCTTGAGGTTATCGTCCTTGTTTTCCTTGTAGCTTATGCTGTACCAGTCACCCCAGATAGAGTAATAGGGCAATTGATAAGTGGCCGAAAAGAATTGCTGGTGACGGAAAAGCTCGCTTTCGCCCAACGGTAGCGACCAGACATCCGAAAGCTGCAATTGTTCCGCCGCGCCCAGCAAATGCACATCCGCCGCCGAATTCCAGGGAATGATAATAATATCCGGCACTGCCGCCCGCAATTCGTCGGCCAAAGCTGCCATTCGCTTTAGCCCCTGCACTCGCACAATATTGCGCTGCTCGTCGCTCAAACCGGGTGCGCTGGCATCAGGAATATTCCAGTCCGCCCCATCCCAATAAATTGCCCGGATATTATAAGTTTTGACCAGATTTACCAGTTTGTCTCGCACGTAATAATAATAATCCGAATTAACCGCAAATGGCCCGGTAGCGTAGCCATTTTTGGGGTCAACTCTGTCCATCCCTTTAATATGCCATTCGGGGTGGTCGCGGTGCATCCCGGCATAGCTAACATACTTTTCGTAGCTGTTCGAGAAAGGGTTAATCCAGATGCCCAGCCGGATATTGCCTTCCGCCGCTTTATCCTGCAAAGTCTTGAAGCCGTTGGGGAATTTCTTCTGGTCAATTTCAAGTGGGTAAGTGCTTTCCCAGCCCGCGTCAATATGCAGCAAATCGTAGATGTTCATTTGCTTCATTATGTCAAGCTGAGTTAGCAAAATATCCTGGGTAATTTCGTTGGTGAAAGGATACCAGGAGTGATACCAGATTGGCTGGCGTTTACCCGCCATTTTGCTATAGTAATTTTCAAGGTAACTGGTATAACGCTTGAAACCAATATCCACCGGGCCGCTATATGTCCCTAAAATCGCCTTGCCACTGGTAAAACCGTCTTTTAAATCTTGATACTCTTCCTGAAAAATTACAACCCGCTTGTTTAGAGCGTATTCACCGCCTAACGGTGAGGCCGAGAAAAAGTAAAACCCTTCGCCCTGATTATCGTGTACCATTAAATGAGTAAAAATCGCACCACCCGCAATGGCCGGGTTGCGCTGGGCAGGAATAGAAATTGGCAAAGTTTCTTCGTCAGGGGTAGGCGGGGCGGCTTTTAACCCGTCGGTCAAATTCAAATCTTCAATAGAAGCATAGCGCACTTTCCAACCCGAAAGGGCTGGACTGGAATCAATCGCCAGCCATTTTTCAATATAATTGCGTCCGGCGAAAGCCCGCCAGTAAAGCCGGACGTTGATAGTTTCACCCTGAAAAGTAGCTGCCGCCGTCAAAACAATTTGCTTCTCGCTATCGTTCCAAACTGGCATATTGTAGCCCACGATGCGGAATTGGTCGCCATTCACCAGCCCACTTTTACCGTCTGGGCCATCCAGCTTTAACTGAAAACCGCCACCCGTACCCAGGCCCTCCACATTGCTGTAAACCCGCCCGGTCAGGCGGTTCACGAAGGTGCTATGGGTAATCCGGCCATTCTGAATATAGATTGTGCGGGCAGTGGCTTCGTTACCCAATTCTACCCGCACTTCTGGCGTATCATCTGGCCCGCTTTGGATTTTGGGGGCAGGAGTCGCGGTAGCAGATGAGATTATCTTATTACTTCCCAACTCCGTACCAGGATAACGCCATGCCAGATAATGCTGGCCGACATTGCCCCATTCAACCTGTGAACCGGGCGGATTAGAAGGAATATAAGCCAGAATACGCCGCTCGAAAGCCTGAATTAGTACGTCAGTAGGCTTGCGATTAACCAGGGCGGTTATCCAGTAAGCTTCGCTGATAGGTTGACCAGCCAGTCTTGCCCAATCATATACCGGGCCGTCCACGTACTGCCCTTCCCGGAAAACCGTACCGTTTCGGTTCAAAAAATCCCAAAAGAAACTAGGGATGTTGTGGCCGCTATCCTGACTGTAATAAACGTACTTCACGCCGTAGCGTGAAAGGGTTGGGTCTTTAATTGGGCGATTTTGCTTATCCAGCGTGGCGGTTACGGTAGTTTCTAATTGCTTATCGGCCCGGTTATTATCTTTGAGACTGGCAAGCGGGGCAAGTCCGGCATAAGTTAGGGCCGGGTTATCAGGTGAAATTTCGCCAAACACCGGAATTTTAGCCGAACCAAGCGGCATATTCACCCCTTCACCCAATTCGGCCAGCCCGGTCAGCATTTCCTTTACCAGCTTGCCCTGCGTTATATAATCGCTGGCATCGGCGGGCCGGGAAGGGTCAGTGATTTCCATCCGGCCTTTATCCCAATATTGCACCAGGCGCAAGCCCTGCGGCGTGTCCTTGTATTGCTCCAAAAACGAGGCTAAGGGCGCAGGGCCATAAGTCCAGCCGCGCACGACCTTGCCGTCCTGAATTGGCCCATCATTGTACTGCCAGGTGCGCCGGAAAGAAGCCGGAGTATAGATATTAAGCGGCCAGTTCCATTTTTGAGTGTTAATCAAAACGGGCGAAATTGGCACAAGCGGTAAACTTTGCAGCGAGGAAGTTTGGGAAGGGGAAGTAGTGCGGGAAATTTTTTCGGGGGTTGGCAAAGGAGCGCGACCCTGTTTCGCTACAGTATTGGGCTGCGACAAAAAGACCCCCGCCGCAACAATCGTCAGCAGCGCAACAGCAAACCCTAATAAAGCGATACGCCGCCGGGTTTGGCTGCGCCGCTTTCGGAAGCTGTAACTATTTTTGGAACCACGTCCTCTGAACAAACCTTTTACCAACCCGCCCGCTTTGTCTATTAGTGGCAAAGCGGGCGGGTACTTCCTGTATCCTTAACAAGTTGCTAAAATCGCACCTCTATTATAAACCGATTTCTCGCTTTCTACAATTACTTTTAGGTTTTCAGGGGACACACCTATCACCCCGACAGGGTGTTAATCTAACCTTACTTTATAACGTAGAAAGTGCCATCCAAATTGGCGATGTAAACTTTGCTATTTGCCACAACTGGCGAGTTCAGGCCAAAAGGCTGGTTGGCCGCCGAGTTTAGAAGTTTTGCGGCGTTAGAAGAATTGTTAGCTTCTACCCGGTAAACTTGTCGGTCATCCGAGCCAAAGTAAACAAAGCCATCTACTACCGCCAGCGAAGAACGTACCGCCCCAGCCGTGGTGTACTGGAACAGGGTGCTGTTAAAATTGTTGACATCTACGCCGTAAACGCTAGTGTCGTCGCTACCGATATAAACCCGCCCATTGACAATCGCCGGACTGGTCAAAACGCCACGTCCGGCGTTAAAAGTGCGGGAAGTTCGCACCGAGCCGTTAGTATTAAGAGCGTAAAGCGTCCCGTTAGTCGTACCCACGTAAATTGAATTATTGGCAAAGGCAGGGGAGTTTACCACCGCTCCGTCCAGTTGCGGACTATTCCACAAAACCGCACCACCCGAGTTAAAAGCGTAAACATAAGCCGCACCCTGACCGGTAGCAACGTAAATTGTGCCATCGCTGCCGAAAATCGGGCCAGATTCAATATCGCCTGCCAGGGTCGAACTTTGCCAGATTGAGCTACCGTCGCTGGCCCGTACTGCATAAAGGCGGTTATCGCGTGCGCCGTAATAAACGTTAGTGCCATCAGTGAGGGGTGCGCCCTGCACCCGCGCCCCGCTTTGGGAACTTGCCCAGCGTTGCGTCCCATCGGCAGAATTAAGGGCGAAAACCCGGCCTGTGGTCGTGCCAATATAAACCACGCCATTT
The DNA here is from genome assembly GCA_038323095.1 of Chloroflexia bacterium. GTDB lineage: Bacteria > Chloroflexota > Chloroflexia > Chloroheliales > Chloroheliaceae > L227-5C. The sequence continues at coordinate 29,668 of JBBQGP010000036.1, read as the reverse complement.
GATAAACTGGGGGTCGCGCTAAAGTTGGCGGCAGAGGCGGTAAAAGACCAGGCCAGCGTGGGTGGGTCGCTCAAGCGAATAGCCGCTACCTGATTATCTGCCCCAAATATCGCCAAATTATTAGCAAAATCAATTGCCGGAGAGCTTTCGGTAAAGCTTGAATTGAGCTTGTAACTTTGCACGTTAAAAGACTGCATCCCCTGCGGAATACCACCGCTCCGCAAATAAGGAGCGCGGAATTGGGAGAAATTGGTTATCCCGCTGCCGGGAATAGTGGTCGGAGTCGGGGTCGGCGTGGCAGCCGGGCCGCCAATCGGGGTACTGGTCGGGGTTGGCGTAGAAGCAGGGCCGCCACCCTGAATGTACCGCCATTTGTAATAATGCTGGCCGACATTGCCCATTTCTACCCGGTCTTTCGGGCTATTGGAAGGAGTATAAGTTAGCACCCGCCGCTCGAAAAGCTGGACTAATACGTCTTTAACCACATTGTTGACCAAAGCTTTTGTCCAATACGGGTCGGTAATCGGGCGACCAAAAACGTACAAGGGATTACCGAAGAAAACCGCACCGTTAATATAAGTTGTACCCGTCCAGATTGGGCCGTTTAGCTTGAAGTAATTTACAAAAACGTCGGCAATATTTTGCTGGGTGACGCTATCGTAATCGGCAATTCTCACCGTATCCGGCGGATTAATGGTGCTAAGTATTCCGTTGCGGTCAATCGCCTGATTGACAATCTCACCGGGTCGAGAGGGCGAAGGTATCAAGTTAAAGAAGGAAACCAGACTGGCAAAGCTGGCATAAGTCGGCGCAATCGAATTTGGGCTGGTATCGTTGGGGTCGCCAACCACCTGTATCTGGCTGGGGTTCTTCTGGGTATAAATATTGTCGCCGTCTTGCTGCACCCCTGTCACCAATTCCTTGACCAACAACCCGGTAGTGACGTAAAAAAGACTGGTACGGTCTCCATTCGGGTTGTTGATTTCCATGCGGGCTTTATCGAAATATTGCACTTTTCGCGACCCGCCGTTATAAGGCTCTGTCCCGTTATACAAACTAATTGGCCCCCAGATGTAACCACGCCCGGCGTTAGAGAGCGTATCCAAATTTCGGTCTACCCGTTCCCAGGTGGACTTAAAAGCCGGGTCAAGAAAGTCAGGCGCGGCACTTACGCTTCCGAGTAAAGTCACCAGACCAACCGAAAGAACGCTAAAGACCGCAAGCAAATTCAAGCCGTATTTTTTCTTCATGCTGGTCTCCTCGAATCAAAAGTATTCAGGGCCACAAGTTCAAGTTTTTTCTATTATTTAGTTACAAAACGGGTTTCTGCTTTTGTTATACCAAATTTTCAGCCTAATTGCAACTTATGTAAAACAAAAAGACCTAACTCTCAAAATTAGGTCTTTTTGTTTTCTTATTTTTTTTGTGGAAAACTAAGCCACAGGCAACAATTTTACCTCAACGTTACAAGCCTCATCACCCTTGTGCATACAACTTAAATGAGTAATTTTTACCCGCTCATTGTAATGCTGGGAATAAGCCATAATCAAGCCTTCTGCCAGAGCGCACATTCGGCGAGGTGAAGTATAGTTAATAATAACTTTGTCTGGGGCAACTCTTTCACAGACCAGTTTAGGCGGATGTGCGCCATGTTGCTGGGTCACAAAACGATGAAAATTATTTTCAGTTTTTTCTAGTAATTCAAGGGTACGCCATTCCGGGCGAATTAGGGCCTTATAAGATTTAAGCATGGTCGGCCCAATAAATTGTCCAAAATCAATTAACAGAGTAGAAACTTCTACCTCATACCGCTCACAATAATTCTTTACAATCGCGAAAATCTCTTCATCAGGATAATCAAGAATGGCAAAATAAAACTTCAGACCAATTCCAGCATCTTTCAGTATTTCAAACCAGGCTTCTACACCATTTTTGGCTTCAACGTAGTTCTTGAGTTCGGCAAAAATCATTCCGTGCATTGTTTTTTACTACATCGCTTTCTATAAGGCTCAATCTGAACTATTTTATATAAAGGTACAAGCTTTTTACCCTTTTTCTTTAATTAACATTTTCAACTTAGCACATTGACATTAAGCTGTTGTTAAGATTTCTTTAAATTTTAAAGCCAAGCTAAAACCTCCCTTGCCCATGACAGGTAAGGGAGGTTTTAGCAGGCGAAAATTCTTTGAGTAAATTATTAGCGAATTTGCGGCATAGTCGGCGCAGTGGCGGTAGGGCGTGCGCCTCGACGTTGCTGCTTGCGCTTGGCTTCCCATTCATTCCAGATAACAAGCAACATCGAAGCATTAAAGATACTGGAATAAGTACCACTTATAATACCGACCAGCAAGGCCAGTACAAAGCTGCGAATGGTCGCCCCGCCAAACAAATACAAGGCACTCAGGGTAAAAATCGTGGTGAGCGAAGTATTTACCGAACGGGCCAAAGTTTGCACCAAACTGTAATTTACCATTGCGGGGAAAGACTCGGCGGGATGCCGAATTTGGTTTTCGCGCAAACGGTCAAACACCACAATCGTATCATGCACCGAGAAACCAATAACGGTTAGCAAGGCGGTTACGAACAGGGCATCAATTTCTACCCCAAACAATTTGCCCAAAATCGCGAATACGCCCAATACCACCAGCACGTCGTGAAGCATAGCGATAATCGCGCACGCCCCGTAACGCCAGGGTTGCTTTACCCGACGGAAAGCCCAGGCCAAGTACAGCAAAATACCCAGCGATACCAAACCTACTGCAAAGACCGAACGCAGGGTAATTTCTCCGGCGACGGTTGGCCCGGTGGTCGTAATCGAAACGTCCGGGTTAAAACCGTTTTTATCCTTAAAACGGTCTGAAAGGGAGTTGACGATAGCAGTTTTTTCGCCAGTCACGTCTTTGATTTCACCGGTGCGAACAATCATCAAACCTTCGTCACTGGGTTGAGCAATCGTCTCAAATTTTTGCGACTGGCGCAAAGCTAACAAATCTTGTTCAGGTTTGGTAGGGTTCGGCTTTGCCTGCAAATCTTTAATAAAAGCAGCATCGGCATCAACCAGCGCAGTTTGCACTTCGTTAGTCGCCGGAACTCGCGTTTTGTCGAAGCGCAATTCCCAGCTAGAACCGCCCGTAAAGTCAATGCCAGGACGTAACCCGCCAAGCAGTATAAAAAGCAAACCGGGAATGATAATAAGCATCGACAGGCCCAAAAACCAGTATCTCTTACCTACAAGGTCAAGCATGTATCTTTTCTCCAAAAATTTTTGTCGGAGGAAGGGGAGTAGCTGTTCTACTCCCGGCAGCCCTCTGCGCTAATCTCCACCGGCAGCGGCTCTATCGCTGGCCCGCCGAACAACATGAACCGGGTTGACACCGTACCACCAGGTGTGGCGTACTACTGTACCGCGTCGTCCGGCCAGCATAAACATGGTTTTCAGGAAAGTATGGGTTACGGTAATGGCCGTAAAAAGACTGCATACTACGCCCAAAAATAAGGTTAGCGCGAAACCCTGAATTACGCTCGTCCCAGTCAAGCCACCAAACCAGTACAAGATAGCACAGGTAATCATGGTCGAGATATTCGAGTCCCGAATTGAAGGCCAGGCATTGCGGAAACCGTCTTCTACCGCCCGCTCAATCGGGCGACCCAGCCGCAATTCTTCCTTCATACGCGAGAATATCAGCACGTTCGCGTCTACCGCCATACCAATCGAAAGGATAAACCCGGCAATACCGGCCAGGGTCAGCACAACGCCAAACCATTTGAAGATGGCGAAAGTGACCAGCGCATAAACCACCAGCGCGAGGTCAGCCAAAAGACCGGGCAAACGGAAGTACAGCAACATAAACAGGGCAACGATACCCAGCCCAACCGCTCCGGCAATAAAGCTGCGGTCAATCGAATCCTGACCAAGTGTTGCGCCAACCTTACGGCTGCTCAATACGTCCAGTTCGACTGGCAACGCACCGTACTTGAGTTGCAGCACCAGATTTTGGACTTCGGCTTTACCGGCAGCAGTCGCCCAGGCCGTCGGGTTGCTAATTTGGCCCTGCGTGCTAATCGCTCCGGCAATATTGGCGGCAGAAATTACTTTGCCATCCAGCACAATCGCCATTTGCTGACCAGTATTGCTACTGGTGAAGTTCTGGAAAGTGTTAGCGGCATCGCCCTTCACCCCGAACAATACCTGGTTTGCCCCGGTATTCTGGTCAAAGCCTACGTCTACCTTGCTAGGGTCAAGTTCCGCCCCGGTAATAACCGTTTGGTAAACCTTGCCGTTATTGGCCGGAGTAGCCGCCGGGGTCGGGTTTGCGCCTGCCGTAGCGTTAGGCGCGGCAGTGGTCGCCGCCGCCGGAGTCGGGTTGGCAGGAGTACCGCACAAGCCGGGACGCGGCTGGAACATCGAACCAGCCGTACAATAACTGGTCGCTACCGTCTGACCATCAGCCAATCTATCCTGACCCGCCGCGATAAATTCCAATCGCCCGGTGCTACCAATCAGGGAGCGTACTTTTTGTTCGTCGGTTACGCCCGGTAACTCGACGCTAATCCGGCGGCTGTCATCCCCTTGCAGGGTAATAACCGGCTCGTTCGTACCCAAACCGCCGACGCGCTTGCTGATAACGTCGAGGGCCGCCTGCATACGGTCTTTGCTCACGTTTTTATCACGCGCTTGCAGCAAAATCTGGTAGCCGCCTTGCAGGTCAAGCCCCTGCTTGGCCCGTAAATCAAGGTTTGAACCCAGGAAATTTTCGGTTCTGTCACCGCCAAAGTTAATCCAGCTTGCCAGCAAAACCACCAGCAAAATACCAATTAGCGATAAAATGTTGTTTCTAACTCTACTACGCACTGCCCTACGCTCCTACTCTGATGAATCCGGCCCGGTCTAAAGGATAAAAAGACCCGTGAATAAGGACACATCGGTTCTATTTTGATGTTTTAGGAATGTCAGGATATAAAAATAACCTTACGTCTCTAGGCCAATTTTGGCTGTTAAATTATAGTTTAAGTAAGGCCAAGAGTCAATTCATTAAGGGGAGGGCCAGTAACAAGTCGGAAGTCGGCATCAGATTGTCCTGCCTGCTAATAAAGTTGTGAAACCCCAAAACTGTTTCCGGCTTTATACTTGCGACTTCCGAATTGTTATTTTCTCCCATCGTGTTGTTTTCGTTCTTGCATAATCATCCGGGCGACTTCGTTGCGGGCGTTTTCGAGTTGCTCGTAGCGAATTTGCTCGTCGGCGATTTGCTGGCGGGTATTGTGCCGGATAAGAGCCGGAATGTAGATAATAAATAAAATTAGGGTAACAAGGAATAGCAGGGAAGCCCAGACCCACTCCGGCCCAATCGAGGACAGGCCAAAGCCTAGCACCGTCGCAACCAGCCCTATCGGGATAGCCACCCGCCCGATATTATCTACCAGCCGCCATAAAGGAGTATCGGGCGGGGGACGGCGGTGGCTGCTGCGTTCGGCCTGCACTTCCCGCACCGCCGCCAATAGTTCATTTACTTTTTCTTCGGGGGCAGGGGGCGGAGAATTAGTTGCCACGTTTTTTGCCTCCATCCTCGCTTTCGCCATCTTTGCGTTTTTTGCCGTAAAGTCGTTCTATCCGCTCTTGTCCGGCCTCTACATTGGCTCGAAAGCCGGTACGGTCTAGGGCATCGGGCGGCAGATTTTTAGCACGGCGGGCCTGGTCAAAAATTTCTTCTAACTGGGTGCTGCTTTCCTTCTCGAACTGGTTCATAATTTCGTCGTGTCGCTTTTTGTTGCGGTTGTAGCGCATTATCGCGACTACAACTGAACCAATCAACCCCACTGTAACCACAATCATACAAAGTTGGGCCAGCAAGCGTAAATCGGCAAAAGCCAGCCCAATTGCCACGAACGAAGAAAGCACGGTTAGAAGATTAAATTGCCATTGCAAACTGTTCAGGCGGCGGTCAATCGGTTGCATAAATTTCTCCTGTAGTTGAGTAGTTTACTCAAGTTGCCCGTGCATACCTTCGGCATCGCCCTGCCCGGCCAAACCAAGCAACCGCACCATTTTAAGCTGATTGTGCAAATTACCCTCAGCTTGAGTATAGGCCCGCAAATAATTGTCGGTCAGGCCACTCCACAAACTAGCCTCATTTTCGCGCCGCTCCCATAATACCGGGCGCACTTCGCCCACAAAGCCCAAACGCCAATTTTGGCTCAATTTGTCGGAAAGCAAGCGCAAGCGTTCGCCTCGTTCTTTTTTGGTCGCGTCCGAAATTTGGTTGGGCATAGTTGCCGCCAGCGTCCCTTCACGCGGCGAAAACGGGAAAACGTGAATTTTGGCGAAGGCCAGCGTTTCGGCAAAGGCCAGCGTTTCGGCAAACTCGGCTTCGGTTTCGCCGGGGAAGCCCACAATTATATCGGTAGTAATCGAAGCATCGGGCAATTCACGCCGGATTTGCTCGACAATTCGGGCATATTTTTCGGTATTGTAACCACGCCGCATCCGGGCCAGGGTTGCATCACTTCCAGCCTGCAAAGCCAGGTGAAAATGGCGGGCCAATCTTTTGTCACGCTGCCAGAGTTCTAGCAAAGTTGGGTCATAATCCTGTGGCTCAAGCGAAGTAATCCGCAAGCGTGGGATTTCGACTTCAGCTATTACCGCTTCCAATAAAGCCTTAAGGCGTACCGGGCGTTCGTCAGGGTTGCCAGTCAGGGCGGGAGCGCGGTATTTTCCCAGATGCACCCCCGTCAAAACTACTTCCTGATAGCCCGCCGCAACTTTACGCTTGATACCCTCGATTATTTCGTTAATCCCGATGCTGCGTGGGGCACCTCGCGCGGTTGGGACAATGCAAAAGGCACAGCCCGCGTTGCAACCATCCTGAATTTTGACCATAGCGCGGGTACGATAATTGGTCGCGCCGCCTTTAGGTTCCAAAGGGGCTTGCTTGCCAAAACCACCCGCGAACAGCAAAGGGGCGGGTTCGGGACGAAAAGGTAATTCGTATTGCAGCCGCTCGGAAACCAATTCCACCATACGTTCTTCTTCGGTTTTGCCGACCACCAAATCTACTTCGGTAATCGCCTCGACTTCCGGGCGCGAGGTATAGACGTGGCAGCCCGTCGCTACTATCAAAGCTTGCGGGTTATCGCGTTTGGCCCGGCGTAGCATCTGGCGGCTTTTGCGCCCGGCCACGTGGGTCACGGTGCAGGTATTAATAATGAACACATCAGGCGTATCCGAACCTTCGGGGTCAACCAGCACATACCCGGCCTGTTGAAAATTTTCGGCCAAAGCTTCGGTTTCGCTATAATTTACCTTGCAGCCCAGCGTTAAAATCGCCACACGAGGCCGCAAATCTTCGCCAGACAAACCGCGCTCAATTCCGGCCGCCAAACCGGGCGGGACAGTTGGCAGCGGGCTGGTACTAACATCCAAATTTATTAGTTCTAAACTTCTCACTATTTAAACCTTCAGGGCAGCCACCGGGCTTACCAATTGCGGCGCATAGTTAGGCCCACTTACGAGATTACGTTCGCCTACATGATAACACAAGGCTGATATGGTATCAATTTACTTGACCATAAAGTACGGGTAAATTAGAAATTGGGGAGTAACACAAGAGCAGTGGGTATGTGTGGTAACAAACAGACAAATCGGTCTATTGAGTTTATTATAGTGGTACGAGTAAATTAGTCAAAAAAAACTATGGGAATTTGAGCTTTAGGCTAAATTTCTAAAAGAGTTATTCAAAAAGGAAACCAATGCTTGATATTATTATAGTAACAGTAATAGTTGTATTGTTGTCCAGCTTCCTGATTGGGCTGGTAGTTATAAAGGTTAACCGGGATAGGTCTTTCATGTCCGAACCAACCCAACGGGCTGACGTTTTGATTGCCAAAGCCAAAGCCTGGCGTGAAGAAGCGGAACAGTCGCAAACGCTGCTAGTGGTCAAGGCCAAGCCGGTTATTTCGCCGAGCAGCGAAGTTTAGTCAAGAAATTTGGTTTTTTCGGAATAGTTGATTTGCTCTGGTAATTTTATAAAAAGTGTGGTATAATAGCCAGGTAAGGTAAATAAAGCCTGTTCGATTTTGGCAAGTGTCCCTTAGAGTCTTTCTAGTTAAAGCTTCTCGCAAGATTTGCTTTTTTGCAACCACTCTTTTGAGCTTTCTGCTTTCTCTTTCAGGTGCTATAATTAGCCCTCGGAAATATCTCCTTTTCTACCGTACCACTTTTATTACCATTTGGCTAACAGCTATAAAACTTTGCGTAAATTAAATTGCTTTTAGCTTTCTTCCTGGTTACTCATCTGGTAATTAAAGGGAGATTCAGAGGAACTTGAATTGAACAAGAAACTATACGTAGGTGGATTGTCTTACAATACCACCGAAACAAGCCTGGAAAGCCTGTTCGCTCAGGCCGGTCAAATTAGCTCAGTCCATATTATCACTGACCGCGAGACGGGACGGGCCAAAGGTTTTGGCTTCGTCGAAATGAATACCGAAGATGAAGCTACTAACGCTATCTCGCTATTGAACGGGACTGAGTTTGAGGGTCGCACCATTACGGTAAATGAAGCGAAACCTCAAGCCGAACGCCCCCAGCGTGGCGGTGGTGGCGGCGGTTATCGGGGCGGCGGTAGTCGTTACTAGGTAATTTTGCCGCTTTATAATGGCCTGTCTTAAAACGGCGGGCCACTATTTTTTCTTAATAACCTCTGCTGTGCTATCATGGCTTCGATTAAAAATTAGCTTGCAATGCAAACCTGAGTTAGGAAAAACAATGACTACTGAAGAGGCGACTAAATTATTAAAGGCTTGCAAGATTCTGGCAGAACGCGCCAGCGGGGATTTCCCCAGTGGTTTGCCCCCTAACTACCCCTTAACCCCACAAGACCTGGAACTTTTGGAAAATTTCGTAAAAATACAAAACGACCCGATAGTGGCTGGGCCAAATTTGCTAAAGAATTTATTTGATTCTGCCGGACTTACTCAGGTAGATGTCTACAAGCTTGAACAACTCAGGCGAATAGTTTTCAAACGTCATTATCTAAAACGAAATACCTCTAACGGATATAAACAGGATAAACAATATATTCCAAACTAAGCTTTTTGCTTATTAGCAAATGGAAATTAATTTAAAAGCAATAGCCGACCACGTTAAGCAGTTATATTTTGCAAAACGTCGGTAGAGAACAGGGGATATAGCTTGATGATAGAAATTACTAATAATATAGGCGATGACCGTCGCTGCTCTGTAACTGTCTGGAAGGCCAAAGATTGGCAAGCTTTAGGAACAGCACCGGGTTTGCCCTGGCCTAGCCGAATTCAGGATTATATGGCTGGTGGCAAAGTAATCGGGCAGGTACATTATTTCTTGATTGAAGAACTGCCGCGTCTGGTGGCCTGGCTGGAAATTACCAATCGCCCTTTCCGTTTCAAAAATTTTGACGAAGTAACGATGCCTTCGGCAGACGTGGTTAAATCTCGCGCTATCCGGCAAGAACAAGCCGAAAAAGCCGCCGAGATTAGTACCCAACGCGCTTTAAGGTTAGCCGAAGCCACCAATGAAAAGTTAGCTTTGTCAGACCAACTCAGTACAAATCAGGTACAAATCAAGGAAATAGCATAATGCAACGCGAGTTATATACTTTGGAAGAAACTAGCAGACGAAGGCAAGAAGACACTTATATTCAGGAAGGCAAAAAGAATGAAGACCGTCTTAGCCGCGCTCGTTTGGTAGCGGAAGCCAGAGCCGAACGAAGCAAGGAAGCCGGGAGAAAAGCCGCCGATAGTGCGACTTCGTAGCCTGAGCAATTTTATCCTCTTTTTAAGTTTAACTGGTAGAATTTTAACTGCAATTCCAGAATTTTAGAACTGGGTTAGCCAGTATAGATACAGGAGAGAATATTTAGTGGGTAACATGAAATGGCTAAAAAATCGGTTTGTTCAGGTAGCCCTGATTTTAGCTGCACTACTTTTATTTTATAGCCTGCTGCTTGGTAATGGCTCGAAACAGGCCAGTACCGCCAATGTGCCGATTAGTCAGGTATTGCGCGAAGCCGCTACCAAACCTTCCCCTCTCAAAGAAATTCAGCTTAATAACGGAGCTGACATCATCCTGCTCAAGTACAAAGATGGTAGCGAGAAGATTTCAAGGCGCGAATTAACGACCAGCAGCTTCACCAGCCAACTTAACAATGCTGGTTACGATTTTGCCACCGGGCCGGAACTTTTGATTAACCAGACCTCGGCCTGGGAAGGGGTTTTTGGTTTACTAACCTTTTTGCTACCAACCATGATTATTATCGGCGTGCTAATCTTCATGATGCGCCGGACACAGGGCGGTAACAGCCAGGTATTTAGCTTTGGCAAAAGCAAAGCCCGCTTGTTTGATGGAGCTAAGTCTACCATAACCTTTGCGGATGTAGCGGGGGTTGAGGAAGCCAAGCAAGAATTAGCCGAAATAGTCGAATTCTTGAAGTACCCCGACAAATTTGCTGCATTGGGCGCACGTATTCCACGTGGCGTTTTGCTGATTGGGCCGCCAGGAACCGGCAAAACCCTAATCTCAAAAGCCGTCGCGGGCGAAGCTGACGTACCGTTTTACAATATAAGTGGTTCGGAATTCGTCGAAATGTTCGTCGGGGTGGGAGCAAGCCGGGTGCGTGATTTGTTCGAGCAAGCCAAAGCACATTCACCCTGTATTATATTCATTGACGAAATTGACGCGGTAGGTCGCAAGCGTGGTTCGGGTATGGGCGGCGCAAACGATGAGCGCGAACAAACCTTGAACCAGCTTTTAGTCGAGATGGACGGTTTTAGCAGCAATACCAATATTATTATTATTGCCGCGACTAACCGCCCGGATGTACTGGATGGCGCGTTGCTCAGGCCGGGCCGCTTTGACCGTCAGGTAATAGTTGACCCGCCCGATTTGGGAGGCCGCGTCGCTATTCTGGAAGTTCACGCTAAAGGCAAACCACTCGAAAAGGAAGTTTCGCTTGAAACTTTGGCGCGGCAGACCGCCGGTTTTACCGGGGCAGATTTGGCGAATTTGACCAATGAAGCGGCAATTTTGGCCGCCCGACGCAATCGCAAAACTATTTCGATGAATGAACTGGAAGAATCGATTTTGCGGGTAATGGTCGGGCCGGAACGCAAAAGCCGGGTGATGAGCGAGGTGCAGAAGACGATTACCGCTTATCACGAAGTTGGTCACGCCCTGGTAGCCCGAATGTTGCCTAATACCGACCCGGTTCACAAAATTACGATCATTCCACGCGGTATGGCTGCCGGTTTAACTATGGTATTACCGCAGGATGACCGTCGTTTGGGAACTAAAAGTCAGTTTGAAGACCAGATTACCTGGGGCCTGGGTGGTCGGGCCGCCGAAGAACTGATTTTTGACGAAATTTCGAGCGGTGCGTCAGATGACATCGAAAAGGCTACCAATTTGGCCCGCCAAATGGTCACGCAGTACGGCATGAGTAAGAAACTTGGCCCATTAGCTTTTGCCAGAGGCGAGCAAATGACTTTTCTGGGTGGCGGTATTGGCGAAGCTCATACTTATTCGGCTAACATTGCCTATCAAATTGATAAGGAAATTACTTCGATTATTGCCACCAGCTACGCTCAGGCCCAGCAAATTTTGCGGGATAACCGTAGCAAGTTAATCGAGCTGGCCGAGCTACTAATAAGTAAAGAAACTTTGGAAGGCGAAGAGTTTGAGCGATTATTCGAGCTTGAACGCCCCCGCCCCCGTCCTTTCTTTGAACCACTGGCGCGACCTATGTAATCCGGCGAAAGAGGTGAAGCATGGAGAATAGGAATTCTGGCAACTACCTTGTGAGCTACGTAATTTGGTTCAACAAGCTTTCACTCGAAGCCCGTAAAAAAGGTGAGTTCAAGCTGGAGAATTTTGAGGCGGCCAATCTCAAGGCCGCCGAGATTTTACTGGAAATCGCCAGCCGGGAAACTGAATTTAGAAAGGTGGTATACGGGGTTTACTCCGTAGCCACCAATTCTCACGGCGAACTACCTTTGCTTTCACGGCTAAACGAATTTGACGAAGCAGAAATAGCCGCTCTCATTAAAAACGAGAGCCAAAGATTTTTCACCCACATCGAGACTAATGACCCGGCTTATCAGGAAGGCTTGGTCGCCACTAATACCAATTTCCAGCTAACTTTAGGTAGTCAACAAATTCGCTATGATGAACCCCTCGAATTATTCCTTGAAAATAATTGGGTAACTGGGCAGGCCCAACGTGACCGTAAGGGAAAATGGACTTTTAAATCTGATGAAGGTTCGACTCATCCTTTCCAGATTGGCACAAAAGTTCGGCGCAAAGTTTAGTAACAGCGTTTCTCCTGGTCGTTCGCAAAATCCTTTTTGGCATACAAAATGCAAAATAAGCTGTCCAGAATACGACACCGAGTTTCAGGCCGGACGCACCATTGTCACCGTCAAAGCTGATACGGCTCGTTTTCAGCAAGCCAGAGATATACTATATAGTAACGGTGGCTACGATGTCAGCAAACCCCTAACGACCAACAACAATCAACCAAATACACCACCAGCAATTGTTAATCCCTTAGAAAAGTAACTTTTTTGTTAGCTGGACGTATTATATAACAAAGGGCAATTATTGCCCCCAAAAACTGTTATGTTATAATAGCTATTGGGCGAATATAAAAATCTCAGTCAAAATTATTAGCCTGCCAACGTCGGCGGGGAAACCAGGAGGATGTCTACGGTAACTACCAAACGCGCAAAGGATTTCCGAAATTTAGCCAATACCGATTCCACTCCCGAAACTGATAAACCCCTTGCAGAAGTTTTGCAAGATAACGCTTCAGGTGAACCTGTTCAGATTGATGAAACTGTCCTTCCCAAAATCAAAAAACCGCGTCCTTCCAATTTTGCAACCCTTGCGCCCCGTGAGCGCGGGTTAATTGTTGGGATAGGTCGCTATGGCGATTTGTTCGAGGTAGAGGATTCGCTGAACGAACTGGAACAGCTTTGCGATACGGCAGGGATAGTTGTAATTGGGCGAACTTTCCAAAATATTGACAGGCCGAATTCCTCGCATTTAATCGGTAAAGGTAAATTAGAGGAACTCAAGCAGATGCGGCGCGAACTTGAAATTGATACCGTCGTTTTTGATGTTGAACTTTCGCCAACCCATTTGCGCGAACTGGAAGCCGCCCTTGAAGTCAAGATTATTGACCGTACCAGCCTGATTTTGGATATTTTCGCCAAACGCGCTCGTACTCATGAAGGTCGCTTGCAAGTTGAATTGGCCCAACTCGAATACCGCTTGCCGCGCCTGACCCGTCTATGGACTCACCTTTCCCGGCAAACGATGGGCGGGGTCGGCTTGCGCGGGCCGGGTGAAACTCAGCTTGAAATTGACCGTCGAAGCAGCAAATCGCGGGTGAGCCGTCTAAAACGCGAACTGGAGCAAGTTCATCGTCACCGCGAACTATACCGCCGCAAACGTAAATTAGAAGGCATCCCGGTGATTTCGCTGGTTGGCTATACCAATGCCGGTAAATCTACCTTGCTCAACAAACTTTCCAACGCCAGCGTTTTGGCCGAAGATAAATTGTTTGCCACGCTCGACCCCACTACCCGCCGCGTCACCCTTCCTAACGGGCGCGAGGTGTTGCTGACCGATACGGTAGGGTTTATCCAGCGATTGCCAACCAGCCTGGTCGAAGCTTTCCGCTCCACTCTGGAAGAAGTGAACGAAGCCGATTTGCTTATTCACGTGCTGGATTTCACCCATCCAAACGCGCAGGAGCAAAGCGAAACGGTAGAAAAGGTGCTGAAAGAACTTGGCGCAAGCGAAAAGCCGCAGATAATTGCTATGAACAAGATTGATTTGATGGTCGGCCCAGAAGAAGGCGAACCAGAAGGTCAGCCCAATCAGGCGATTAGCCAGGAAATCAGCCAGCAATTTGAGTTGCCGGAGAATTACGTGCCGATTTCCGCTGAAAAAGGAATTGGGCTGGATTTACTCTTGCAACGCATCGAGCAAATGTTGGATAAGGGCATGGTCAAAATTAGCGTGACTATTCCTTATGACAAAAACGAGCTAGTTTCGCTCTTTCATACCAAAGGTCAGGTCGAGCAGGAAGACCACCGCGAAGATGGCACGTACATTACAGGCCGTGTGCCGATACAATACGAGCCACAATTCAGAAAATATTTGCCAAACAAAAAAATGGCTTCCTGATAAACCATCGCTAGTCACATGTAGGAGGGATTTCTAATCCCGATAAGACGGATTTAGGTAAAATCGGGATTGGAAATCCCTCCTACAAAAGTATTGATTGTATTATTAAGCCTAAAATAGCTTGTTCCTGCTTTTACCTACAGGAACAAGCTATTTCTGATTCAGGCACAATTTTTCGTAAACCCGTTCGATATAGGGCAGCAATTCGGCGGGGGAAAGCTTCAGCTTCAGCATAGCGGCAAAAGCCGCCCCCCCCGCCCCTACTCCTTCCTTCACGTAGCCCTGTTCATAAAGACGCATAGGGGCGTAGCGGGACGAGCCGAAGTTCAGGTTGGCAGCAAAATAAGGGACGGCGGGCAAATTAAAACGGTTGGTTATTTCGTCGCCTAACCCGGCTAAATCGGCGGTAGCATCGCTGCTAACCCAACGGGTAGTAGCCAGCCCGATATTTTCAAAATTGGCTCTTTGGATAATTTCTTTGGATTCAATTTCTTTCAAATCTAAAGGGAGCGTTTGCCAGAGCGCACCCATCAGAGCATGTACCGCCGCCATTTGCGTACCACCCCCCAGCAAAACCGGGCAATAGCGCGAGGCAGCCAACCCAATCCCGGCTACGGCAGGTTGCATCGAATCGCCCAGGGCAGCCACTCCCACCAGAGCCTCAAATTCAAAATCGCCTTTGGCCCGGTTAATCGCCTTTAACCCGGCCTGGACTGCTTCCAATTTCAGCTTATGGGCGTTATCGGGCATAGAACTGCTTACCCGTTCTTCGGCGTTCAGGCCCAAACCCAGCAGTAACCCCAGCGCGGTAGTTGTACCACCTGGCACACTTTCGGCCAAAATTAAATAACCTTCTTTGGCATAACGCTGGCCCAATTCTTTGCCAAGCCCTAGCCCCGCTTCAAAAAGCTTTTGCGCCCTGACGCTATCCGGCCCTAAAGCTTGCCCGCTAGTAACATCCAGAGCCGGGCCAGAGCCGTTTAACTGGATAAAGCCAGGAACATCCGCCTGAATTTTTAGCCCGGCATCTACGCACACATACGGCATATCTGGTAATAAATCGAAAACGGCGCGAGTAATAATCGAAGGGCCGGGCGCACCGGTTGGGTTAGAAGGCACGCCACCCGTCAAGATTTTGGCCCGCCCATGTGCCAGAATTTCGGCATCGGCGGCGGCGGTTAGTTCCCGCAATTCTGAAGTAGTCCCAGCTCCACTCACGCCCGGTAGCTGCACTGTGGCACTATAGGCCACCGTTAATACGAAAACTGGGGAGCGTTTCGCCAGATTTTGTAGATAATTAGAGGAATAAGCCGCCGAATTTAATTTTAGAATAGCCTGCGAAAAATTTGTACTCATTTTTAGAAAAACCTGTTACTTCCAAGAATAGAGTTGTTCGAGCATATGGAATTGACGAAAAGGACAAAAGTATAATAAAATGTAGTAAGCTTAGAGCAAAAAATTTTAGTAATGTGAAAATAAATGTTTTGGACTTCACCAACTAAAGTTTATGGTTGCTCGCATTATAACTGATTGAAGTGGGTAGACCAAATTTAAATATGGAGAAATTCCGCATGGAGAAATTGCCATTGGGTGAACGGATTCGGGCCGCTCGAATCACCCTTAAAATGACGCAAGACGAACTTGCCCGCGACACTTTTTCCAAAAGCTATGTCTCAGCGGTTGAGCTAGGCAAAATCCAGCCTTCGATTAAAGCTTTACGAATTTTGGCACGCCGCCTGAATTTGCCAGCTTCTCATTTTTTGGAAAATATCGAACCCGACCCTGAAACCCAAAAGACGCTTTATAACTTAGCCAGAGCGCGAATGTTAAGAGTTTTACGTGGGCGCGATAGCGAAATTCTAGCCCAGCTCGAAAAACTTGACCGCGACCATTTGACCGAACACCAGTTAGCCGAAATTCTTTATCTGGAAGGCTACGCTCTGGCCGAATTGCAGCGCGAGGGCGAGGCTCTTGAGAAACTGGCTGAAAGTCGCCAGATGTGGGACGAGTTGGACGAAGAAGAATGGCAAGAACGGGTACGAACTAAAACTGGCGAGATTTATCTCCGGCAACGAAAATTCGGGCAGGCTCAGGAACACTTCGAGCAAGGTCGCAAAGCTATTCAAGCCGACAAAGTACGGGATGTTGGCCTGAAACTCTTGATTTATTCAAATTTAGCCAATTGCTATAGCCAGCAAGATTATCACGATGCCGCCCGCGCTTTGTTTGATGAAGCCAACCCGGAAGCCCGCATTGCCACTTCTATCGCGCTTTTGGTACAAACTCAGGATAAAATCGGGGAGCAATACTTGAAGGAAGAACGTTTTACCTTGGCCCGTTATGCGGTAGAGCAAGCCTGTACCATTTTGTCAGCTTTTGAAACTTATCAATCTGTAACTAATTTGCAACTAATTTTCGGGCAGGTCTATTCGGCAGGCCACAATTGGGCGGAAGCCGAGGCTTGTTATCAGGCGGCCCTGAACGGTGCTGTTTTTCATACGCCAACTATCGCCACTATCAGTGCTTTAACCAATCTGGCTAATCTTTACTTGCGGCAAGACCGTACCACCGAGGCTTTGCAGGTCGCTGACCAGGCCCGGCATATTTTGGAACATAACAATAATACCGACGGTAGCTTTTCCTTGAAAGAAGCTTTTAGCAGTTCCAGCCGGGCGGTGGGCGATATTAATTTGACTCTGGCCCGGATTAGCCATAAAAAAGGCGATTCCGGCGAGGCCGATAATTACTTTAATCAAGCCGTCGAAGCCCTGAAAAAAAGTGGAGAGAATACTTTGCTCGGCGAAGCTTATTTCTGGTACGGGGAAATTCTTTTGACACGCGGTGAAGCTCCGCGCGGAGCGCAGTATCTCAAGCTGGCCTACGAAGAACGTAGCCGGGGGAACGGCTAGAAATTCGTAATTAGTGCAGGGTAATCCCTGAAAGCCCTTCTTATTTCGCTTTAAGCCCATAATACAGGCTTAAAGCGAAATTTCTGGATTTATTTTGCTTCAGGGACTTTGAGAGAATCGTAAGTTTCCTTGTTAATAAATTTGGTTAGCTTAACCTTGCTGCCCTCCACTTCCGTTTCGGCAACGGCGGCATAGCGGGTGCGGCTACTCTGGCCGTCAGCCCCACTATTAAACATCTTCTTCTGAATTTTATTATCAGCTACTTCTACTTTTTTTCGATGTTTAACGCTGTAGAACTCCATTGGTTCCAAACCTCCTGTTTAACGAGCGGCCCAGATTTGGCCCGGTTAGAAATAATTTACCAAATCTTGCGGCCATCTTTAACCCACAATACTGTACTACCTCAACTCAAAAGTTGATTTCCCATTACCGCAATTTAATACTAGCAAAGCTTATGAGCAGTGTCAAGCGTAATTCAGGAAATTAACGCTTAAAATAATAGAACAAAGCCTTTTACCCATTTTTACGAAGAAAAAAACATAAAATAAAGCCTGAAACCACCAAGTTTGCGTTTTAGCTTCGGGGTTAGTGTATAATTTGTAGGAACGATTTTTGAAACATACTTTAGCTGGTAGTTGTCTTAAACACAGATTTTAGAAATAAATATAAGTAGCTAACCGGGCGGATAGCTTAACACGAGAGGAACGACGATAAATGGCTTTTGAGAAATTTACCGAAAAAGCGCAAGAAGCGATGATAGCGGCGGATGCGCTGGCTCAGGAGCGTGGCAATAAAGAAATCGACTCGGAGCATTTGTTACTGGCTTTGCTCGACCAGAGTGGCGGCATTGCTCCCCAAATAATTACCAAATTAAACGCTTCGCCCAACCAGTTACGCACCCGCGTTGATGCGGCAATTGGTCGATTGCCCAAAGTTTATGGCAAACCCGAAAAAACCTATCTTTCGGCAGGTATCAAACGCTTGATTACTCAGGCTCAGGACGAAGCCAGCCGCCTAAAAGACGCTTACGTCAGCACCGAACATTTAATGATGGCTCTGGCTTCTCCAATTAACAATGGCGAAGCCGGGCGGATTTTGCGCGATACTGGCGTTACTCGCGACGGTATCTTTAATTCCCTCAGCAGTATTCGCGGTTCCAGTGGCCCGCTAACCGAAAAAAACCCCGAAGTTAGCTACCAAACTTTGGAACGCTACGGGCGCGATTTAACCCAACGGGCCAAAGATGGCAAACTCGACCCGGTGATTGGGCGCGAAGAGGAGATTCGGCGGGCTATCGAAGTGCTTTCGCGCCGCACCAAAAACAACCCGGTACTAATTGGTGAGCCGGGCGTAGGTAAAACCGCGATTGTAGAAGGCTTGGCCCAGCGCATTGTACGTGGCGATGTGCCGACTTCGCTCAAGGATAAGCGGGTGATTACCCTCGATATTGGGGCAATCGTGGCCGGAGCAAAATTTCGGGGTGAGTTTGAGGAACGCTTGCGGGCGGTCTTGCGCGAGGTTGAAGAAGCTCAGGGCAAAATAATCATCTTTTTGGACGAATTGCATACCATTATGGGCGCGGGCGGCAGTGGTGATGGCGGGATGGATGCCAGCCAGCTAATCAAACCGGCTCTTTCTCGTGGTGAATTGCATATGATTGGGGCGACCACTCTGGACGAGTATCGCAAGTATATCGAAAAAGACCCGGCTCTGGAACGCCGTTTCCAGCCGGTAGTAGTCAACGAACCTAGCGTAAACGAGACGATTTCGATTTTGCGCGGCCTTCGCAAACGCTACGAGCTTTATCATAACGTCAAGTTTAGCGATTCGGCTTTAGTGGCGGCGGCGGTGCTTTCCCAACGCTATATCAGTGACCGCTTTTTGCCGGATAAAGCGATTGATTTGATTGATGAAGCTGCCGCCAAAATGCGTACCGCCATGGACAGTATGCCCGCCGAATTGGATAGCGTCCAGCGTGAACTGACCCAGCTTGAAATCGAGCGCGAAACCCTCAAGGCCGAAAGTGCCACCGACCAGGATGCCCGCGACCAATTGGAACGGCTGGAGCAGCAATTAGAGAACTTGCGCGAACGTAGCACCCAGCTACAAATGCAATGGAATTTGGAAAAAGAAGTTATTGAGCGTAGCAATATTATTCGTAAAGAAATCGAGGAAACCCGGCACTCCGTTGAAGCCGCCACTCGTGAACAGGATTATGCCAAAGTGGGCGAACTGCAAAACGGTAAGTTGCGCCTGCTCGAAACCGAGCTAAAGGCTCAGGAAGGCCGTTTGGACGAGGTGCAGCGCGGCAAAGGGCTGGTCAGCGAACGGGTAGACGATGATTTGATTGCCCAAATTGTCGCCCGTTGGACGGGCATACCCGTCACTCGCATGATTGAAGGCGAAATGGATAAAATGCTCAAAATGGAAGAACGCTTGCGAGGGCGGGTTATCGGGCAGGAAGAAGCTTTACAGGCCGTTGCTGACGCGGTACGCCGGGCGCGGGCAGGATTGCAAGACCCTAACCGTCCCCTCGGCTCTTTTATGTTTCTCGGCCCAACCGGGGTTGGTAAAACCGAATTGGCCCGCGCTCTGGCCGAGTTCTTGTTTGACGACGAACACGCCATGATTCGCCTTGATATGAGCGAATATATGGAAAAAGCGTCGGCGGCCCGGCTGGTTGGTGCGCCTCCCGGATACGTTGGCTACGAGGAAGGCGGGCAACTTACCGAAGCGGTGCGTCGGCGGCCTTATGCGGTAGTGCTTTTCGATGAAGTGGAAAAAGGTCATCCTGATGTCTTTAATTTGCTTTTGCAAGTGCTGGAAGATGGCCGCCTGACCGATAGCCAGGGGCGTACCATAGATTTCAAAAATACCGTTATTATCATGACCTCGAACATTGGTAGCGACGATATTATGAACTTGAGTAAAGCCGCTCAGGATGCCGGACTTTCGACCAATGTCAAACAGGTACGGGACGCGGTAATGCTGGCTTTGCGCGGGAATTTCCGTCCTGAGTTTTTGAACCGTATTGACGAAATCATTATTTTCCGACCATTGGGTAAAGTCGAAATCAGCCAAATACTAGATTTACAGTTACGCTCACTTCTCAAGCGACTGGACGAGCGCAAAATTAAGCTGGAACTCTCGCCCACTGCCCGTGAGTTGCTTATTACCACTGGCTACGAGCCAGCTTTCGGGGCGCGTCCTTTGCGCCGGGCTATCCAGCAACTAATTTTAGACCCACTCGCGATTGAGCTAATTAGTGGTCGCTTCAAGGAAGGCGATACAGTTCAAGCCGAAGTGGGCAAGGACGCTTCCGACCAACCTATTTTAACCTTCAAAAACGCCGCCGCGCCCGCCCCCGTCCCCGTTTAGCATCCCTTGTAGGATATTGCTCCGCCAATAGATTTTTGACCAAAATCCAGCGGCGGAGCAGTATCCTATTAGGAATACAAGCTCGTTAAGCAAATTCTTGAGTGCTGCCTAAATAGTCAAATAAAACTAAATACTGTATAATTACAGCATAGCTACAATTTTTATAATTCTTAAAAGGTTGCCTGATACATGGACGAAGCCTGGCGTGCCAAGAGAATTGACGAACTTAATCAAATAATACTCAGCACAGACAAAGTTATTTTTGAGCTAAGGAGTCAAAAACTTCAAACTAATAGCCCACTAGAATTAAATGGAATTGAAGCCAATATTTTAAGACTTCGGAATTACGTTAAAGAATACGAGGAAGAACTGGAGCGGCTAACGAAGACTACAGAGCAGGCAGAAAGCACTGAGCGAGAACCTGAATCAAAGATGTTGGAAATATTGACGCATTTTAACAGCTTGATTATTGAATACAGGTTGCTGTTGGTAGAGTTTAGAAGGTTATTACAGGAATCCGAACGCAAGCCACAAGCTTAAACCTGCTTCGGTATACACAAGGGTAAGTACAGCATGATTTCAGAGCAACAAAGACAAATAGAGGCAAAATTAACCACTCTTTATGACCAAATGAGCCAATATGAACGCTTGCTTTTAGTTGAGAACCAGGCTTTAGAAGTACAACGGCTTGAGCAACAAAGACGGCAAACTCGTCAAAATATCGAACAATTAACGGCGGAACTATACAGCTTGCCGGATTACAACCCCCCGGACTACTCTAAAGCTGAACTAAACGGTTTGATTGAACAAGCTCATAAAGGCATCAAATTAGCAAAACAGGTACGCTTTAGAGCTGACCAGCTAGAGCAGGAAATTATACAAAAGAAATACGACCTTAGCCTGGGCAAGCAAGCTGAGAACTTTGACGGCCTGGAAAGTACGGCTGTATTAGATGCTAACAAAGTATCAGAAAATCCTGCTTCTGACGTAATATCTTCGCTTACTTCTGTACTGCTTCATGATGAAAGTGCCGAAGTTCGCTCCAATGCGGCGACTGCTTTAAGTTTGATAGGCGATAGCAGGGCGACGCAAGCTTTGATTGCGGCTCTCAAAGACCCGGATAGCCGGGTACGAGCCAATGCAGCGTCGGCTTTGGGCCAAATCGGAAAACCAGCCACTGTTAGCGGTTAGCGGGACAGAAAATAATCAAGGTGATTTATGACTGCAACAGCACCAAAACAGGAATATACTTCCAGCGACCATTGGCCGCGCACTTTTAGCGAGGCTTACCGGCGTGGGCGTGGGCCTTATACGGCGGAAAACGCCTGGGTTTTACTGGATCAAGAGCCGCTTGAGCTTTTTAATGGATGGTTGGTATGGCAAGCTATGACTAATGCAGTAGAACGCCGCATCGCGGCAGCTATACAAGAGATTTTATCAATGGTAGCCCGTAACATTAAACTGGGTCAGGCTTACCCCGACCAGCTCGAATGTAAAATGAAAAGTGGGGATGTTTACAAACCCGACGTGTGCCTTATTTCTTACGAGAAATACAATAATAGTTTGGTTACTACTGATAAAGACGGCGAACACCCGGTATTGCAGGGTGGGCCGGAACTGGTCGTCGAAATTCGTTCCCCTTCCAATACCAGAATCAAGGAGCGCGGCAAACGACGGCAGTATTTTGAAAATGGAACGTTAATAGTTTGGGATGTAGACCCGCGCCGCAACCGCATCTGGGTTTACGAAGCCACTGACCAAACTCAAGCCCGGCTTTACAAGGAAAGCGACGTAATTGATTGTCCCCAGCTTTTACCCGGCTGGTCACGCCCCGTTGCTGACTTTTTCACCAAAGAATTAACCGCCGAGCAAATCGTGGGCGAAATCGCGGTACAGTGGCGCGAGGAAAGCCGGGACGAGGGTCGAGCTGAGGGGGTTCAGCAAGGACGGGCTGAGGGAATACAGCAAGGCATAGAGCAGGGCGAACGGGATGCTCTGAAGAAGCTACTTTTGCGACAAGCTCGACGTAAATTCGGCGAGGCTGAGATTCCCGCTGAACTTGAAGCCCGTTTGAACCTTTTGACTAATGAGCAATTAACCGAATTGACCGATACTATTGCCGTCAGCAACACCCTTACCGAATGGTTGGGAAGCTTGCCAGCTTGATTTGGGCTGATTTTGTGGGATATTGCTTCGTCAATAAATTTTGGTCAAATATCTATTGGCAGAGCAATATCTTACAGGAATAGGTTCTAATGCTCGTTGCTCATATCCCGGAAATATTTCATCACAAATTGGCGGAAAAGCCCGGCGGCGGCAGGCAAGTAACGATTTTCCACCCATGCCAGCGAAATAGTACGTTCGCTGATGGGCTTCCTGATATGAATACGAACGGGCATTGGGTCGCTTACCCCCTGCCAACCCAGCGTCGGCACAAGAGCCACCCCCAGCCCCGCCGCCACTAATCCGCGTACTGTCGCCAATTCTTCGCCTTCAAAAGCTACTTTTGGGCTAAACCCGGCTTGGTGGCACAAATCGTCGCTAATACTCCGCATTCCGTAGCCGGATTTAAGACAAATAAAATCTTCTTCGGCGGCCTCAGCTAAATCTACGCTCTCATATTCGGCCAATCTATGACCGGGCGGTACCGCCAGAAAAAGTTCCTCTTTCATCAGTTCGGCCCAGCCAAGACCTTCGTGACCCGGCACAGGGGTAGCAATACACATGTCAATCTCCCCCGCCTCTAGCTGGTTCAGCATAAAGCTGGTAGAGTTTTGGGAAAGCTGGAAAGTCACGTGCGGATGCTGCTCCCGGAAAGCCCGCAGCATTTCAGGCAAAAGTTGCGCCCCCACCGTATGCAAAAAAGCCAGCGCGACCAGACCATGTTCCGGCCCGATTAAATCCTGCATCTCGCGCTTGCCTTCCTCTATTTCAACAAAAACCCGGTCAACCCGCCTTAAAAATGTTCGGCCCAGTCGGTTAAGTCGAACTTGCCGCCCTTCCCGGTCAAAAAGTGGTGCGCCTAATTCTTCTTCCAAACGGGCAATTGCCCGGCTAAGAGAAGGTTGCGAAATATAAAGTTCTTCGGCGGCGCGAGTAAAATGTTCCAGACGGGCCACCATTTGAAAGTATTTTAATTGTGCTAAATCCATTTCATATACCTTTTATCTTTAGATTTTGTAAATATTTAAATGCAGGAGAGATTTCCAATTCCGATTTTACCCAGAGCCGTTTTTATCGAGATTAGAAATTCCTCCGGCATAAATTCTTGCTAAATCTTTTTTCTTATAGTTCAAGAGCATTGTTTCTGTACAAATTATATATTGGACAGCATAAATCAACAAGCTTAAAATATATTTACAAAATGGCAAAAATTTGTAGTGGAAATTGAGGAAAAGGTAAGCTATGGCAACCAGCCGGAAAATAAACTGGCTCAACCGAACTGGGGAAACAAAGCAACAGACAGTCGGGCAAAGCAGCAATCGCGCCCTGTGGATTTTATGCCTTTCGACAATTGCCGTTTTCTCCAATATGTACGCCACCCAACCAATTTTGCCCGAAATCGGCCATGAGTTTAGCCTTTTGCCCAGTGAAGCCGGGCTAACTATCAGTGCAATGGTGCTGGCAATTGCCGCCAGCGCGGTATTTTATGGCCTGCTAAGTGACCGCATCGGGCGAAGGCCGGTAATCATCGGCAGTACCTTTGCTCTGGTCATCCCGACCTTGCTATGCGCGATTGCCCCAACCTTTTTACTGCTGATTTTGTGCCGGATTGGTCAGGGATTGCTCATTCCCGGCTTTGTCGCCACTACTATAACTTTTATCCACGAAGAATTTGCCGACAGTCGCGGCACTGCCGTCGGCTGGTATACCGCTTCCAGTATTTTGGGCGGCTTTACCGGGCGATTTCAGGGCGGCCTGATGACCGACTTTTTTAACTGGCGGTGGGCTTTCGTTAGTTTTGCCCTAATCAACCTGATTTCCGGGCTGGCGATGTGGCGATATTTGCCCGGTTCGCAAAATTTCAGCCATCGCCCAACCCGGCAAGGGCAACGCGGCCTGACTTTTGCGGGCCTGATAGCCTGTTTTCATAATCGCCGTTTGCTCGGTGCGTACTTGCTTGGCCCGGCAATATTTTTCCCTTTTGTTGGCCTTTTTACCTACTTGCCCTATTACCTGACCCGCCCTCCCTTTAATCTCTCGACTTTGCTGGTTAGCTTTGTATTTGTGGTATATCTGGCTGGCTTGTTTGCCGCGCCACTGGCCGGAAAATTTAGCGACAAAATTGGCCGCCCGCGCGTCATGGTGATTGGTATTTTATTTATGTCAATCGGCATATTCGTGACCCTTACGCCCTGGCTTTTTAATGTCGCGCTAGGTTTACTAATTTTTTGCTTTGGCATGTTTACCGTCCAATCCACCACTAACGCTTTTATTGGCGATAGTGTAGCGGTGGGACAAGGGAGGGGCAGCGCGGTTTCGCTTTACCAGATGTTTTTTTACTTTGGCGGCAGTCTGGGTGGGTTTATTCCGGGCCTGCTCTGGCAAAATGGTGGCTGGTGGTGGCTGTCGCTGGGTTGTATTATCTCTTTAATGCTTGGCCTCGTTTCGGTGCGCTGGCTTTGCCGCTAATCCTCAAAAAGCCGTTTCACTTGCAGTTACTAGCAATCTCTGTATAATAACCCTACCAGTTTACCCTCAATACAAGAAACCGCAAAACCGAATTGATTCGAGGAGGAATTTGCATGAACGGCTTGATAATGGATTATCAGCTAACCCTACCCGCGATTTTACGCCGGGCCGAGCAGCTTTTTGGTCGCAAGGAAATCGTGTCCCGTCTGCCCGATAAAACTTATTTCCGCTATACTTACGCCGATTTTGTGCGGCGGGCCAAAAGATTGGCTCTGGCCCTGCAAAAGCTGGGGGTTAAATCCGGCGACAGGGTTGCCACCCTTTCCTGGAATCATCACCAGCACCTTGAGGCTTATTTTGGCGTTCCGTCTGCCGGAGCAGTCTTGCATACCCTGAACTTGCGCCTTTCGCCCGAAGATTTGACCTATATTGCCAATCACGCCAACGATAAGGTTATTCTGGTGGATAGGGTGCTGTTGCCAGTGCTTGAAAAATTCCGCCACAACATTCAGGCCGAGCATATCATTGTTATTTCTACCGACGGCAGCCCTGCCCCCGAAGGTATGCTGGATTACGAGCAACTTTTGGCCGAAGTGGACGAAAAAGATTTTGTTTACCCCGAAATAGACGAGCAGCAAGCGGCAGCCATGTGCTACACCTCTGGCACTACCGGGCGGCCCAAAGGGGTTTTGTACACTCACCGAGCGATTGCCTTACATTCGATGTGCGCGGCGATGGCCGATGTAATGGGAATAGGCGAAACCGATGTTGTATTGCCCGTCGTGCCGATGTTTCACGCGAACGCCTGGGGGATTCCTTTTGTAGCAACCCTCACCGGGGCAAAGCAGGTTTTTCCCGGCCCATTCCTTGACCCCGAAAGCTTGCTGGATGAATTTGAGCAAGAAAAGGTTACGCTTTCGGCGGGCGTGCCAACTATTTGGCTGGGAATTCTGGCCGCCCTCGAAAAACAGCCTGAGCGTTGGAAGCTGGCGAAAAATTTGCGTTTGCCGGTAGGTGGCTCGGCTGTGCCGGAAGCAATGCTTCGCAATATGGACATATTTGGTATTACTGTTATTCAAGCCTGGGGTATGACCGAAATGACCCCGCTCGGCACGTTTGGGCGGTTGAGTGCCGAATTGCAGGATGCTTCGCTAGATGAACAATACGCTATGCGGGCTTTGCAGGGTCGGCCTGTTCCCTTTACCGATGCCCGAATCATGGGCGACGACGGCGAAATTCCCTGGGACGGCAAAAGCATGGGTGAACTGGAAGTGCGCGGCGCATGGGTCGCCAGCGAATATTACAACGCTCCCGAAGGAGCAGGCCGCTTTACTGATGATGGTTGGTTCAGGACAGGCGACATTGTGACGATTGAGCCGAGCGGCTACGTTAAAATTCAAGACCGCAGCAAGGACGTGATTAAATCCGGCGGCGAGTGGATTAGCTCGGTAGACCTCGAAAACGCCTTGATGGGACATCCTGCCGTGGCCGAAGCCGCCGTTATCGCTATTCCTGACCCGAAATGGCAGGAGCGGCCATTAGGAATTGTGGTTCTCAAGGAAGGTCGCACCGCCACTCAGGAGGAGCTTATCGAGTTCATTGCACCCAAGTTCGCTAAATGGTGGTTGCCGGACACTATCGAATTTATTGATACAATTCCACGCACTGCCACTGGCAAATTCCTAAAAATGGCCCTGCGTGACCGCTTCAAAAACTACACTTCTCCTGCGGCAGTTTCCAGTTCAGCAGACTAGAGAAGTTTTGAGTTGCGAGTTGCGAGTTAGAATAATCCTCAAAGAGCCTGCTCCATTTCTGAGGGCAGGCTTTTTAGTGGTGAGAAAAGCGTTTAATTTTTAAGCTTGAGT
This sequence comes from Chloroflexia bacterium, assembly GCA_038323095.1. GTDB lineage: Bacteria > Chloroflexota > Chloroflexia > Chloroheliales > Chloroheliaceae > L227-5C. The sequence goes on along the minus strand of JBBQGP010000036.1, from coordinate 2,660 downwards.
TGAATTATTTGAGGCTGGTGAGGGGAATTTTACGCGCTGATAAATTTGAGCGAGAGGCAAAATTATATTCACCCCTTGTAAATCTATTACATCGGTCAGGCTATCGTAAATATACAAGGCCCATTCTTTAGAGCTAATCTTGTGGTAATATTCCACATAAACTTTAGTCTGGTCAATTAGAAGATAATCTTCAAGGCTGGACAGTTCGCGGTAAAGATAAAATTTACCGTTACGGTCATAAATTTGGGTAGAGTCGGATAAAACTTCGGCGATAAGTTTGGGGTTAGTTACGTTATCTTTGTACTTTTTGGAAAATTCCAGCTCTCCGCAAATTGCCAGCACATTGGGGTAAACGTAGGTACCATCTTCTTTAACTTCCAGACGTAAATCACTCAAAAAAGCTTCACAAGGGCCACTGCCAAAAGCCTGATTAAGAGCCGCGCAAATGTTACGAGTTAGCCTATTGTGATTAACGGAACTTCCGGCCATGGCGAATATTTCACCCTGATAATATTCGCTACGCCCTAAAGCTTTTGCTTCCAGCGCAAAATATTCTTCCGGGGTGTAAAGTTTGCGGGCAACCTGTGTCATACTTTCCTCCTTGCTCAACTAACCTTCCAGCTTTATTTTAGCAGATTTGTTGCTGAAAAACCTGACAGAAAGTTCTATACAATACCAAAAAGCCTGCTCCCTTTTGGAAACAGGCTCTTTGCTTTAATATCTAATACGGATGCTTACCAGTTGCGGGGGGTGAGCATTTCGCTCGGTTCACCAACCATTGCTTCGAGATACTTTTCGGCATCCAGCGCAGCCTTACAACCGCTTCCGGCGGCAGTAATGGCCTGACGATAGCGGAAGTCGAATACATCTCCAGCCACAAATACGCCCTTGATATTGGTGAAAGTCTCGTCCTGGCGGGTAATATAGCCTTGCTCGTTCATATGCAGCCAATCCTTGAAAATGGAAGTGTTAGGACGGTGGCCGATAGCGACGAACAAGCCTTGTACCGGCAATTCGGTAATTTGCCCGCTCTTCAGGTTCTTCAGACGCAAGCCTTCGACGTGGTTTTCACCCAGTACATCTTCAACCCCGGTATCAAAGATTACGTTAATTTTCGGGTGGGTAAAAACGCGGTCTTGCATGATTTTGCTGCCACGGAACTTGTCGCGGCGGTGAATCAAGTTAATTTTAGTGCCAAATTTGGTCAGGAACAAAGCTTCTTCCAACGCGCTATCACCACCACCAATTACCGCAATTTCCTTGTTTTTGAAGAAAAAGCCATCACAGGTAGCACAGCCCGATACGCCGCGACCCATCAAACGCTGTTCGCTCGGCAAACCAAGCCACATAGCACTGGCCCCGGTTGCCACGATTACGGCATCACCTTCGATTGTTTCGTCATCGGTATAAACTTTGTGAATCGGGCCGCTAAAATCTACCCGTACCGCGTCAGCATCTACAAATTTGGTGCCGAATCGCTCGGCTTGCTGTCGCATATTGTCCATTAGCTCTGGCCCTTGAATACCCTGTGCAAAGCCGGGAAAGTTTTCTACCTCACTGGTCAGCATTAACTGTCCGCCCGATTGGTAGCCCGCGATAACGGTAGTATCAATGCTGGCGCGACTGGCATAAATGGCCGCCGTAAGAGCTGCCGGGCCACTACCGATAATAACGACTTTCTTGTTTTCCTGCATTTTTTAATAACCTCTTTTTTATAATACTTCGAGTAACAAGTGATAATTGCCAGATAAGCTTAACTGTTACGCACTTTTTAATCCTCGCCAGTTCTTTTTATCTGTTAGCATTATAGCACAGCTTCCAATTCTTGTCAATAATGATTATTAGTTAGCAATCATTCGTTCCCTTAAAGATTACAGAATATTGGGAGTAGCCGGGTTATCTGCTGGTTCTTCCCAATCAAGAGCGCGGGAAACCGCTTTTTTCCAACTCATATAAAGCTTTTCGCGCTTCTCATCGCTCAAATTGGGTTTATATACCCGGTCTGCTTGCCACAGGGTTGCAATTTCTTTTTGGGAACTCCAGTAATCCACCGCCAGTCCTGCCAAATACGCCGCTCCTAAAGCGGTAGTTTCCCAAACTTTGGGCCTGACAACGGTTGTTCCCATAATATCGGCCTGAAATTGCATCAAGAAATTATTAGCAACCGCGCCACCGTCCACCTTGATTTCATCAAAGCTTAAATGGCTGTCTTCTTTCATGGCTTCCATCACGTCCCGTACCTGATAAGCGATACTTTCGAGGGCTGCCCGTATTAGATGATTGCGGTTGCTACCCCTGGTCAGGCCAAAAACCGCCCCCCGCGCCGAATGGTCCCAGTAAGGCGCACCCAGACCGACAAAAGCCGGGACGATGTAAACTCCGCCGTTATCCGGCACGCTCTGGGCCATTTCCTCGGTTTCAGAAGCATCACTGATTAGTTGGAGTTCGTCGCGCAGCCATTGAATAGCCGCCCCTGCGATAAAAGTGCTGCCTTCAAGGGCATATTCTACTTTATTATTGTAGCCCCAGGCGATTGTGGTTAGTAAGCCGTTTTGCGATTCTACTGGCTCAAACCCGGTATTGAGCAAAAGAAATGCCCCTGTCCCAAAAGTAGCTTTTATCGTGCCTTTCTTGAAGCAAGCCTGACCAAACAGAGCGGC
>JBBQGP010000035.1:0-34314 GCA_038323095.1 Chloroflexia bacterium | reverse complement strand
AAGAGGGGCAGACGTTGACCAAACGTAGGAAATTTATTAAAAATGTTCTATAGTTCCTTAATGACACGGTAACAATAGATAGTTAAAATAACGAGTATATTAGATAAATAAATTGTTAATATTTTTGATGTGGACTGGCAGCGTTATTACTAACAAGGGACAAGGCGATGAAGAAGATTCTTTTGATTGATGACAGTTCTTTCAGTTGTAGTGTTTTGGCCGAGCTGCTTGAGAGCGAAGGATTTGAAGTAGTTGTGTCACACGAAGGTACAACCGGGTTAAAGTTAGCTCGTAAAGAAAAGCTGGATGCTATATTATGTGATATGGTTATGCCCGGTTTAACTGGAGGCGAAGTATTAAGAATAGTACGCTGCTCTCCCAGCATTTCGCACATTCCTTTTATTCTAATTAGTGGCATAGTGCCGCAGGAGGACGCTGACCACTTAAAGTGGCTTGGCGCAAATGGCTTTATAAGCAAAGAATGGTCTTCCGCCCAAATCGCACGGGTTATTAGGAATTTAATTCAGCCGCAATTAACGAATAGCGAGAAAATGTTGCTCGGTTTTGACAGGGTGGGCTGTTTTCACTTCTAAAAATTGTGATAAAATTAGCATAGTTTTCTGGCTAATTAGCAGCAGTTTGATTATGAGGAGTGAATAGCAATGAGTGCTAACGATGCGGGCGGCGCGACCCGCCTGGAAAAAGACAGCATTGGAGAGCTGGCCGTCCCGGTAGAAGCTTATTACGGGGTGCAAACGATGCGGGCGGTGCAGAACTTCCCGATTAGCGGCCAGACTATGCCCAAAGCTTTTATCCGTACCCACGCCATGATTAAGCGGGCGGCGGCGGAAGTTAATTACGAATTGGGCTTGCTGGAAGAACCGCTTTACAAGGCCATAACGCAAGCCGCTAACGAAGTAGAAGCAGGGCAATTCGATGCCCAATTCCCGATTGACGTTTACCAAACCGGGTCGGGTACTTCTACCAACATGAACGTAAACGAAGTAATCGCCAGCCGCGCTAACGAGATTTTAGGCGGCAAACGGGGCGACAAAAAGCCGGTTCACCCCAACGACCACGTAAATATGGGCCAATCCTCCAACGATACCATACCGACCAGCCTTTATGTTTCGGCTCTGGTCGCTATCGAAAAAGATTTGCGTCCGGCCTTGCGGGTGCTGGAAACCTCGCTCCGCCACAAATCCAATGATTTATGGGGTGTAATCAAAACCGGGCGCACCCATTTGCAGGATGCCACACCGGTGCGAATGGGCCAGGAATTTTTGGGCTTTGCCGGACAAATCGAACGGGCGCAACGTCGCCTCGATTTTGCCGCAAAAGAATTGAGCGAAGTAGCACTGGGCGGGACGGCAGTAGGTACGGGCGTGAATATGTATCCCGGCTTTGCCGAAAAAGTGCTTGCCAAAATGAGTTCGTGGCTTGGCCTGGAATTGCGGGAAAGCGATAACCATTTTCAATCCCAAAACGCTTTGGATGGGGCGGTACTTGTCAGTGGTGCGCTAAAAACTATCGCAGTCAGCCTCATGAAAATTGCCAATGATATACGCTGGATGGCTTCCGGGCCACGGGCCGGGTTAAACGAAATCATTGTTCCGGCGGTGCAGCCCGGTTCTTCGATTATGCCCGGCAAGGTCAACCCGGTGATTGCCGAATCCGCCACGATGGTAGCCGCTCAGGTTATCGGCTTCGACACGACCATTACTATTGCCGGGCAATCAGGGAATTTCGAGCTAAACGTGATGATGCCGCTCGTCGCCCATAATTTGATGCAAGGTATAGAATTGCTTTCGGCGACCTGTGTTAATCTGGCGAAGCAATGTATTGATGGCATTGTAGCTACCGAATACGGCCCAAATATGCTGGAGCAGGGTCTACTATTGGCGACCCCGCTTGCCCCGGTGATTGGCTACGACAAAACCGCTTATCTGGTCAAAAAAGCTCTGGCGGGCGGCAAAACTATTCGCCAGTTGGCCTACGAAGAAAGCGGTTTACCCAAAGAAGAAGTAGACAAATTGCTCGACCCGGCCAGCATGACCGAACCGGGCGCGACTACTGGCGCAAGTGGGGGATGAGAAGAAGTTGTTAGTTGTTAGTTGTTAGAGAAATACGGTTGTCGGTTGTCGAGAGTAGAGTTGTGAGTAATTGGAAGATAACAAAAAGAGCAGTTCCCGCACAAGGGCTGCTCTTTTTGGTTTTGCCTGAATTTAAGGCAACAAAAAAGCGGAAGACGAGATTCGAACTCGCGACCCTCTCCTTGGCAAGGAGATGCTCTACCACTGAGCCACTTCCGCATTTTACTTAATTATTCTTATTTTAACTTGCGTTCCTGCCATCTCCCCAAGCGGTTTCTTATATCGCTTTCCTTGATGGCTTTCTTTATTGCAAGAGGGATTATATATCTTCTTTTTTAATTTGTCAAGCAATTTTTTGGCCGAAATTTAGCGGTAGAGCCAGCGATTTTGGGGTATAATAGCCTGAACTTAGTAAAAGGGAGAAAGCAGGAAACGAATGATACAGGAGAAAAAACCAATCGGGGTGCTTTTGCTACATGGCTTTACTTCGCACATTAGCTGTATTGACCCGGTGGAGCCGCGAGTTCAAAAACTAAACTTGCCTTATCGGATGCCGCTTTTGCGCGGTCACGGCACGCAATCGGCTGATTTGGAAGGAGTAACGTGGCAAAATTGGGTCGAGGACGGTGAGAAAGCCTTACAAGAGCTTTTGAACGAGGCCGAAAAAGTGGTACTGGTGGGGCTTTCGATGGGCTGTTTGGTGGCTTTGCAACTGGCAGTACGCTATCCTGAAAAAATTGCCGGGATAGTTTGCGTCGCACCCGCCCTGAAAGTACGCTCGAAATTGGCGGTGCTTGCGCCCTTTATCGCCCGCTTCCAAAAAACCCATCATGCCCGCCTTAGCCCCAAAAGCTACTTTGACCCGGAGGCGATGCGTACTAACCAAAATTATATGCAAACGCCCAGCCAGTCGGTAGTCGAGTTTCTAAAATTTGCCAAAGCTACCTATGACCCAAATTTCGTCTCACAGATTACCGCGCCGATCCAAATCATCGCCACTACCAGAGATTTAACGATTGACCACCGTACCGCCCAATGGCTCTACGACAACGTTTCAAGCAAGGATAAGCAGCTTGAGTGGTATCACCGTAGCGGTCACGAAATGCTACGAGATGCTGAAAAAGAGCAAGTGCTGGATGTAATCGAAGCATTCTTGGTTGTCAGTGAAAGAGTTGTTAGTTGTTAGTTGTTAGAGAAAGTAAGGTTGTCGGTAAGAAGTTGCGAGTTGCGAGTTAGAAATTGATTCCGACTTTCTACTTCCGATTTCCGACTTGTTTGTTAGGGGTTAATTATGTCAAGTGAACCACAGAAGTGGATAGAATTAGCGGTGGAAGCCGAATCAGAAGCGGTGGAAGCGATTACCGAGCTTTTTGCCCGCTACGGCTATAATCAAGGGGTGGTTATCGAGGAAGCGGTACAGCCCGGCCCGGACGGTGGCGCGGTCATAGACTACGCTGCCCCAGTCAAAATTCGGACTTACCTACCGCTTGAGGTCGAAGTTATCCCGATTAACTTTAATCAACCTAAAGAGGAAGAAGATATTAGCCCGGATGCACAGGGCTTGACCCAAACCGAGCGAATTCAAAAGTTACGCGAAGGTTTGTATTATCTGGGAATGTTGCGACAAGTCGGGGCGTTGGAAGTAACCGAACGACGCGAGGAAGATTGGGCGAATGCCTGGAAGGAATTTTATCAGGTGCATCGGGTTGGGCGGCGGAGCGTGATTAAACCGCCCTGGCAAGCTTACGAACCTGCGCCGGACGATTTGGTTATCGAGATTGACCCCGGCATGGCTTTTGGCACAGGCTTGCATCCAACTACCCGGCTTTGCCTGACTTTGCTCGAAGACTACCTTGACCCAGCCCAACACCACAAAGTGCTTGACCTCGGCACAGGTAGCGGTATTCTTGCCATCGCCGCCGCCAAGATAAGTAACCAGTATCAAGTATCAAGTAATAAAGAAAAGTCGGGAGTAGAAAGTATAAAGTCGGAATCAATTTCTAACTCGCAACTCGCAACTCACAACTCGCAACTCGTTCTTGGCGTTGATACCGACCCGGTAGCGGTGCGGGCGGCGGCAGAAAACGTCGAGCGGAATGGGCTACAGGAACAAATTTTGATGAAAGTTGGTTCGCTGGCGGTAGAAACTGGTAGCAAGGCCGAAGGGGGCTTTTATGCCTTCTCCGAAGCTGCCCAAAAACCGCCACCCGCCCTGACGCATGCTCTACCCTTTGATGCAATAATTGCCAACATTATCGCCCGGATTATCGTAGCTTTAGCCGCACCTCTGGCCGATGCGTTACGACCCGGCGGCTTACTTATCACCAGTGGCATAATTGCCGAACGCGCCCACGAGGTCGAAGAAGCTCTAGCCACCGTCGGCTTTAGCCTGGTTGAACGTCGTCAGGAGGGCGATTGGGTCGCCTTTGCCCACAAGAAAGAAGTAGCAAACAAGTCGGAAGTATAAAGTCGAAAAAATAACAAGGATTAAAGAATCAGAAACTATAGATAATCAGAAAAAGAAGTGGAATCGTTAGATTAGTGGTAATGTGGCCCTGAAATTCATTTCAGGGTGATTGAACTCCAAACGATTTTTCTAAATCATTAGCTGATTATCTATAGAAACTCTGTTCCCCGACAACCGACAACTGACAACCGTATTTCTCTCTAACAACTAACAACCAACAACTAACAACTTTAAAAAGATGCACAGATTTTTTGTATCGCCGTCGCTGATTACGGTAGAGAAAAGCTTTAGATTAGAGGGAGAAATCGCTCATCAGCTAGGACGGGTACTTCGGCTTGGGCCGGGCGCACAAATTTTGCTGCTGGATGGGACGGGTAAGGAATACGTGGCCGAACTCGGCCAGTTCCAAATGCAGAAAAATAGTACAAGTGTGGAAGGGCGGATTCTGGAAGAACGGATAGCCGGGAACGAGCCAAAAACCCACGTAACTTTGTTTCAAAGCTTGCTCAAAGGCGAGAAATTTGACTATGTTCTGCAAAAAGCGACGGAAATTGGCGTTAGTGCGTTTGTACCAGTTTTGAGCGAAAGGGTGATTGGCGGAGGTAGTCCTAATAAACTGGAACGCTGGCGCAAAATTGTGAGAGAAGCGGCGGAACAATCGCGGCGCGGACTTTTGCCAATAGTGGCCGAGCCGATTATTTTTGAGCAAGCCTTGAAGCAAGCCACAAACGAGGGGTTAGGGTTGCTGGCCTGGGAGGACGAAAAGACGCTTTCGCTAAAAAAGGCTCTGCAAGGCTCAAACCAGGTTCAGCGAGTTAATTTGCTGATTGGGCCAGAAGGCGGTTACAGTTCGGCAGAAGCGGAGCAAGCCCGACAAGCCGGGGTTATAAGTGTTAGTCTTGGGCCACGTATCCTGCGGGCCGAAACTGCCGGGCCAACCGCCACCGCTTTGATATTGTACGAATTAGGTGATATGTGAAGGAGCAGGTTTTAGATAAAGCTGCCAGAAGTTCAGCTTAAAGGGAGACAGCACAAACTTTGAATTCTGAAGCTTGATAGAGTAAAATACAGCAAGAGTTTGCGGGGAATGTCCCCTGCGCGATTTGCTTAAAAAAGCAGCTAGATTGGAAAGTTATGTCAATTGTTCTTCCTGACGGGCAAATAATGGCGAATTTGCTGCGAGGTTTGCCAAGTGTCGACAAATTGCTCAAAGCCGAAGTTTTGCAAGAGCTTATCGAAAGCGAAGACGTGCCGCGTGACCTGCTGCTGGAACTGGCCCGCGAACATTTGGATAAAACCCGGCTGGCTATCCGGCGAGGCGAAATTGCTGACGGCCAGAATCTGAGCCTGGAAAGTCTGGCCGGAGCAGTAGCCGAAGAAGCGCGGGAAACGCTGGAAGGCAGTTTGCGCGAGGTGGTCAATGCTACGGGAGTAGTTTTGCATACCAATTTGGGTCGCGCCCCTTTGAGCCGGGAAGCAGCTTTGGCAGTGCAGCGGGTATCTGGCCTATATAATAACCTCGAATACGATTTGGAAAGCGGCGAACGGGGTAGCCGGATGTCGCACGTCAGCGATTTGGTAGCCCGTTTGTCGGGGGCAGAAGCCGCCCTGGTGGTCAATAATAATGCGGCAGCCGTGTTTATGGTGCTATCGGCTTTCGCACAGGGACGCGAGGTTATTTTATCGCGCAGTCAGGCGGTAGAAATTGGCGGCTCTTTCCGTATTCCCGACGTAATGACCCAAAGTGGCACAAAATTAATCGAAGTCGGCACGACCAACCGAACTTATATAGAGGATTACGCCGCCGCCATCACTCCCCAAACCGCCATGCTCATGCAAGTTCATAGCAGCAATTTCAAGATTATTGGTTTCACCCATAACGCCACTTTGGAAGAAATGGCCGCCCTTGCTAATGAGCGTAACTTGATACTGGTGGACGACCAGGGAAGCGGCACGTTTATGGATACGGCCCGCTATGGCCTTAGCCACGAGCCAAGCGTGCAGGAAAGCATCGAAGCCGGAGTGCATCTGGTTACTTTTAGTGGCGACAAATTGCTTGGCGGGCCGCAGGCCGGGCTAATCGCAGGCAAGAAAGCTTTGATTGACAAGCTCAAAAAACATCCTTTGGCCCGCGCCTTGCGAGTAGACAAAATGACGATTGCCGCCCTGCAAACCACTATGCAGCATTATTTACGGAACGAAGCCGAGCGCAAAATCCCGGTTTGGCAAATGATGGCCCGCCCGCTCGAAAGTCTGGAACGACAGTCCGAGCAATGGCGCGAACGATTGGCTCAAAGCTGGCCGGGCGCAACTACGCAGGCTGGGCTATCGACAGTTGGTGGCGGGTCACTACCGGGCGAAACTTTGCCAACCTGTTTGCTGGCTCTGCCCGTTCCCGCCGGACGCAGTGCCGATAATTGTATGGCTGCTTTACGTCGCAACCGCCCGCCCGTAATAGGTCGGGTCGAGCGTGAAACCTTGTTATTTGACCCACGTACTGTTCTGCCCGCTCAGGAAGAAATCTTGCTGGCGGCTCTGGAACAACTGGTAAGGTAAAAACTTGTGAACAACCCAAACGAACTAAACCCCCCCGAAAGCGGGGATAAACCCGAAAACGAATATCCGCAACCCGGCACCGGCTACCCGCGCCCCTCTTCCGCTCAACCCGCCTCCGGCTATCCCTATTCCTCGCCCGGTCAGCCGCCTGCGCCCAATAATTATCCCTATGGCTCACCGGGTAACGGGGCTAATAATTACCCATATGGCAACGGTCAACCGCCTGCCTATCCACACGGCAATAATCAACCGCCCAACCCCAGTTCCTACCAGCCTATCCAGCTACCAGAAAACGCCGCTCCTGCCCAAAATCAGGCACAGCTTTCACCGCTACCCCTCCCGCTACATCGTGTTTTGGCAACTTACGCGATTTTGGCGATGATTATCGCTATGTTTGTGGTAACAGTGGTAGTGGATGGCGCAAGTCAAGGCTTGAGTTTGGTCGGCCAATTTTCGGGCGCAACGTTGGTCAAGCTGGGCGCACTTTATACCCCGCTAATCCAGGATGGCGAATGGTGGCGGTTGATAACGGTAATGTTCTTGCACGCTAATCTGATACATATTTTCTTGAACGGGCTAAATTTGTACGTTTTGGGCAAACAACTGGAAGCTTTACTTGGCCCAGCCCGCTACATAGCAATTTTCTTTGTTTCGGGGATTGGCGGTAGTATCGTCAGCTTTGGCCTGCATGACCGCCCTGTTTTGGGAGTAGGGGCAAGTGGAGCGATTTTCGGTTTGCTAGGGGCGATGATTGGTTATTTCTTGCGGCAACGCAATCAATTTGGCGCACTTGGTCGCCATTACCTGCGAAGTTTGCTCAGTACCGTTGCCCTTAATTTCGTAATTTTGCTTCTGATACCGGGCGTGGATAATTTTGCTCATTTCGGCGGGCTAGCAACCGGCTTTGTGCTAGGCTTTCTGGTTAGCCCTATCTACAATTTCTCACAAACTCAGGAGGGTCAGTTGAAAATTACCCAGCGCGATAGCGGGAGCTTGAGCTGGTTAGCCTATGTTGTGCCAGTGCTGGTCGTCCTTTTCGGTTTATTTATGTTCTTCCTGAACGCCAAAGCTTGATAAGGTTTGAGTTTGAGTTTTGAGTTGGAAATATAAGAGGAGAGTGTTTTTGTGGGATACTGCCCCGCCAAATGATTTTTATTAAGCACAAATTCTGTAGGATGCTGCTCCGCCAGTTAAGGTTCGCCTAAAATTAATGGGCAGAGCCAGATCTTACAAAACACCCTTGTCCCTGTAGGATGCTGCTCCGCCAGTTGAATTTGCTCAACCTCGCTAAAATCGTCAAGCTTCCGCAACGCCACCTTCATTTTTGTTTTTGTTTTTGTTTTTATTCCCCCGTCGCTCGGTACGGGAAGCGTAGAAATTCATCAAAGGCGTAACCGAAATACCGTGTATTATAATAGAAACTGTTACTACGCTGAAAATAAGGCCGGTAAAGCGTTGGGCTAAATCGGGAGCGAGGCCATGTTCAATCGCATACATCAGGTAGTAAAGCGAACCAATCCCCCGAATACCAAACCAGCACATCAGGCCACGTTGCAGGCGAGAACTGCGTGACCCTTTAAGCGATAGCCAAACCGAGATAGGCCGGATAACCAGAAAAAGCAAGGGGATAAACCACAAAGCTTCAAACGGGAAAGTAGCATATGCCAGCATTCCGCCTAGTAACAGAACTATACCGATTTCCCCAATGCGCTCCAAATGTTCGCTGTAGCCAAGCATTACCTGCGCCATATAAACCGGGGCTTTTTCCGGGTCGGTAGCCACTTCTTCCTGTTTACCGACCAAGCTTTGTTCGAGCTGCTCGGCATCCAGTTCGTCGCCGCTAATATTGCGTTCTACCCGGCGCACTGCCAGCCCTGCCGCAAATACAGCCAGAAAACCATAAGCCGAAACCATCGTCGAAAGCCCGTAAGCCAGTCCAATCAAGCCCAACACCAAAAAATCGTCCAGACCGAGAGCTTGCTTGTGTTCACGCCGTAAGTGCATCACCAGTTTACCGACAAATGTTCCCATTAGCCAACCAATCGCCAGACCGCCTGCCACCGCCCAAATTACATCTACCGCCAGCCATCGCCAGCCAAAATCGCCAATTTCGTGCAAACCCAGCAAGCCCATTCCCAACATTACAAAAGGAGTGGCCGAACCATCGTTCAACCCGGCTTCTCCCGTCAGGCTAAAGCGCAAACGGTCACGGTCTGCCGCGTTTTCCACCTGCACATCCGAAGCCAGCACCGGGTCAGTCGGGGCAAGCATTGCTCCCAGCAAAATTGCCGCGCCAATGGGTAAATGCAGGGCAAACACCCCTACCAGCGTTATTAAGGCAATCGTCAAAAACATCGAGCCAAAAGCCAGACGAACCGGCAATTTCCAGCGGCCATCGTTCAAAGGGGTGCGAAGTTTCAGGCCCGCCCCAAAAAGCGAAACCAGTACGGCAATTTCAGTAAGTCGTTCCAGCAAGCCCGCGTTTTCAAAAGGGTCAAATTTGAGCAAACCCAGCCCCACCGGGCCAAGTATAAAACCAATTACCAGGTAAAGAATCGAAGTGGTCAGGGGCAACCTTTGCAAATATGAACCCGCCAACCCCATTAAAATAAAAACCAATCCAATAATTACCAACCAAAGGTTAAATTCCATCTATATTCTTTCATTGTTCATAATTCGTAATTCCGACTCTTCGTTGAGTAATATAAAAAGACAGGTAGCTAACCGGGTAACGCTTCCCGAAAGCCGCTTCTGTGGTTATGTGCAACAAATATGCCAGCTATTAAAATATTTAGGGGGAAAGTAAATTTTAACTTAATTGCCAGCTAATTTCATTCAGGGGGAAAACCGGGCCATCGCTGCAAACCAGTTTCTCGCCCGTTTTAGTAGCTATCTGGCATTGCCCGCAAGCTCCGATACCGCAGGGTAAGGTTTTTTGCAGATAAATTTCAGGATTGGCAAACGAAACGCTTTCCGGGTTAAATATTCCCGCTTTAAGCACAGCCGGATAGGTGCGCGGCGCAAGCGAAAAATAAGCGGCCTCAAAGCTTTGATATTCGGGCCTTGGCAGCAATTCGGCCAATCTTTCGGGCGAATTTTCGGTTATTTCCAGCCGATAATCCAGATTTTTGGCATCAAGTAGTGTTTCAAGCGGAATAGCCCGGTTTGGTGAAGCCGTTGCCAGTAGCGTGACTTGTTTTCCGGCCTCAAGCAAGCAACGGGCCAGCTCGATTAGCGGCACTATTCCAATCGCTTCAGCTACCAGTAAAACCCGGTGGGCCTGTTCTGCCGCCTCGAAACTAAAACCTTGACCAAGTGGGCCATAAAAGCGCACTTCCTCGCCCGCTTGCCGCGAAGTTAGCCAGTGCGAATGTTTGCCCCGGTCACGTATAAGCAAGCTGAGTTCATTCTTGGTGGCCTCTCTGCCAAGAATAGCAAAAGGGCGGCTCGGTTGTTTATTTGGGTCAAAAAGCGGCCAATCGTCGGCGCACCAGATTTGCAAAAACTGGCCGGGCGCAAAGTTTGCCGCTTCTCTAATATCAAGCCGCAGCAAATATGTTGCTTCGGCTATGGGCTGGATTTTGGTTAGTCGCCCGGTTTTAATACTTTGCATATTTTAATTCAATTTATTGGTAAAGTTATAAAAATCAAACACCCCTTTGCAAGGGGCGTTTCAAATTTCAAAATTTAAGCCGATTTAGTGACGCGTTTGCGACGACCTGACGCTTTTTCTTCTGGCACGTCTTCTTCGGGCGGGTTGGCAAGCACCTCGTCTTTCCCGATTTTCAGGGTGCGTTTGGGGTCATTACGCTTGGCGTTAGCATTAACCTGAGTGTAAATCTGGGTAGTGCTGATACTGGCATGACCCAAAAGCTCTTGCACCCGCCGCAAGTTCTCGCCTTCGCCCAGCATATGAGCCGCGAAAGAATGACGCAGGGTATGCGGGGTAATATCCGAAATTCCGGCTTCGTCGGCGTAAGCTTTCAAGATTAGCCAAAAGCCCTGCCGGGTTAAACGGTGGCCGCGATGGTTTACAAAAACCGCCATTTCGCCGTTATTGCCGACCAGCTGCGGGCGAGCTTGACTCAAATAAGCTTCCAGCGCGGCTTTTTGCTCATCCCGAATCGGAATCAAGCGGGCTTTGTTGCCTTTTCCAGCGCAGCGCACTTTATAACTGGATAAATCCACATCTTTTACATCAAGCGAAACCAGCTCGGTGACGCGCATCCCGGTAGCATAAAGCAAACCGAGCATGGCCTGGTCACGCAAAGCTTCCGGCCCACCGTGTTTGATGGGTTGTTCCAGCAGCGCGTTAATATCGGCAACCGAAACCGCTTTAGGTAAGTATTTATTTACTCTGGGAGAATCCAGATTATCGGTGGGGTCATGCGAAATCACAGCCTGTTTTGTCAGGAAATGAAAGAACGACTTGACCGCCGCAATTTTGCGGGCAACCGTCGAGGTAGCGTACTTTCGCTCCTTCAAAAACAAGATATAATTTAGTATTTGTTCTTTGCCCACCCGCGACCAGTCATCGGTGGGCAAATGCCCATCCTGACCAGTAACGACCCTTCCACCCTCACGATTTTCCTGTTCATCAGCTTCAAGTTCTGGCCCAAAATCACTTTCGTGCTTATGGCCGTTTACTTTTAGAACAGGTCGCCCACCATTAGCGGGCAATTCCCCCGAAGTGCTATCAGCAGCCTGATTTGGTCGTTTGCTGCGACCATTTTTGCCATTGCCGTTAGCTTCGACGTGGTTATTATCGTTTTCAGTGTGTTCACCCCGCGACACATCGTGTAGGCGAATAGGTTCACCCTGCAAGAATTGCCGGAATTGGGTCAGGTCGTTATTGTAGGCCGCCAAAGTGTTCTCAGAAAAGTCCTTATCCTCGACGAGGAATTTAAGGAAATCGTCAATTCTTTTCTGCATTATCGTATCCTCTTTTAACGCGCGGCTTAATTTGTATCTATTCTAGCACATTATGTCAAACGAGAAAAGGGGTAAAAGGGGCAGATTCAGTATGAATTTTACGTCAAGTTAGTTTTATTTTTTGAGCTTGGGCAACCGATTTGTCTTTACTTTTGTAAATATATTCATGACGGGTGTTTTGTCTTGTCAAAATTTAGCGGCATCAGCAAATCCACTTATTGAAGAGTGTAGTTAGCATAACTAATAATTATCAGGACTGGCTATATCCTTTATAATACGATTGGCTAAATTATTGTTAAAAAAGGTTAGCGGCTGGGAAGTAACTCCAGGCATGGCGTGGTCAACTTTACCGTTAATTACGATTTGTTGGGCAATTTCTTTGGCTTGATTGATAGAAATTGCGAAGCCAATACCTTGAGCCAGCACGCCGGGTTCAGCCTGACCTTCCATATTAACCAAAGGCCCACCACTATTGCCGGGGTTAATGGCGGCATCGGTCTGGACTAGGCCGTAAAGCTGCGGGCCAGAAGCGGTAGAGTTCGTGGTGAAGCTATCCGCGCTTTGGGTAGAAGGTTCGGCCACGCTACGGTCAAGCGCACTGACTACTCCGGCGGTGACGGTTGGGCCACCCGGCAAAGCCAGCGCATTGCCAATCGCTACCAACCCATCCCCAACTTGCAGAGCCGAAGAATCGCCCAGAGGTGCTACGGGCAAAATGCTACTAGCCGTATCAATTTTGACTACCGCTAAATCAGTAGTAGCGTCTGAGCCAATTACCTTACCATTAAACGAGCGGGGTAGTGCTAACATTTTGCTGGTTGGTAATCTGGACGATGGCGGGGCCTACTACCTGTGAAACCTGTTGAGCCGTCAGAACCGCCGAAGGGTTAGCGGCATAGCTGGCAAATTGCCCGATAATGCTGGAAGACGAAGACGAAGAAGCCGCCAGGCTGACTGCGCTATTATTGCCGGCTGTCAAACCAAATATAAAAGCCATCAACCCAACTATTAAAAGTAATAACCCGGTGGTAAGCTTGCGTAACGAAAAGCGGTGACGATTGTGCTTCGGACGAGCAGTAGTATTGATTTGAACCCGGTTAAAAGAATAAGCTGCACCTTGTTCTGGTTCTTCCTGATTATTTAGCATATTATCCGACATTGTTTGTTTCCTCTTTATTTATCTAAAACCGACTAACTTTTAGCTAATCGGAGAATATTTTGTGTTCGTGTGGCACTTCGTTTTCACTTACAACCTTAGTTTACTAAAGGATATTAAGAAGCTTGTGAAAGAATTAGGTTTGCAATTACTTAGCATTCTTATCATAGTTTTATAACCTTTGAGGTCTATACTTGAAGAAATTAGCAGATTAAGATTTGCCTTTTTAAATTTGAAGCTGAGTTAATACAAGCAGCAAAAGTTTTACAAATATCAGGAGAATTTATTATGACGATGAAACATAAAAGATTTGATAAAAGTTTTAAAGGGAAAAAATGGCTGAAAGCCTCGATTTTGCCCGTAGTGGCTTTGATATTGGCAGCTTGTGGTGATACCGCCGCGACCAATACCCCCGTTGCACCTGCCGCCGCTACGCCTAGTGCTGCTGCGACTACCGCCGCGAATCCCGGCACTACCCCTAATGCCGCAAATCCCGGTAACACTACTAACGCCGGGAATAATGGGAATAATGGGCAGAACCAGAACGGTAATAGACCACCCGGCTTTAATCCACCTGTTAGCGGGACAATCGAGAGTTTTGATGCGAACGCCAAAATCTTGACTATTAAAGAAGCCGATGGAAAAAGCGCAATTTTTGATACAAGTAATGCCCGCTTGACCAAAACTGATAAAATAAGTTTGGATGATTTTGGTAAGCTGCTTTCGCCTACCGAGATAGTTCAGGTGGCCGGAGAAAAGGCCAGCGATGGCAGTTACAACGCTACCCGCTTGATTCTTTTAGACCAGACCGGGCAAAATCAGGGACAAACCGGGGGTGGTAACAATGGCGCAGGGCGTGGGCAAGGGCAACCGGGACAGGGTCAGGGCCAACTTACCCATCCGGCTAATTTCACTCCTAACGCGGGTGGTCAGGGTCGGTTTGGAAATGGTGGGCTGAATAACGGCGTAATTGTGCGGAATGCTACGCTTTCCGGCAAGCAATTAACTGGTACAAGCCTGACAGGTGAAGCAGTAACAATCAATTTGAGCGATAGCACCGCTTTGGTCAAACGCTCTGCCGGGAGTGTAACGGATTTGAAAACCGGGCAGAGCGTAACCGTGAATTTCAGATTGGCTCAAGGAAGCAGCACGGCTCAGGCTGTCGCCATTACGATTGATTAGTTTTTACTATTCAGCCAGCGTCAATGTAGGAGGGATTTCCAATCCCGATTTTACCTAAACCCGTCTCTATCGGGATTGGAAATCCCTCCTACACCTGAACTGTTACGATTAATTTTTACTAAAATGGACTAGCTTTGATGCAAAGTGGTAGGATTTTGATGTAAATTTAATCAAATGCTTACCACTTTTTTTACTATTTGCTATAATTATTGGCCTTGTTTGTGCTAAAATTAAAAAGTCTACAAAATTTTCAGGTGTAAACTTGCGAGATTACAGGTCGCCAATGCAACCACCAAGTAGCCGTTAGGCTAGATAACGTAACCTATAGGTGTTTTCGACGTTTATAATTTATGGAAGCGTTTTGCCAAAACCCTTCTGGCTATAAAGCAATTTGCAAATTAAAATGCAGGATTAAATAAGTGAAACAGGACAACCAAAGGAACAAATTCCGGCCAGGGCTATGGATAATCGGGATTGGGCTGCTAGTAATTATCGGCTTAGGCTCGTTTTTTTATTTCAGAACCAGCAGCTTTGTAAATGATACGATGGGAGCTTATAATGCCCCTTCTTTATTAAAAACGACCCCTACTGCCGCGCCCGTACTACCCTCTACCCCAACCCCGCTTAGTATTTATCAATCCGGCCTTACCCCAACTATAGTGCCACCCACCGCCACACCACTGCCTCCTTCGCCTACCGCTACCCCGACTAACTATCCGGCGATTGTCCAACGTATCCAGCGCGGCGAAAGAGTTTCGGCTTTAGTGGTGGGCTATGGCGGGGCGGGCCACGATGGAGCGTTTTTAGGTGATACACTTTTGGTTGTCAGTTACGACCCGCTTCGCAAAGCCGTTACCCTAATCAATATTCCCCGTGATATGTACGCTTTTATCCCTTATGGTGGCCCAAAAGTAGGCTTTTACAGTAAGGTCAATGCGGCTTTTGCCTATGTAATGGATAATAGCAACGCTTCCGGGCTGGCCCCGCGCTATCGCTATACCAATGATTTGACCAAAATTGATGCTGCCGCCAATTTAACTAAAGATATTGTCGAAGATATAACCGGGATTCCAATTGATTATTGGGTAACAATGAATTTTAATGCTTTTCGTAAACTTATAGATGCGATAGGCGGTATTGAAGTAAACGTAGAAACCACTTTTGATGACTACGAGTACCCAACTAATGACGATGCTTCGATTGATGCCAGCGTGATGCATATTCATTTTAATGCTGGTCTAACTAAAATGAATGGTGAGAGGGCAATTCAGTACACCCGTAGCCGCAAATCCTTGCAGGACGGCAGCGATTTTAACCGCTCCAAGCGTCAAATGAAAGTGGTTCAGGCAGTCAAGGAAAAAATGACCAGGCCGGATGTGCTACTTAAAAGTTTGGATATAATGGACGCTTTGCAGGGTAATTTACGTACCAGCTTGAATTTTAGCGAGGCGCGAGGATTAGTAGATTATTTTCGTAGCAGTGAAGGCACGGCCAAAACCGCTAATATTACTTTTGTTCAGGAGATTTTGAGCGATAAAAACTTGTTATCGGCTTCCGAATCAGCTGACACTGGCTATATCCTGATACCTGATGCCGGGCAGGGCAACTATAAAGAGATTCAGGATTGGTTGCGAACCGGGATGCTTGCGCCGGAAATACGCATCGAAAACCTGAAAGTGCAAATTCAAAACGGTACGGGCCTGACCAAACCGCTTACGGCGGCTACAGACGATTTGAAGGCACGCGGCTTTACTTTGCTACAACCAATTTGGGCTAACACTACCCTTACAACCCAAATTATAGATTATAGCGAGGGCAAGGGTCATAATACTATTCAAGCTTTGACCACTATGTTTCCTTTTGCCCAAACTAGAATAACCTCGCGTCCAGCAGAATACTATGGGCCGGATATAGTAGTAGTGCTTGGTCAGGATTATACTAACAAAAGTCTACCCAATAACGCTTCTAAACCAATAGAATCGATTAATCGTTAAGAGTGTGTCTAATAATTGGTTTGGAGTAGTCAACTAGCGGAGCAGCATCTTACAAATGAGCCTAATTTTGTAAGATGTGGCTCCGCCCACTAATTTATCAGATCGGCTCTAAGATTAAAGTAAGTCCGGGTCAATATTATTCTGCCTGAGCTTCTCAAGTAGCTCCTGTAAAGTGCGGCGGTCAGCTTCGGCTTGCTCTAAAGCCGCTTCTTCAACGGTAGGGCGCGGGTTGCCGTCTTTATCACAAATTCGCAAATAAGAACCTTCCGCGATAAACCAGCTTTCCAGTTCATTGCTCCACAACCAGCCGTACTCGTTTGGCTCGATTTCTTGAGGAAGGCCATTCTCATAACGCCAGCCCTTGAGATTGATTTCCAGTTGCCAGAAGTTGCCAGGGTCATAGGCAATGTATTCACGTACTCCTAACAAACCATAATGCTGCAGCTTCGGGTCTAAATCCTGCGGCCAGGTTTCCTTGCTGCTGATTTCTATTACCAGGGTTGGAGCAGGACGATTCGGTTCAGCCATTCGCCAACTTGATAGAGTACGCTTTTCTTCGGCAGATACGACTACTCCCTTGAACAAGGCTATATCCGGCGCAAGATAGCGAAACGGGTAGGAATTGTCAGGTGGAAAAATTGCCAGATTGCCCGTCACAAACCACTTCTCTAAGGCATAAACCTGCTTTAGCACCGAACGAAGGTAATCCGACAAATCTATTTGTGACTGGCTTTCCGGCACGTCTTCCTCCAAAATATAATCTTCTTCGATTAAGCGCGTTCTCAGGCTCATCGCTTTGCTTCCTCCCTTAATTGTTAGTGCAGCTTATCCAATATTATTATACACAAGCTTCCGGCAAAATAAAAATTAGTTGTGTCCAAAAAGGTTTTTGGCAAGCGCAACCTTTGGCCTACTCTGTGCGTTACTTATAGCAGCGAAACGAACCTTGCAGGAAATCAAGACCCGCATCAAAGAGGATTGCCGGGCCACCAGAGATTGTGATAGAATAATCACACTTTGCGTTGCTCGACTTTTTGTTGAAAAAGATTAGGTGGAGAGATAAAAGAGCTTTGGCTTATAATATAATGATGGTTGCGCCCACGTCCTTTTTTGCTGATTACGGCTGCCATGTACGTATTCTGGAAGAAATCTGGACGTTACAGCAAGCCGGCCACCGCGTTACGGTTTGCACCTACCATATGGGAAACGAAGTTCCAGGGGTAGAAATCGAGCGTAGCCTCGACGTTCCCTGGCGCAAGGGTGTACAGGTAGGCAGTAGCCGCCACAAACTATACTTTGATGCCGCCCTAACCCTCAAAAGTATTCAGGTCGGCCTTAAAAGTAAACCCGATATTATCCATGCCCATTTGCACGAGGGCGCGTTAATCGGTTGGGCCACCAAAAAAGCTTTACGATTACTGACAGGCAAGCGCGTTCCGCTTATTTTTGATTTTCAGGGCAGCCTGACTGCCGAAATGATTGACCACCACTTTCTTAACCCGAACGGCTCGTTTTACAAACCTACATTGGCCCTCGAAAATTTGATTAACCACCACTCTGACCGGGTAATTACCAGCACTTATAACGCCGCTAACGTCCTCAAAAACAATTTTAATTATCCCGATAGCAAAGTATTGACGATTGCTGACCGGGTGAATAGTGAACGCTTCCGCCCGCATACCAGCCCCGCCGAGCAGGAAGCTACCGCCCGCCTCAAGCAAGAACTGGGTATTCCCGCCGAGCGTAAAGTTGTAGTTTATCTGGGCTTGCTTGCTCCCTACCAGGGTACGCACGTTTTGTTAGAAGCGGCCCGCAATTTATTTGACCGTCCCGATGCGCCCAACACCCATTTTGTAGTGATGGGCTATCCCGGCGTAGATAGCTATCGTGAGCTGGCGAATTCGCTAGGCTTGCAAGACCGGGTAACTTTTCCAGGACGTATTCCCTATGAAGATGCTCCGCGCTGGCTGGCATTAGGCGATGTGGCGGTTTCCCCCAAAATGTCTTTGACCGAAGGAGCGGGTAAAATTTCCAACTATATGGCGATGGGTCTGCCAGTTATCGCCTCGGATATGCCGGTTAGTCGCGAAATTTTGGGCGAGTTGGGGATTTATGCCGAGCCGGGTAATTCACAAGCTTTGGCCGACCAATTGCAAATGTTGTTGGAAAACGATGCTTTAAGAAATAATTTAAGTCAGGCGGTACGGGCCAAAGCCGTTAATGAAATGAGCTGGCGGGTAGCGGGTTTTCAACTGGAACAAATTTACCGAGCCGAACTCGAAAAATACCGCAAACCCAAAACGATTGTTACTTCTGCGGCGGATAGTTCGCAGCCCACTAACGCGCTTTCTGCTGACGAAATCTTGCAGCCAACTAAAACCAGGTAATTTTTTGAGTATTAAAATCTGAATTTTGAGTTATAATAGGAAAAGCAAATAACTGTAATTCAAAATTCAGATTTTAGGATGCAAAATTCGTGGGTGGGGTGTAAGGGCAATGGCAGAAGAGTTTATACTAATTGTCGATGATGAAGATTTAATCCGTCGTCAGGCCGAAGTAGCTTTGCGTCGGGCAAATTATCGAACTGCTACCGCCGGAGACGGGCAAGCCGCCTTGCAGATTATCCGGCAAACTCCCCCCGATTTATTATTAAGCGATATTAGAATGCCGGATATGGACGGTTTACAGCTTTTTGCGGCAGCCCGC
This sequence comes from Chloroflexia bacterium, assembly GCA_038323095.1. Lineage (GTDB taxonomy): Bacteria > Chloroflexota > Chloroflexia > Chloroheliales > Chloroheliaceae > L227-5C. The sequence continues at coordinate 15,228 of JBBQGP010000035.1, read as the reverse complement.
CAATTTCAGCCTGACCTCGTGGCAGTGTTGATGACGGCCCACGGCACGATTGATACCGCGATTAGGGCTTTGCAATTAGGGGTACAGGGCTTTTTGCAAAAACCGTTTACCGGCAGCGAGCTGGAACGCTCTATCCAGGACGCTTTGCAAAAAAGCCGGATAGTTCAGGAAGCAATCCGCCTGCGAGTGCTTAGTCCTTTGCTGGAAGCGCGTCGCCTGCTTTTGACCGATTTGGATATTGGTGAATTTAGCCGTTCGCTGGTGCAAACCACTGCCCGTGAAACTAATCTCGATTACTGCGCCATTTTCCTGCCTGACGAAGAAAATCCTGCCGGATTAAAAGCCGAAGCAGTTTTTGCCGGGCCAAACGCCCGCTTTTTCTCTCCAAAAACTTTCCCGGCTATTCGTCTGGCTCAACGGGCAATTGAATTAAATCGCACCCTGAGCCTGCGCCGGGCCAGTCAGGAAAACGCCACGCCCGATAGTGATGCTGCTGTACCGGGCGTGGTAGTGGCGATACCGCTTTTGCGGGCTGACAAGGCTTTAGGGGTAATGCTGGCCGGGCGGGTTAATATCGAAAAAAGTTTTTCGCCCGGTGAACGTGAAATGTTTGAAGTATTGGCCGGACAACTGGCAACTATCGTTGAAAACCGTCGTTTGTTTAAAGCCCTGAGTGAACGGGAAGAACACTTGCGCGGCTTCGTAGGCCGCTTTGTAACCGCGCAGGAAGAAGAAAAACGGCAACTGGCCCACCACCTTCAGGAAGATATAATGCCCTTGCTCAGTACCGGGCGCAAAAATATTCAGAATTATTTAGAAAAAGCTAAACCCGGTTCACCCGGCGAACTCCCCGCTACCGAGCAAAAACTGCAAACTGCGATAGGCGAAATGCGCCAACTGCTGCACGCCTTGCGTCCGGCCAATCTGGAAGAATTCGGGCTGGCGGCGGCTTTGCGCCAATACGTCCGCGACTTGAACGAGGAAGGCCAATGTCACCCGACTTTCCGGCTGGATGGGCCGGAAGCTCCCCGACTTGACCCTGGCGTAGAAACCGCCCTTTTTCGGGCTACTCAGGAAGCCGTTAGCAATGCCTGCAAGCATAACCCTGGCAAAGCGGTAGAAGTAGCGGTACGAACTTTCACCCAGCGTAACAAACCCTACCGGGTTCAACTTGAAATTAGCGATAGCGGCAAGGGTCTCGACTTGAACGCGGTTAAGATGGCGGCGGAGACGACTTCTAGCGGGCAGGGAATGGGCTTGATAGCGATGCAGGAGCGGGTTTTGCTGGTGGGAGGCCAATGTCAGATAGAAAGCACTATCGGCAAAGGTACAGTTGTTACTATTACTTACGATATTTCAATTTAATTACTGGTTAGGGGCTAAATAAAACTTGCAGCTTGAAGAATCCCGGCAAACACTAACAATATCCAAAAATTCTCAAAAACCCCAATGGTGGCGAGGGCTGGTTGGCCCGGCCATCGCCGTTCTTATTTTCTTTCTAAGCCTTTACTTTTTATCCGGCGCGTATTTCACCAAAGGCATTAGCGATGGCGATGTAATGGCCCAAACTGCCGTGGCCTTAGCCCGAAACCATAGCGTCGAATTGCCGCCCAATCCGGGTCTACCTCAAATTGTCGCCGGTAAAAATAACCAGTATTTCAGCAAATACGGGCTGGGGCAGCCCCTTTTGGCCGCCGCTCTTTATAAAGTCGGGGGCTATTTCGCCCGCTTCACTATGCCCCAGGCCGATTCCAATATTATCGGCCACTTCTTTATTATGCTTTTGCCCGTACTGGCAACCGCTTTGACGGTCTGGCTGGTTTTCCTATGGGGCAGAGCCTTGTACAATTCAATCCCGGTTGGGCTTGGCCTCGCCTTGCTTTATGGTCTGGGAACAGCAGCCTGGCCCTACAGCCGTTACTTTTTCAGCGAACCGCTTTTTACCCTTTGCACTTTTGGGGCAGCTTACGCCCTATGGCAGGCCAAACACACGCCCAAAATTTCGGCTCGTTCGCGCTATTGCTGGTTGGCCCTAAGCGGCTTGCTGCTCGGTTATAGCCTGATGACCAAGATTTCGGGCCTCGTCCTTTTCCCGGCCTATCTATTTTACCTGTTTACGCTTCTTGACTCACAACTTTCATTGCCCGATTTTCGCAATTTTAGCTTCTTAACTCATAGCTCAAAACTCAAAACTCAAAACTTTCTCAGCTTTCTGGCTGGCCTCGTACCCGCCCTACTTATAATACTACTGCATAACTACATTCGGTTTGGAAGCCCCTTTAATAATGGCTACGACGGCGAAGCGTTTAGCACCCCAATCTGGAAAGGGCTAACCGGCCTGTTATTTAGTCCCGGCAAAAGTATTTTTGTATATTCTCCCGTACTGCTGGCTTTACCGTTCGCCGTGACCGCTTTTGGGGGTAGGTTCAAGTTCGAGGCCATCCTGATTGGCATGATTAGCCTGATAACCTTGCTATATTACTCAGTTTGGTGGGCCTGGGAAGGCGGCTGGTGCTGGGGGCCGCGCTTTCTGGTGCCGCTTTTGCCTTTTCTGGTGCTGCCGCTTGGCGTATTGTTTCAAAAAAGCCGGGTTTGGACTGGAATTCTGTTTATGATACTCCTGCCGCTTGGAATAATAGTGCAAATGCTGGGGGTAGCGATTGATTTTAACACTTATATGAGCGTAGTCGGCAACAATCCCGATGCTTACGTCTGGAATCCCGCCGATTCCCCGATTTTGAAACACTGGCAACAATTTGGCTACGGAGCTTACAATCAGATACGCGCCCTGACCCTTGACCAACTAGGCTTTAAGCGAAACATTGGCCTGATACTAAGCAGTTTGATAATTTTCTTGTTGGTAGCAAGTGGTACAATGCTATGTGTCAAATATTTGTTGGAGAAACGTAAAACAAGGCAAGTCCAGCCGTAATTCTTTTCGTAAGCTTGCCGGGTTATACTAAGATATAAAGTATTTTGAAGTTTAGCAGCTAGTAAACTTTAGCAATTTGTCTTCGTCTTAGCACACTTAAACTATCGTTCAAGATTAAATGGGTTATACCTTGAAACCAGCAAATGTCACTATTAGCCAACCAATCAAAGTTTTAATTGTGGATGACAGCCTTGTCGCCCGCGAAACTTTAGTAGAAATGCTTTCCACCCACCGCCAGATTGAAATTGTTGGCGAAGCCGCTAATGGTCAGGAAGCTCTTTTGCTTTGCCAAAAACTTTTACCCCACGTAGTTTTAATGGATGTAAATATGCCAGAAATGGACGGTCTGACCACCACCTTCCGTCTAAAACAGGTTGTCCCGCAAACCGAAGTTTTAATGCTAACCTGTAGTAATCGGCCTAAATATTTGTATGATGCCATTAAAAGCGGAGCAAGCGGTTACGTCCTTAAAGATATTAATCGTCAGGGGCTAATCGAAGCAGTGATTACCATTGCCAAAGGTGGTTCGCTGATTAATCCAATTATGCTACGCTCGTTAATTTCCGAAATTGTGGAACATGAAAAGCCATTAGCTCCGTCAAATTCCTCTCCCCCAACCCCTATTCGTGCTGAAATTACGCAGGATGAAGAAACTTTGACCCACTTAACCCGGCGAGAACGTGAAGTTTTAATGTTAATCGGGCAAGGGCTGACCAATGCAATTATTGCCGAACGCCTGACCATTAGCCAGGATACCGTTAAAAGCCATGTTCGGGCTATCCTCGAAAAACTGCGAGTACGTGACCGCACTCAAGCTGCCGTTTTTGCCCTGCGGGTCGGCCTCGTTTCTTAAAGTTTTGAGTTTTAAGTTAAAAAAATTATTTTAGAGCTATTTCTACGCGCTGGCTATCTACCACTTTGCTGCTATAAAAAATCAGGGTACGGGGAGTTTTGGCTTTATCGCTCACCAAAAAATAAAGCAAGCCGCTAACCTGTTTGGCGGCGGGTTTTTGGGTAGCTTTTGGGGTGGTTGAAACTGAGGCAAGAAACTTTTTAGGGTCAAAGCGTTCTGGCCCATCCTGCATTACTGGCCCAACGCTATAAACCCGGTTTTCGCTATCGCGCAGATAAAAAGGAAAAGCCCCTATATTATCGGCGAACTGCTTTTCATCCGAACTCAGATTATCCAATGTAAGTCGTACCGCTTCATAATGATACCCGGCGGGCAATACGGGTGGCTGCTTGAAAGGTGGCTCTTTCACATATTGGCTAACCGTCAGGGCCGCCTCTCCCAAAACGTAACGTTGCTTCATTTCGGCACGGGCGGCAGGAACAGGCGTATCTTCGGGTGGAGCAGTAGTCGGCGCAAGAGTTGGGGTCGGCGGCACAGGAGTAGCGGTTGGAAGCGGCGTAGCAGTGGGCGCAAGGGTGGCAGTGGCCGTCGCTGGAAGATTAGTAGCTGTCGGTAGAATTACTTCGGCCTGAGCTGTAACCGAGATTGTTAAGGCCAGCGGAACGTTATTGCCGGGTTGAGCGGTGGCGGTATTAGTTGGGGCGGGGGTAGCGGTTGGCTGGGGCGTAGCAGTATTGGTCGGCACAGGGGTAGCGGTTGGCTGGGGTTTGGCGGTAGCCGTCGCCAGAGCCGGTTTGGTAGGAGCTTTGCTTGGGGCGGGGGTAGCGACGGGCGCAACCAAATTCACTTCTGCCGAATTGCCCGCATCCGGCCCGTTAGAACCACTAAAAATAATCCGGCGAAGGGTTGTACCGTCTTCCACTTCAAAGGTTAGCCAGCCCGTCCGAATTTCATCCGGCTGCAAACGTGGTATATCCAGCGCGGGCAATCTACCACCCGTGAGAGGATTTATGTAATTATTACGCCCGTCAATGGCCTGGAAAGCATCAATAGCAATTGGCAAAACTTTTTTAGACTGGTTCTCAAGCTGCACCAGCAGCCCTTCATAATGTTTACCCAACGGTGGCGTTCCCGCTCCGGCATAAGTAAAATTGCTGGTGCGATTATCGTAATTATTAAAAGTTAGGGCATAAGCTTTTAGCTCGGCCCGTTGATTTTGTACCACTCGCAAATTAAGCGGTACAATTGCCGTTGGAACGGGTAGCAAGGTAGGCTTTGATTCAGGTGTGGGAGTAGTAGCGGCTTCAGTGGGCGCATTGATAGAAACCGCCGAAACCGTCGCTTCGGTTGTAGGTGCAATCGGCAAAACAGGAGCAATTGCCGGGCCAGCTTGAGCTGAAGTAGCGGGCTTGTTTAGCACCAAAAAATACACCAGAGCTGCTCCTAACACCACCACAATAAAACCCGCCAGAAGAAAAAGCGGCCAACGCGATTTTTTGCGGAATTGAGCATAAGCTTCGTTTGGTGGCAAACTCAAGGCATCGCGCAAATCATCCGAAGTGGAGACAAGGGCAGTGCTTTCTGTCCCTGCGGCTGCGGCACTATCCCGGCGCATCCGACTATTCAGGCCAGTTTTTGCCGACCTGGTTTCAGTAGCAAGCTGATGCCGCAAAGTTACCAGCCCTTGCTGGGCTTGAGCATTGGCCGGATTAAGCTTGATAGCCCGTTCCAAAGCGGTAATAGCTTGCTCGGGTGGCAAAAGGGCGGCCAGATAAACCCAGGCCCATTCGCTACGCGGGTCGGCTTTAATCGCATTCGCCAAAAGCGTCCGGGCTTCTTCGCGCTGGCCCGATTTCAAAGCCTGCACGCCTTCCCGTAACAATTGTTCGCTTTGCGCTAAATTATTGCCGTTTTTTTCCTGCTCTTGCATGAACCTGAACCAGTTTCTAAGCTTTGGCCTTCATCAAAAAGACAAAATAGCTAATTTTAGGCGTACTTCATGTTATGTCTATTCGATTATAGCACGGCTCACATGCGGGCGCAATAGGTTTGGGAATGCCCGAAACTAAGATTGTGATTTAAGGTTTTCGACGCGCTAAATTTGTGGTATTATGGATTTATCTTAACCAATATAAAGGTAAATCACTGCTCTACAAGCTCACTTTAGCTAAATTTCTGTACCTTCCTGATTAACAGTTAAAAAGAGGAGAAAGAAAAACTATGACGGATTCCCAAAATTACGAGGGAATGCTTCGTTGGCGTTGTGTTGGCCCGGTACGGGGCGGGCGCGTGGTGGCAGTAGCCGGAAGTTATCACGAACCCAACACTTTTTATTTCGGTGGCGCGGCAGGTGGGGTCTGGAAAACGATTGACGGTGGTAATTACTGGCGATGCGTTTCGGATGGCTATTTTGGTACGTCAGCGGTTGGGGCGTTGGCGGTTGCCCCCTCTGATTCTAACGTAATTTACGCCGGAACAGGCGAAACCACTATTCGGATTGATGTATCTCACGGCGATGGCATATACAAAAGCACCGATGCCGGCAATAGCTGGACGCATATCGGGCTACGTGATACCCGCTTTATCGGCAAAATCCGGGTGCATCCCCAAAACCCCGATATTGTTTGGGTAGCGGCTTTGGGTCATGCTTTTGGGCCAAACCAGCAGCGCGGCGTTTTCAAGAGCGTAGACGGCGGCAAAAACTGGAATCAGGTTTTGTTCGTGAGCGACAAGGCCGGGGCGGTAGATTTGACGGTGGATGAAACTAATCCGCGCATTTTGTACGCTTCGATTTGGGAAGCTCATCGCAGCTTTTGGCAGATTAGTTCAGGCGGGCCGGAGAGCGGTTTATGGCAAAGTCTGGACGGCGGCGATACCTGGACAAATATTAGCACCCGGCAGGGCTTACCAAAAGGCTTGCTCGGTAAAATAGGGGTAACAGCTTCTCCGGCTAAATCGGGCCGAGTCTGGGCTTTGATTGAACATGTCAAAGAAGGCGGGCTGTACCGTTCCGATAATTTGGGCCAGACCTGGGAACGGGTTAGCGATAATTTGAATTTATTATCAAGAGCCTGGTATTATACCCACATAAGTGCCGATTCGCAGGACAGCGAAACCGTTTATGTCAACAATTTGAACTTTTACAAAAGCAGCGACGGCGGCAAAACTTTTGCAGAATGGCCTACGCCCCACGGCGATAATCATGATTTGTGGATTGACCCATGCAATAACCAGCGTATGATTCAGGGTAACGACGGCGGCGCAAACGTTTCCTATAATGGCGGCTATACCTGGTCTTCGATTTACAACCAGCCTACCGCCCAGTTTTACCATCTGGCTACCGACAACAAAGAGCCTTATACTATTTACGGTACGCAGCAAGATAATTCCAGCATTGCCGTACCAAGCCGGAGCAGCCATAGTGCGATTACCTGGTCGGATTGCTACATTGCTGGAAGTGGCGAAAGTGGTTATATCGCCGTAAAACCGAGCGACCCGAATATTATTTTTGTAGGGGCGATTGGTTCTTCGGCGGGTGGCGGCAATTCCTTGCAACGCTACGACCATTTGACCAAACAGGTACGCTTGATTGCTAACTGGCCGGAAGTAATGGGCGGCGAGGGAGCGGAAGATTATAAATACCGCTTTGCCTGGACTTATCCAATTGTGTTTTCACCGCACGAGCCGAATACGCTTTACATTAGCGGCAATATTGTTTTCAAAAGTACCGACGACGGCCAAAGCTGGCAGGCGATTAGCCCGGATTTGACCCGTCATGACCCGGAAACGCTCAAGCCTACCGGCGGGCCAATTAACCGGGACGCTATCGGGGCGGAGATTTACGCCACCGTTTTCTCTTTTGCCGAATCACCTTTGCAAAAGAATTTGCTTTGGGCCGGGTCGGACGATGGCTATTTGCACGTCAGCAAGGATGGCGGGGCAAACTGGCAGAACGTGACACCTAAAGATTTGCCGGAGTGGACGCTAATCAGTGGTATCGAGCCTTCGCCCTATGAAGCCGGAACCGCTTATGTGGCCGGAACGCGCTATAAGCTGGATGATTTTCAGCCTTATTTGTACGTTACCCGCGACTACGGCCAAAGCTGGCAGAGGATTAATAAAGGGATTGCCGATACCGATTTTACCCGCGTAATTCGGGCCGATGCGGTCAAAAAGAATTTGCTCTATGCCGGGACAGAAACGGGCTTGTACGTTTCGTTTGACGATGGGCAGAACTGGCAACGCTTTATGAACAATTTGCCAGTTGCCCCGCTTCACGAAATTTTGGTCAAGGACAACAATTTGATTGCCGGGACGCATGGCCGTTCTATCTGGATACTGGACGATTTAAACATTGTTCGGGAACTGGCGGACGGTATACCAAACGAGGGGCTTTATTTGTTCTCGCCCGCCGAAACCAGGCGAATTATGCCCAATATCGATTGGACAACTTTCATCGAAAACGGCATAAATTATCTTAGTAGTCGGGGGAGTGGTTTTCTGGCCGAAACTACTCCAGACGGTGAAAAGAAGCGAACTATAATAGACGCGGGTGAGAATCCGCCACGCGGGACAGTTATAACTTACCGTTTGGAAGCCGCCCCCGAAGCTCCGCTTACCCTGACGTTTAAGGATAGCAAGGGCCAAGAAATCCGCTCTTTTACCAGCCGTAAAGCGGATGACCCGGCCAAAGCCAAAGAGCGTCGCGCTCCGGCTAATCCGGGCTGGAATCGCTTTGTTTGGGATTTGCGCCACAAAACCGTTACCAAAATTGAAGGTAGCGACCCAGTAACAGAAGAGACGGTGGAAGGGCCAATTGTACCTCCCGGCGAATATACCGTAACCCTGAAAGTGGGGGATAAGGAATTGAGCCATTCTTTCAAGGTAGTAAAACCTTCCAATCTGACGGCCAGTGAGGAAGATTTGGCGGCTCAATACGATTTGAGCCTAAAAGTTTACCAGCAGCTAGAGCGCACTGCTAAAACGATAAATCGTATGCGGGATGTGCGTGGTCAGTTGGATGGTTGGGCCAAACGCGCCGAGAAGCAGGAAAGCGGCAAGGAAATCGCCGCCGCCGCTAAAGCCTTGAAAGAAAAAGTGCTTGAAATCGAGAAGAATTTGCAAGTGCCTGATTTACGGCCTGGTTGGGCAGATTGGCTCAATAACGGTACACGCCTTTTCGCCAAGCTTGTGGAAGTGCCTTTTGTGGTTGAAATGGGCGACTACCGTCCCACCGAAGGGGTTCAGGCGGTTTTTGCCGATTTAAGCGAACGTGTCGAGGCGATTATCAAGCAGTTCGAGACTTTAGTTGCCGATGAAGTGGTCAGCTTTAACCAGCTTGTGGCTAAAGCGGGGTTAGGAGCGGTGGTTTAGGAGTTTCAAGTTGCGAGTTGCGAGTTCAAATACAAGAACCAGGAGTTGAAAATAGGCATTCGTTTAGTGTGAATGTAGGAGGGATTTCCAATCCCGATTTTACCCAAATCCGTCTTTATCGGGATTGGAAATCCCTCCTACATCGAATTAGTACAACTCGAAACCTGAAAACCTGAAAACCTGAAATTTGAAACTATTAAAGAGGGGAGAAAGATGCAAGAATTATTTCCGATTATGGCTGGAGCGTTGATTGGTGTGGCAGTAATGGCGATTCGTTCGCAAAAATTGCGGGCGGTTGCGCTGGTAATTGGTTGTTTGGTATTTGGCTTTTTGGCAAGCGCAATGAGTGGCGAACTGGAAGAGAGCTGGAGTTTTCTGTCGGTGGATACACTGCTAGTTTTTATGGGCGGCTTTGCGGTGGTTATCCTGCTTACGGCGGTGCAACGCCGTGAAGCGATTGGTCGCTTTATCTCCGGCTTGCGGAAATCATAGTTAGCCCTTTGAATCGTCATTGTGAACGACGGTTAGCACTGGTTTAAGCCAAAACGGGTTTGAGCGAAGAATCTTTTTGATTGAACCGATTCTACAGGGCAAAATCGAGAGGTTGCTAAAAGATTTTTTGCCCAAACCCGTATTATAATTGAATGCCAACCGTCGCTTACAATAACAGTTCAATTTATAAACTTAGAGAACAAAAACTGTACGTTAGCGAAATCAGGATTAGTGCTGAAAATTTAGGCAAATAATTATCGCCCATCCAGAAAATTCAGAACATCGCGGTTAAAGCGTTCGCTTTGTTCGATAATCGGGAGATGTCCCGCGCCGGGATAAAGCAAAAGCTTTGCACCGGGAATTTTGCGGGCTAATCTTTTGCCGTTAGCCGTTGGTACGAGCAAATCTTTATCCCCATGAATTACCAGAGTTGGGACGTGAATTTGGTCGAGGCGATTGGCGGCGTTATGGCGCAAACAAGCCCGTAACTGCCGTTGGTAAGCGGCTTCGCTCATGGGACGATAGCGGGCAATATCAGCGATTTCGCTCATTACATCAGGATGAGCGTCGGCATAACCCGGCCCCATAATTCGACCATAAACCCGGCGGGCGGCTTCGCCCGGCTCAAGCTTTTCCCGACGGAAAAAAGAAAGCCACAAGCGCGGGCTGGAAGGGACATTGGTCAGCCCACCCGCCGAAGTTGAAACCAGCACCAGCTTTTCGATTATTTCGGGATGGCGCAGGGTTAGTTCCAGCGAGATAAAACCACCCATTGAAATTCCGATAATATTAGCCTTGCCAATTCCTAACGCCTGTAAGAACATTGCCGCGTCTTCGGCCTGGTCAATAATCCCGTAAGGTGCGGGAGTTTGGTCGCTATCACCCACGTCGCGGTGGTCAAGGGCAATTGTGCGGTAAAACTGCCCAAATTCCTTCATTTGCTTGTACCAGGCCAGCCTTTTGGAAGCTAACCCGGTTAAAAGCAAAATTGTACCTTTGGGATTGGCTGGGCAAACTTCCTCGTAAGCCAGTTTGCGCCCGCCCGGTAGCGTAACAAAAGACGGCTGTTTCAGCTGTAACATTTTTCCCCAATCTAGCTTAATTTCGGCATATAATCGTATTTGCTGTGCGCCTCGATTAAATCATCCACCAATGACCAGATTTGGTCAATGCTCAGTTCAGCGGCGGTATGGGGGTCGAGCATAGCAGCGTGATAAACGTATTCGCGCTTGCGGGTAATGGCCGCTTCTACCGTCAGAGCTTGAACGTTAATATTAGTCTGCATCAAGGCAGCCAATTGAGGCGGCAAATTGCCAATATGGGTCGGCTGAATCCCATTTTTGTCCACCAAACAAGGTACTTCCACCGTACAATCCTGGGGCAAATTATCGATTAAACCTTTGTTTGCGACGTTGCCATAAACTACACGGGGTGTGTTAGTTTCCATGCTATGAATAATTAGCGAACCATATTCAGAACTGCGCTCAATTTCTACCGACTCATTGCTCTCGAAGCGTTTTTGCAAACTTTCCCATTCGGCTATCTGGCGTTCGCAACGGCGCGGGTACTCATCCAGAGGCACGTTAAAAGCTTCGATTAAGTCCGGGCGGTCACGTTTGATGAACCAGGGAACGTATTCGCTAAAATGCTCGCTCGATTCGGTCACAAAATAGCCTAGCCGGGTAAACATTTCGTAGCGAACTCTGTTCCAATCCGGCATCCGCTTTTCTTGGGCAACTTGCCGGATAAGTGGGTATAAATCCTGCCCGTTGCGCTCAAATTTCAGGTAAAAAGCCATGTGGTTGATGCCCGCCGCCAGATAATTGATTTCTTCGTAAGGTACTTGAATATCGCGGGAAAGTTCGCCCGCCGTCCCCTGCACACTATGGCACAAACCGACGGTTTTGATGCGGCTGGCTTTGTTCAAGCCCCAGCAATTCATTGCCATTGGGTTAGCATAATTCAGAAAAGTAACATCCGGGCATAATTCTTCCATGTCATGAGCCATATCCAGCAAAACCGGGATAGTCCGCAACCCGCGCATAATACCGCCAATTCCGAGCGTATCGGCGATAGTTTGGCGTAAACCGTATTTCTTGGGAACTTCAAAATCGATTACGGTAGCTGGTTTGTATCCGCCAACCTGAATCATACAAATCGCATAATCTGCTCCGTCCAGCGCAGCCCGACGGTCAGTCGTCGCCTCAATATTCGGCTTAACTTTAAGGGATTCGGCCACCTTGCGGGCTACAATTTCGGAAGTGCGTAGCCGTTCGGCATCAATATCAAACAAACTGATGGTAGAATCGGCCAATTCGGGAAAGCCCAGAATATCGCCAAGCAAATTCTTGGCAAAAACGGTACTACCCGCGCCGATAAAAGTAATCTTTGGCATAGTTTTCTCCTGAACTCTAACTATTATAATGACGTGCAGCTAGATTTTAGCTCTTTTTTCGATGTAGGACAAGTTTGCCGATTTTGCAGCCAATTTTGTTTTCCAGAATTTTCTATAACCGAAAGTATTGTAATAGAGAATTAATTGAGTATAATCGTTTATATAATTTGTGTTGATACCGCTTTTGAAAGGTCTATGGAGCAAGAATTTAGTAAAAGCTGGTTTAGAGCTTAGTAAAATTATTTATCTTAAAAACTAAATTTAGTGAATAATTACATTCTAATCTGGTTTGTTTTAGCTTTTATTCTAGTTTTCGACTAGGTTCTATATCGGGCGTAAGTTTCAGGTCAGGTAAGGAAAGGACAGGGCTATGACACAGGAAGCAGTAAAAATTAGTCATTTGGATGCTGCCGGACGCAAGTTTATTCAAGATGCAGAAGGATTGGTGCTGCACGTCTATGATGATGGGGCGGGCTACCCAACCGCAGGCTACGGGCATCGGGTAGATGGGATGGCCTATGGTACGCCAATTTCGATGGAGCAGGCCGAGCAGTGGTTTACTGATGATATTGACGTTTATGAGCAAGCGGTTGTCCGGGATATTAAAGTGCCGCTTAACCAGCCCCAGTTTAATGCCCTGGTCAGTTTTTGCTACAATCTTGGCGCGTATATTCTCAAAAACGATACCGAACTTTCGGGCTATATCAACAGTATTTTTGATGGAAATTTTGATGCGAACGAAATAGCCCGTATCTGGTGCTTATATTGCCACGCCAATGGCGCGTTTATGCAGGGCCTTTACAACCGTCGTAAGGCCGAAGCTCAGGTTTTTTGTAGCAGCATCGGGCAAGGAATTTCGGTAGCTACTCCTGGTCAAGCTGATGAGATTGCGACGGATGAGGCTAATGTCGAGATTTTGATGGACGTGCCGTATGTGCATCAGGTTTACAATACCGAAGATGCTTTTTATGGTTATGAAGCCTGTGGGCCGAGTAGCTGTGTAATGCTGGCAGCGGCCTACGGCAAACTTGCTCCCAAACCCATGACTTATCTTAACAATCCGACCAACTTTGGCTATTACGTGACCAATTATAGCCCGGCCCAGCTTGCCGAGGGGTTGAGCAACACCAACCTTGACCCCAAAGGAAAAGGGCCTTTTGGCGGAGCGTGGGGAACTTGCGACCAGCCTTCGGCGGGTGGTGGTTATGAGGCTACGGTGGACGGAATGGTCAGATATTTGCTGGCAAGCGGGCTAACTCCTCACTCCCAAATGTACCCCAGCCCGGATTGGGTCAGAAACCAGTTACGTCAAAATAAGCCCGTAATTTTAAGTACCTGGCTGACACACTACGGTCATTTGATTGTCGCTAAAGGTTTGGACAAAAACGGAAATTTCATTTGCAACGACCCTTATATTTTCGATAACTGGAAAAATCAGGGAATTGGCAAAATTTATAACTGGAATGATTTCGCCAAAGCTCCGCCCTCTAATGCGCCCGGTGTGTTTTACGCAATTATCTGTGATGAGGCTTTGCCTGACAAAAATCGGCAAATTCTGGACAAGCCCTATAACGCGCCGCCAGTAGAACCCAGCCCGCACATTGGCGAAGGTCTGAATAACCAGTTGCAGCATCGCTTTGTCGAAGCTTATTTGCGGAACGGTGGCGAGGCGGCTTTGGGCAAGCCTACTGGCCCGGTGGCGAACAATGGCGGTTATTATTCGCAAGAACTGGCGGGCGGCAGTTTGGGTAGTCCAGCCCGGATTATTCTGGATACCCGTAACGACAAATTAGATGCCCAACCAGTGCAAGCCTTCCAGCCCGCTTTTGTTAGCTATGGGGATTGGCTCAGGAATTACGATAGCTACACAGGTTCGCAGTATGACCACGGGGCGATTATGAGCGATGTGTTCCCAAACGAACAGGGCGTGATGCAGCAAAACTGCGAGAATTATTATATGCGGCACTACGAAAATAACATCGTTCGTAGTTTCCCCTGGCCTGACCCCAATTCGGTCAATGGCTGGTACGCCGAATATTTTAATAACACCGCGCTGGCGGGCAAACCGGCCTCACGTCGCGATGAGGATAAGATTGGCAACGATTGGAGCGGCTGGGTAGCAGATGGTGGAGTTAGCTGGAAAGGGCCATACGACGGCAAGATTGGTTTGCTTTCGACTAACTTCTCGGCTCGTTGGAGGCGCAAGCTAACGCTGGATGGCAACTACACCTTTAGCGTAACCTGTGACGATGGCTTCCGGCTCTCGGTCAATGGTCAAAGTTTGGTGCAGCCCGACCCCAACCAGTTCTGGGTTTTCTCGGCGGCCCAAACCCACCAGTTCGGCCCAATCAATCTTTCCGGCCCGGTGACAATCGTGCTGGAATATTTTCAGGCGGGTGAACGCGCCGTTATCAAGCTCGACATGCAAAAAATCGGGTAAAATCAGTTAATCAGGTTATCTTTATCTGGCCGCGAAATCCTTGTTTCGCGGCCAGATAAAGATAACCTGATCAATTTTCTCAAAAGACGTTTCCCGGATTTTGCAGATTTTGTTAGTAATTATAAAACGCTTATTGACAATATTCATTTCTGTCCTACTATTAAACTAATCAAATTTGATTAGTATATGTCTCAATATTAGTTCTCCGTTTTCAAGCAGCAGAAAGACAGGTTATTTATGCCAAAATCTAACTTTTTTGTTCCCCACTCTAATATTCATCATAATAAACCTTCAACACTACTTAGAATGGTTTGTATTTTCAGTATTGAGGTAGTTTTACTTTCTCTTATTGAGTTTAATTTTGTTTTTACTCCAACTGCTAAAGCCATTACAGGTGGATTACTCCATACCATTACGCCAACTCGTATTTATGATAGCCGCTATTCTGGACAAGGTCCAATTCATTCTTTCGAGCAAAGAACCCTACAAGTTAACATTGCCTATATACATCCTAGCACCACAGCTATTTTTGTTAATCTGACCATAGCTAATCCTGTTGGCACTGGTTCAATTACTACTTATTCAGGAAGTTCAGGAGTACCTAGCTCAGACTCCCTTAATTGGTACAGCGGGGGTGCTATAGTATTCAATAAAAAGAATGAGACTAAGCGGCAGCCTCAAAACGGTCACTGACTAAAGCATCAATCACACTGCCCAGGGTTTGTTTAACCCGCGCTGGCTTT
>JBBQGP010000034.1:0-34356 GCA_038323095.1 Chloroflexia bacterium | reverse complement strand
ATTATCTTGCCGTCCGTTATAATATCTTCGTTGGCTTTAAGCACTACCAAAACATCCGGCTGGGTGGTTACTTTGGGAGCAAACTCTACGTCAAAGGGTGCGCCAAAAACCCAGCCCAACCCGCGCAATTCTACATATTTTCCAAGATGAGAAAGAAACCGCCAGTTAGAAGCTTGATGCCATCTATTCGGGCTGGGTGCCATATACAAAACTCCGTCAATAATTTCGTAGCGGTTGCCGTCTTCGGGCAAAATAGCGTAGTCATCATAAGTCCATTCGCCCTGAGATGGGCCGGGAACGTGGTCAGCCCGTACCACCATTGGCAAAGTATCGGTTGTTGGTATTACTATCATTGGCCTTACCTCTCGTACTACCCTTTGGTTTACTGTATCAGGCAATTCAGACGAAAAATTCTTCGATTCTTACGGGCAAATCCGGCACAATTTTAGACGGGAGCTTGGCCTGACCCTGGTAAATTCCAATTGTGCGATATGCGCCCTGTTCCAGAATTAGTAGTTCAACCGTTCGAGTAATCGGCTCGGCAATCCAGTATTCTTTAACACCGTAGTGGGCATAAGTATTTAATTTGGTATTGCGGTCATAGGTGGCTGTACCGGGAGAGGCAATTTCTACCACCAAATCTGGCGCACCCATAATTTTGCCTTTGGTGATGATGCTGATATTATCGTTAAGCACTACCAAAACATCAGGTTGAGTGGTTACTTTGGGAGCAAATTCTACATCAATTGGAGCAATTAGCACCCGTCCCAATCCTTTATTCTGAATGTGGGTTCGCAAATAGTAATAAAAACTTCCGGCAGAATCCTGATGAGCGATATTTGGGCTGGGTGCCATATACAAAACTCCATCAATAATTTCGTAGCGGTTGCCGTCTTCGGGCAAAGCAGCGTAGTCATCATAAGTCCATTCACCCTGAGATGGGCCGGGAACGTGGTCAGCCCGTACCACCATTGGCAAAGTATCGGTTGTTGGTATTACTATCATTGGCCTTACCCCTTAGCCAGATTCAGCTAATATTTGGCGAAAAGTAATTATCGCTTGAACAAAGCGTTTACATAAGCATCCGGCTCGAATTCGGCGAAATCGTCCATTTTTTCACCCGTGCCAATATATTTAATCGGGATTTTCAAATCGTTAGCAATGGCGAAAGCAACTCCACCTTTGGCTGTACCGTCCAGCTTGGTCAAGATAATGCCGTCTACCCCTACCGCTTCGGTAAAGTTTTTGGCCTGACTCAAGCCGTTCTGCCCCGTCACAGCTTCCAGCACCAGCAAGATTTCGTTTGGCGCACCCGTTTGCGCTTTTTCAATAGTGCGCTCGATTTTCTTCATTTCTTCCATCAAGTTATAGTTGGTCTGGATACGTCCGGCAGTATCAATAATGGCAATGTCCATCCTATGCTCACGGGCGAATTTAACGGTATCAAAGGAAACTGCCGCCGGGTCTGAGCCAGGGTCACGCGCCACACAGGGAACATTCACCCGGTTGCTCCATAACTTAATCTGCTCAATCGCGCCCGCCCGGAAAGTATCAGCCGCCCCCAGCACTACGCTTGCCCCGCCATTCTGGTAATAGCGGGCCAGTTTCGCAATCGAAGTAGTTTTGCCACTCCCGTTGACCCCGACCACCAGAATAACATAAGGCCGTTTCTCGCCTTCGGGACTGATGTTTTTGGGAATAACGCTTGGGATAACCGGCGCACCCTTTTGCGGGGTCGGTCTATTTTTCTTGGCTTCTTCTTTTTCGCGCCGCTTCCGTTCCCATTCGCGGTCTTGTTCTTCCTTGCGGTGAATTGCATCTACGCTGGCCTGGGCTTTGGTCTGAGCCTCCTGCAAAACGCTAATCATGGTCTGGCGGAAAATGCGTTCCACGTCTTTACTACGCCGGGTATTTTCTTCGAGGGTACGGCGTTGGCTTTGCTCAATCATTTTTTCGGTCAGGTTATAGCCAATATCGGCTTGCAAAAGCAAAACTTCGAGGCGTTCCCAAAATTCATCGGTAATATCATCCACTTCAAAAAGTTTGCCGATTTGCCCGAATACGCTGCCAGTGCTACGGCTTTTCTCTAAAGCCTGCTCGGTTTTTTCTTCGATTACCTGTTCCGATTCTTTATTGCGCCGGAAAAATTTAAACACATTTCCTCCCCATCGGTAATACCACATTCCAAAGTTTCATACTCTATTTTAACACAAAAGCGAAGCATTGGGCGTTTGAGTAGAGTTAGAAGAAAAAGATTTGGAGGTAAGCTCTTGACAAGCTCGGCTTTTTGCCCTAAAATTGGTATAGACAACTACATAACTATATGTATGCCAGTCAAAGCCATTTCCATAGAATAAGAGAATAAAACTTTATGCTGAAAGCTAGTCCGCTTCCGCGCTATTACCAGTTACGCGAAATTATTCGCGAAAAAATAACCAGTAATCAATGGATCGAAGGTGAACCGATTCCTTCCGAGCGGGAACTGGGCGAGCAATACGGCTTGAGCCGCATGACGGTGCGCCAATCTATTATGGAACTGGTCAAAGAAGGTTTTTTATATCGGGAACAGGGACGCGGCACATTCGTAGCCCGGCCCAAAATTACCCAGCAGCTTACCCGCCTGACCAGTTTTACCGAAGATATTCAGGCACGGGAGCAGCGTCCGGCTACCAAAGTTTTGATTAAAGAAATGTGCGAAGCCGATGGCAGCACCGCCGCCCAATTACGGGTCAGGCCGGGACAATTGCTTTTCCGGGTGCAACGCTTGCGCTTTGCCAATGACGCGCCGTTAGCTCTGGAAACCTCGTTGATAAATTTCATCGGTTGTGAGAAACTGTTGGAAGAAGATTTAGAGCATGATTCACTTTATCAATTGTTAGAAACAAAATATGGCGTGCCGCCTTTGGAAGCCGAGCAAGAAATCGAGGCAGGGCTGGCTCATGAAGATGAGGCCGGTAAGCTCAAAATTATTTTAGGTGGCCCGGTATTACTTATCCGTCGCACTACTTATACCGAACGTAATCAGCCCTTCGAGTTTGCTACTTCGATTTATCGGGGGGACAAATACCGTTTCTATAGCCGTTTGACCAGAGAACGCGCTTGAATAAACAAGTCGGTAGTAAGAAGTCTAAAGTCGGAAATTCATTCAGTAGTATTCTATCAAAAATTTGACCTGTAAGTATTGGTATTATCTTCGGTATAACGGTATAACGGTGAAAACAATTTTAGGATTGTGCTAATTGTGACAATCAAAAGTAACAAAAACTCTTGGAGGAGAAGATGTCTGAAAAATCTAACAAAAAGTTAAGTCGGCGCAAGTTCGTAGCCCTGACGGGTGGCGCACTGGTTACAGGCGGTATTCTCGCCGCTTGTGGCGACCCGACTGCTACGACTGTTCCTGTCGCTACTACTGCTGCTCCGGCAGCTACTACCGCCAGCGCAACGACAGCCGCCGCTTCCGCAACGACAGCCGTCGCTACTACTGCTGCTTCCGCAACGACGGCAGCCGCCAGCGCAACCACTGCGGCAGCCGGTGCGACGACGGCAGCAGGTGGGGCGGCAACGGTTGGTAACTTTATCAATAGCAAAAGCGGCTACAAAGGTTCGCTGGTTTACTGGGTGCTGGGTTATGCGCCGGGTTCAACCAGTGGCTTTAACAAATCCAGCGATGCGGCGGTAGCAGCCTTTACGAAGGCTAACCCGGATATTAAGGTGGAAATTATCGGCTATACGGCAGACCAGGCCGGGTTTGCCAAAGTTGCCAACGCGGTACAGGCCGGGTCGGGCGTGGATGTGTTCCGTATCCCTAACGATAGCTTGCCAACCTTGATTGCTCAGGGCCTGGTCGCGCCGATTGACGAATATTTGACGGCGGATGATAAAGCCGATATTTTGCCGAACTTGTTCGATTTGGTGCGCTTTGACAATAAGCTGTACGCATGGCCGCTCTGGGTGCCGCCGGTGGGCTTGTATCTGAATTTGGATGTTTTCAAAGAACGCGGGGTTGAACCACCCAAGTCCGGCTTTACCTACGAAGAATTTGTGGACATTGCCAAAAAACTGACTTTTAAACGGGCCAACGGCGAACAGGTCTACGGCTATAGTGCCTTGATTGACCCCGGTTTGGTAGATACCTGGCCGATTATCTTCTCGGACGGTGGGCGACCTCTTTCGGCGGATAACACCAAGTATACTTTCAACTCGCCCGAAGCTATTAGCGGACTCAAGAAATTGACCGATTTGGCTCTGGTTCATAAAGTGACCCCGCCCGACTTCGGCACGCAAAAGCAGGATGATATTCTAACCGCGATGAAGGGCAAGCTACAGGCGATGTGGACGCGGCCTAGCGGCGATTCATCGGTACTAAAAACGGCAGGGTTAAACTTCGATGTTATTCAACCTCCGATTGGCAAGACTGGCAAGGCCGTATCTGCCGGTGGGGTTGGACTAATTGCAGTACCACCGAGCAAGGATAAAGCCAAGCAGCAGGCCGGGATGGATTTGGCCCGCTATTTGACCAGCCCCCAAACCGAAAAGGAAATACCGGGTTACTACCTTGCACCGGGTGCCAGAAAATCGGTGACGGTGGTTGAGCCTTACAGCAAATTCACGCCGATTGCGCCGACTGCCTGGATTACGCCCAGTTTGGCGGTTTGGCCCGATATTCGTACCCTGATTCACCCGAATCTGCAAAATGCGGTCTTTGGCAAAATTTCGGCGGAAGAAGCATTGGGCAAACCGGCGGATGAAGTCAACAAATTGTTAGCAAAGAAGTAGGCATATGGCAAGAGCAGAACTGAAGAAGGCGCGGGCGCAAAATTTCGGTTTTGGGCAGCGTGTGACGGGGTTTATCAGAAAGTACGGCTGGGGCTACGCTTTTGTGTTGCCTAGTATGCTGGTTTTTACGGTTTTTACGCTTATCCCGGTAGCCTGGGCTTTTATTATCAGCTTTCAGGATTTCCGGCTGCGGCGTGATAGCCCCTGGGTTGGTTTTCAAAACTATATTGATGCTTTCACTACCCAAAACGGGGTCTTTGCTGAAGCTATCAGGAACACGGTTTACTATACCGCCCTGACTGTGACGGCGAATATCTTTATAGCTTTGATTATCGCCAGCCTGATACAACCCTTGAACAAGTACGCCCAAACCTTCTTCCGGGCTGCTTATTATCTTCCGGCAGTTACCAGCGCGGTGATTATCGCGGTTATCTGGCGGTGGATGTTTAACACTCAGTGGGGTTTCCTGAACTATCTTCTGAGTCTGGTCGGACAAAAGCCAGTGCGCTGGCTGTCCGACCCTGATATTGCCCTTAACAGCGTGGTACTTTCTACGGTGCTAACTGTTCCAGCAACGGGGATTGTGCTGTTTAGCGCGGCAATGGGCAGTATTCCCAAAGATTATTACGAAGCGGCGGAAATCGAGGGAGCAGGGCCAGTTCGCAAATGGTGGAGCATAACTTTGCCCCTGATTAAAGCGACTACTTTGTATGTGGTAGTGCTTTACACTATCGCCAGCTTTGAGGTTTTTGAAAAAGTTTATGTAATGGTGCCGAGCGGGGTCGGCAACAGCACCCAAACGATTGTCACCCAAATTTACCAGAAGGTTTTTAACCCTTCGCTCTCACAATTTGGGGTGGCTTCGGCTCAGGCGATTATTTTGTTTTTGATTATCGCTTCAATTTCGGTAATTCAATTCAGATTCTTGAAAACAGACGTGGAGTATTAAAAATGGCGGCAAATGCAGCAATCCGGCAGACGACCAACCGTTCTGCCAAAAGAAAACCCTATCTATGGCGTATTTTGCTGTGGGTGACGCTGGCAATCACCACCGCTATTTCACTTTGGCCGATGTACTGGCTGTTTATGACTTCGATTACACCCACCAGAGAAATTATCAAAACGCCGCCCGATTTGTTGCCCATTAACGCCAGTTTTGAAAACTTCCAGCGTTTGTTCAGCCAGACTAAAGATTATTGGTCTTGGGCAATCAATAGTGTAATTATTACCCTGAGTATTACTTTCTTCCACATCTTTTTTGATACGCTGGCCGGTTACGCTTTTGCTAAAAAGAAATTTCCGGGTCGTACCTTGTTTTTCTGGCTTATTCTCAGCACAATTATGATACCGCCGCACGTTACGCTTGTACCGCTTTATGTGGTAGTCCAAACCTTTAATTTGCGCGACAGCCTGTGGGCGGTTATTTTGCCGGGTTGGTCTTACGTATTCGGTATTTTCCTGATGCGCCAGTTTATCCAGACCATTCCAACCGAACTGGAAGAAGCCGGACGAATTGACGGCTGTAGCGAACCGGGTATTTTCTGGAATATTATTTTGCCGCTCTCCAAGCCCGCCATTGCCGCCCTATCTATCTTTACTTTTGTGCGCTTCTGGAACGATTATTTATGGCCTTCGATGGTCTTGATTAAAAGCCCGTCCTTTACCCTGCCTGTCGGGGTCGCCAACTTGCAAAGTGAATTCAGTACCGATTACGGCCTGATTTTTTCGGGCGCAGCCCTGGCCGCCTTACCCATGATAGTTTTCTTCCTGCTCTTCTCGCGCTACTTCTTGGATGGCGTGCGTATGGGCGCACTCAAAGGTTAATCGGTGGCCGGGAAATTTGGGGTATCAATCCAAAAGTGGTGGGAACGAATTTTGTTTGTTCCCCTGTCAATTTTCTGGTTTATCATCTGGCTGGTCAAACTTTTTCGGGCCGGGCCAGCTACCGAAGTTTTGTTAAGGCAGCTTACTTCGTCTGATAGCAATTTGCGTTTGCAGGCAGTAACTTATTTACGAAAGCGGCGCGGGCTAAAAATAACAGCGGCTTTGCTTGCTTGCCTTAAAGATAACGATAATTGGGTGCGGCACGAAGCAGCGATTGCACTTGGTATGAGTCAAAATAAACAAGCTTTTGAACCGCTATTGGCGGCATTGGCAATTGAGCAAAGTCCAGTTTTGCAGGGCGTTATAGTTGGGCTGGGCCATCTAAAAGATAAACGCGCTATCCCATCTTTATTGCCCTTTCTGCAAGACACTGACCCTAATATCCGCACCGCCACCGCTACCGCTCTCCAACAGCTTGGCTATGTCCAAAAGGAGTAAAATTCATGTCTAGTTCCAATCCCTCAAACCCTAAGCATCCATTCTTTGACAACCAACAACTGACACCCGATGGCCCTTCTAACAACCAACAACTAACAACTAACAACGCTGCCTTTCCCAACAACCGACAACCGACAACCGACAACCGACAACTATCTGCCATTGTAGCAGGGATGATTAGTGGCACATCGGCTGATGCCATAAACCTGGCGATTGTTCGCTTTGAGGAAACCCTTTCGCCTACCTCCCCATCCTCTGAACCAATTACAGTTGATTTTGAATTGCTGGCCTTTCAAGAATTTCCCCTTTCGCCCGATTTGCGCCGCCGAATACTTGAAGCTTGCGCCAACCAATCTAACACCCGTCAAATTTGCGAACTCAACTTTGAAATTGGCGAAGCTTTCGCAAAAAACCTTAGCTCCTTCACCACAGAGGACACAGAAGTTTCACAGCTTTTAACTCAAAACTCAAAACTCAAAACTTCTAACCGACAACCGGCAACCGACAACCCTTTCCAATCGTCAATCGATTTGATTGCTTCACACGGGCAAACCATCTGGCATCAGGTGGAGGAAGGCGGGCCAATTTCAACCTTACAGATAGGCGAAGCGGCGATTATTGCCGAAAGAACGGGCATTACGGTAGGGTCGGGTTTTCGGGTAGCGGACATAGCGGCGAGTGGGCAGGGTGCGCCGTTGGTCAGCTTTTTCGATTACGTCTTTTTCGCCGACGATAGCAAAACCCGCGCCTTGCAAAATATCGGCGGGATTGGCAACGTTACTTTTCTCCTGGCAGGGAAAGGGCCAGAGGCAGCCTGGGCTTTTGATACCGGGCCGGGTAATATGCTGCTCGATTTTGCCGCCCAACACTATACTCAGGGTCAGCAAAATTATGATAAGGATGGGTTGTTAGCGGCGGCGGGAACAATAGATAACTCCTGGCTGGACGAATTGATGAGTGAGGCTTATTTCAGGCTCAAGCCACCCAAAAGCACCGGGCGCGAATTGTTCGGATTTCCCTTCTGGCAAAAAGTGCTGGCGCGGGCTGAAGCCGAACAAAGGCGAGGTGAAGATGTGCTGGCAACCCTGACGGCCTTTACCGCCCGTTCGATTGCCCGTAGCTATATTAATTTTGGGCCAAAGGGCGGGATAGACGAAGTGATTGTGAGCGGGGGCGGGGCCTTGAACCCAACTTTATTAGCTAGATTGGCCGAAGAATTAGGGCCACAGGTGAGCTTGAAGCGGCACGACGAATTTGGGCTGGCGGCAGAGGCTAAAGAAGCGGTAGCCTTTGCCTTGTTTGGCTACGAGCTATTACGCGGACGGGCGGCCAATTTGCCGAGTTGTACCGGGGCAAGCCGCCCGGTGAAGCTGGGGCAACTAACCCCCGGCCAGAATTTTGTAAAACTGATGCAAGAATTTGCGCCAATTATGGCAGAAGATGACGGGGGAGCAGAATGGCAGAAGAACAGGCTAGAGCGATTGCGCCTCAAACCGAGGGGGTAAACCCGGCTTCGGCCCAGATAGACCAGATGAACGCGTTTGAGATTGCCCGGCTGATAAACGCCGAGGATGCCAAAGTAGCGGTGGCGGTAGAAGCGGAATTGCCCCAAATCGCGGCAGCTATTGAGGGCATCGAAGCCAAGTTGCGGGCGGGGGGTCGGCTAATCTATATGGGAGCAGGGACGAGCGGACGATTGGGGGTGCTGGACGCTTCGGAATGTCCGCCAACCTATAGCACTTCGCCCGACCTAGTGCTGGCTCGTATTGCGGGTGGGCCAAATGCCATGTTTGTTTCCGCCGAAGAAGCCGAGGACGATGCGGCAAAGGGTGTGCAGGAGGCAGCAGAGCTAAACCTGACCCAAAATGACGCGCTGGTCGGTATTACCGCCAGTGGCTCAACCCCCTATGTGTTGGGTGCTTTGCGCTATGCCCGTGAAGTTGGTGCGCTGACCATCGGGCTGGCATGTAACAAAGGGGCGGCTATCGAAGCAGTAGTCGAAATTGCGATTACCCCGGCAGTTGGGCCGGAAGTAGTCAGCGGTTCAACCCGGATGAAGGCTGGTACGGCTCAAAAAATGATTTTGAATATGCTCAGTACGGGTGTAATGATAAAACTGGGCAAAACTTTCGGCAATCTAATGGTAGACGTAAAGCCAACCAACGCCAAGCTCCGTCATCGGGCCGTTACTATCGTGTCTCGCGCTACTGGCCTAAGTATCGACGCAGCCGCCACCCTGTTACAGCAATGTCAGGATGAAACCAAAACCGCTATCGTCGCCCACCTTGCCCATCTTGCCCCCGACGAAGCTCGCGCTCGTCTGGTTAAAGCTGAGGGCGTGGTAAGGCAGGCGTTATAACTTAAAACTCGGTTTTCTCGTGTTGGACGACCTCCAACGGGTAAATATGACCTTCACGGTGGCGGCGGAAAAGGGCCGGGAACGGGTCAGAGCGCAATAACACTTTGCCCCCCTCGATTTCTTCCAAAGAAAGCCATTGTCCACCCGAAATCTCACCCTCTCTTAGCTTTAGCTGGTCGGGATTGGCGTTAGGCAAAAGTTTTGCGCCAAAGCAAACGAACAAATTTGGGTCTTGAGCATGACCGCTCCGCAAAATACCTACAAACCCGGTTAGCTCCGCGTCCAGCCCGGTTTCTTCCTGCGTCTCGCGGATAGCTGCCTCGAACAAAGTCTCGCCCACCTCCGGCTTGCCACCGGGTGGCCCCCATTTGCCCGGCTGACGACGGCTGCGGGCTTGCTGCACCAGCAAATATTTGCCATTATGCTCCAAAAGCACCGAAGCGACCAGTGTTACCTTCACTTTGCCTTCCTCCTGAAGTTTATCGGGAATTAGAAATCCCTTCTACACCTAAAATTTATCTGGTTTCTGCTTTGTTGGCTCTTTGCTCAATATGACCGTGCTAAAAGCGGGTTTTACCAACCTGTAAATAGTTTACCATCATTTTTGTGACGCTCTTAAAAATCTGTATAGTGGCAAAATCTCATTTTAAACACAATCGTTGCTCAAAAGCTTCGCTAATTGCTAATAATTTCGGTTCTCGGCGTAACGCTGGCAAACTTCTTGTATAATTTTCCCGAAAGTTCACTGGCGGAGCAACACTCTACAAAGTTCGCAACTCGCAACTCCTTACTGACAACCGACAACCCCCTAATGTCCCAATAAACGCACGCTGTTGCTACGGTCATGCCAGTGCAATCCAAATTGTTTGAAGCGGCGCAAAAGTACGCGGATTTGCTCATGAAGTGGCATTAGCTTTACATCTTTAACTTTCCATTCGCCCTTTACCTGCCGAATTACCAAATCGCTGTCACCCCAAATATCCACCGAATAATTTTCGGGTTGCTTACCCGCCTTCTCGATAGTTTTGACCAAATCTTGCAAACCGTGTAGCAAAGCCAAATATTCGGCCTGATTATTGGTCATATTATCGCCAAACTGAATTCGACTTTCCAGTCTTTCGCGGCCCTTGCGGGTTTTCAGGTGATAGCTACCGTAGGCTTTGCCGGGATTTGGTTCTGCCCCGCCATCAAAGGTCAAAATATAATCATAAATTAAATCATTCGATACAAAATTAGTCATTAAAAGTTACTTTCTGAGGTCTTCGCGAATTTTGTCTTGTTCGCCCAACCATTTAACCGTAATATCGGCAACTTGTTGCAAATGAGCCGCGCTTTCTTCGGACGAAAAGGCATAATCGAGATTGTTAAAATCCTTGAGAATTTCGATTTTTACAGGAAAAAGCCCATTTTCGAGAATAGTTTGTGTATCCGCTAGATTTTGGACGGCTCGGTTAGCGGTGATAATTAACACGGGACAGGTAATTCCTGGCAAGTGTGTCAATGCTTTTTCTTTATCGCCTAGCAAAACCAGCCCGTTAATTTTTCCAGCCAACCGCCCGCCCTGAGCAGTCGCTTCCAGCATCGCGATACCGCCCAAACCCTGCCCTACCAAATAATAGCGTTTGGGCTTGATTTCCTTGCCAAAGCTTTGTAAAAAATCGTATGCGCCGAGCAAATCATTCAGATTATATTCCGGCTCTGTGTTGGCGGCAATTAATTTTTCGGTTACGAAACGAGAGTTAAAACAGAGTACGGTCAACCCTAAATCCGCCGCCTGAGAGCAAATCAAGGAGAGTGGCGCAGTTTCCTTGCTTTCGTTCAGGCCGGATGCCACGATTACCGCTCCATTGGTAGCCCGACGCGTCGGCAAATACCAATCGGCCTCTAGCATTGCTTCGCCGTTCGCTGCCGGAAAACTAATCGAATTAATCACGCCCATAAATCATATTGCTTTAGCAGCTCGTCCACCTGATGAATAATTTGGCCGAAATTGGGGGCATAAGTGGCAATATTAAGGTAAATTCGCCAATCACCCTTGCCATTAGTAATCAAAAAACAGGGAATTAGATGTTCTTCGAGTACCCGTTTGGCCCGTATCGCCTCAGCCCGTTCTCTCGAATTAAAAACTTGCTTCATACTACTATTTTTCCTGCCCCAAAACTTTTTACCGAAATTTTCCTTGTTTATTTTAGCCCAAATTCAGCCAAAAGACAAAACAAACAAGTTTTTAAAGTGGCAAAAAACCCCGGTTTTGGCTATAATAAAAGCAATGATGAACCAAAACGAGGTAAATATGGAAACAATACAACCAGCCAGGCCCCAAAATTACCCTATCTGGCAGCGCATACTGGGCGTTTTGCGGATGACCCATCTATTCCCAACACTTATGGTGCTGGTTGCGACCTTTATTTTTGGGTTGGTTGCCAGTAAAGGGCAACTGGATTGGGCCAACTTTGGGCGGGTCTGGCTGGTGGTGCTTTGCGGACATAGTGCCATCGGTATTGCCAACGATTATTTAGACCGCCAGCGCGATGCTATTGCCCAACCCTACAAGCCTATTCCAAGCGGGCTGGTACACGAAAGATTTGCTTTCTGGCTGCTGGTTGGTTTGCTGCTGACTGCCACCCTCACCGCTTTGACCTTGCCAGTTGGGGCAGCTTTGCTGGCTCTGGTTTGCACCGGGTCGGGCTTGATGTACGATTTTCTTTTAAAAGACTCGTATCTTAGCTGGATTCCTTATTTGCTCAGTTTTAGCTCGTTTCCGCTTTTCGTCTGGGCCGGGCTGAACCGCTTTGAAGCTAGCTTGCTTTGGCTCTATCCGCCCGCCTTACTACTCGTGATTGGTATTAACCTCGCCAACAGCTTGCCCGATATTGATACTGATTTAGCCGAACATGGGTCGCGGGGGCTGGGGCATTTGCTGGGGACACACCGGGCTTTGCGAGTTATCTGGATTTTATTTACCGCCGCGCCCTTGCTATGCCTGGCCCTGAGCCTGATTATTTCGGTAAATCGGGTGCTGGCGTGGCCGGCTTGTGTACTGGCTCTGGTTGCGGTTATTGTTAGCTACTTTGCCCCCCGATTGCGTCCCGGACGACCCGGCCTTACGCTCGTTTGGCAACTTACCACCTTTTCAACTCTTTTTGTGGCAGTAGGCTGGTTGGCCGCTCTAACCTTACAGTAATAGTATTCTTTGCAGGATATTGCTCCGCCAATAGATTTTGGTTTAGCTAAAGTCAATGGGCAGGGCAACATCCTGCAAAATTTGGTTCTAGCTTTGGTCTGGGTTGCGTCGGCGCAATTCCTCTATTTGCCGTTGCAAATCGGCAATTTGCTGCTCGGCTGCTTCCCGCGCCTGTGTTTCAGACGCTCGCGCCTGTGCTTCGGCTTGTAGCTGCTTTTCGAGTTTGCGTCGCGCTCTGGCCTCAGATTTGGCCTGTTTCTCGGCGACGATTTTGGCTTGTTTAGCCTGTTCTTCAGCGACAAGTTTGGCTCTGGCGGCTTCCTGCGCTTGCTGCTCTAATTCGTGGCGAACAATTTCTTGCAGATGGAGTTCACGTTGGGCCAGTTCGCCTGCCTCTGTGTCGGTCAGTTCGCGCCGCCCTTCCCGGTCATACAATTGCAAATACAAATTATCCGGCACAATCCAGCGTTCCAGCACTTCACTCCAAAGCGCACCCCGCGCATCCGGCTGAATTTCGCGCTGTAGCCCCGCTTCATCATACCGCCAGCCGATTAGTCGCCGCCCACCCATCCGGCGCGGCCAGACACGCGGCTCGTTCGGGTCATAGGTAATATATTCCTTTGCGCCAATCAAGCCATAAAGATAGGGCTTTTTGTCCATATCAATATCGCCACGATAAGTGCTTTCGGAAGCTATTTCCATGACCAAAGGCGGGCAAGGATGATTGGGCAAGCGCATATCCCAGCTTATAACATACGGCTGCTGCTCCGGCGGCACAAAAATGCCTTTGAACAAAGCAATATCCGGCACAATCAAGTTTTTTGAATTATCTATCGCCGAATGATAAAAATTGCGATTAGAAGTTATCATCCAGTTTTCAGTACGGTAAAGCCTTTTCAACAAACCTTTAAAATGATAAATCGAAGTCTCGTGCGGCCCACCTTCACCCATCTCGCTTTCATCTTCCTCGACTATAAACTCGTATTTGTAAGTTCGCCTCGTATCCTGCATCGCCATAGCTATTACCTCCCGGTCTGGCCCTGCCTTACTTCCAGAACTTAATTATAACAAATTATCCGGGGTTTTTGTAGATTTGGCTTTGCTGCCCGCCTATGCTATAATTCGTTTGTTATGGATAAGCTCACAATATTTTTTGTTTCCTAAAATTTTTCAGGTCAAGTTTTTTACAGCCACTAAAGGGCGCAAGCCGGAGCTGACAGCTTTCGTGCGGTAAAGGCGAGAATGATTAGTAACAGACAGATTGGTATTGACCTCGGTACGGCCAACGTACTGGTATATGTCAAAGGTAAGGGAATCGTTTTAAGCGAACCAAGCGTGGTCGCTATTTCTACCAAAGATAACCGGGTGCTACAGGTAGGCACTGCTGCCTATGAAATGATGGGTCGCACCCCCGAAACAGTCGAAGTTATTCGCCCCATGCAAAGTGGGGTAATCGCGGATTATGTAGTAACCGAGGCGATGCTCCGGCACTTTATCGGGCGGGCTACCGGGCGATTTGCGGTGGTCAAGCCAGACGTGATGATTTGTATTCCAGCGGGCGTAACCAATGTGGAAATGCGGGCGGTTCACGATGCCGCGATTCAGGCTGGCGCAAAACGAGCCTGGTTAATCCGCGAACCATTGGCGGCGGCTATTGGGGCGCAAATTCCGATTGCTGAACCAACCGGCAATATGATTATTGATATTGGCGGTGGCACAACCGAAGTAGCCGTGATTTCGCTTTATGGTATCGTGACTTGCAACAGTATCCGGGTGGGTGGCAACAAAATGGACGAAGCGATTACCGCCTATATCAAACGCAAGTATAACCTGATGATTGGCGAACGCACCGCCGAGGAAATCAAGGTTCGGATTGGCAGCGCAATCCCACTCGAAGAAGAATTGACGATGGAAGTACGCGGGCGCGACCAGGTGAGCGGGTTGCCACGTACCGTAATCGTCCGTAGCAACGAAATTACCGAAGCCCTGAGCGACCCCCTCGAAGCGATTATCGGGGCGGTACGTACTGTATTGGAAGACACCCCGCCCGAACTTGCCAGCGATATTATTGACCGGGGTATGGTCATGAGCGGTGGCGGTAGCCAGCTTCGCAATATCAGCCAGCTTCTAGCCGACGTAACCGGCGTTCCCTGCTACGTAGCCGATAACCCGCTCAACTGCGTCGCCATCGGCACAGGCGTAGCCCTCGAGTACATTGATTTGCTCAAGGACTCACTTAGCGGCGATTTTTAACAGTAATCGAATTTGAACCAAAAAAGACGGGAGAAATACCCGTCTTTTTTAGTCTCCCTTTTATTGTGGGATATTGCTCCGCCAATAGATTTTAGCCAAACATCCAGTAACGGAGCAATGTCCTACAATAAAAGCCCTAAACCAACCCTAAACGCTCAAAAGCCGTATTAATATGCTTAAGGTGGTAGGCGTAGTCGAATGCGCCGGAGATTTCTTCGGGCGAAAGTTTCGACATAATCTTCGAATCGCTCAAAAGACCTTCAACAAAGCTGGCCCGGTTTTTCCAGGCGTGCATGGCGTGCTTTTGTACCAGTTTGTAAGCTTCCTGCCTGTCCAGACCTTTTTCGACCAATTTTAGCAAGACTTGTTGGGAGAAGGTCAGGCCGCCGCTACTTTCGAGATTGTACATCATCGCTTCGGGGAAAACCACCAGACCAGCCAAAATATAATTTGTCTCGGCCAGCATATAATCCAACGTCAGGCAGGCATCCGGGAAAATTACCCGCTCGGTAGAGCTATGGCTAATGTCGCGCTCATGCCATAAAGCGACGTTCTCAAGGGCAGTAGTGGCATAACCCCGCAGCAAGCGGGCCAGCCCTGCTACCCGTTCCGAGCGATGAGGATTGCGCTTGTGGGGCATGGCTGACGAACCCTGCTGCTTTTCACCAAAAGGTTCTTCGACCTCGCGCACTTCGGTTCGCTGCAAGTGCCGTACTTCGGTGGTAAATTTCTCTAAGGACGCGCCTACAATCGCCAGCGTGCTAATAAATTGGGCATGACGGTCACGCTGCAAAGTTTGGGTCGAAACCGGGGCGGCTTGCAACCCAAGCGCGGCGCAAACTTCTTCTTCCAAATCGGGCGGTACGTTGGCGTGTGTGCCGGTTGCCCCCGAAATTTTGCCTACCGCTATCATTTCGCGGGCCTGTTCCAATCTTTTCACATGACGGCGCATTTCGTCGGCCCAAACCGCCAGCTTGAAGCCAAAAGTGGTTGGCTCGGCGTGCATACCGTGTGTCCGGCCAATCATTACCGTATCCTTGAATTCAACTGCCCGTCGCTCGATAGTCAGGCGCAAGGCATCCGCTTCTTGCCGGATTAAATCCAAAGCTTCCACCGCTTGCGTCGAAAGGGCAGTATCTACCACATCGGTGCTGGTCAGGCCCAAATGAACATAGCGGGCGGCAGGGCCAATTGTTTCGCCAGTAGCCCGCAAAAAGGCAATTATATCGTGGTCGGTTTCCTTCTCGATTTCCTCCATTCGCTTCAAATCGCAGGTTGCCGCCCTAATCGCGGGCATCGCTTCTGCCGGAATAACCCCGCGTCGCGCCCAGGCTTCACAGACCGCTTTTTCTACGTCCAGCCATTTTTGAATTTTATTTTCTTCCGACCAGATTCGCGCCATCTCCGGGCGACTGTAGCGGTCTATCACTTGGCACTCCTTTTTTTAGTTGTTAGTTGTTAGTTATTAGTTGTTAGAAGGGTTGTCGGTTGTCGGGGAATAGTTGCGGGTTGCGAGTTGGTTCCGACTTTATACTTCATACTTCCGACTTGTCGAATGGTGGTAATCTCCCGGACATTCCATGTCCGGGCTAATATCATGAAAACGGCCCTGAAGGGTAAGGCTGGTTTTGGCTAAATTTGGCTTGACCTGTAACGGCTTTAGCCCCGTTTTCATGTTATCAGCTCTGAAGGGTAAGGCTGGGAGCTTGCTGTTTCTAGTTTTTAGCTGTAATTCCTGATACTTGTTACTTGTTACTTGTTACTTTCCCTCTATTTTCGGCCAAAGCCCCGTTCTAGCTGGCCTTGACTGAGATGCAGCAAGGTTGGGCGGCCATGAGCGCAGGCGTTGGGAAATTGGGTGCGTTCCAACCTTGTTACTAATTCGCGCATTTCTTCCTGATTCAAGATTTGTCCGGCCCGTACCGCGCTGTGGCAGGCAAGACTGGCTGCTAATCTGTCGCGCCAGCTACGGGGTAAAGGCACATCAGGAGCGAGTTGACGTTCGCTGCCAGAAGGCCCGCAACCGCCATCGCGCCGTTCGCCCGCTTCGTCCAGCATTTCCAAAAGCCCGGTTTTCAAATCGCGCCCAAACAAGGTAGCCGGAATTGCTCTCAGAATATAAGTCACATCACCAAAAGGTTCAAGCTGAAAGCCAAATTCAGCCAGAGCCGCGCTTTTTTCGGGGTCTTCCAAAGCCAAACGCTGCTGCGGGTTTAAGTCCAGCAAAAGCGGTTCGAGCAAAAGTTGGCTATCAGCCTGCTTTCCGGCCAAAGCTTCCTGAAAATACTCGTACATAACCCGTTCGTGGGCGGCGTGCTGGTCAATCAAGTACATCCCGTCTGGCCCTTCCGCCACCATATAAGTTGCGCTGACTTGCCCGATTAATCGTAGCAAGGGAAGCTTGGAGTTGCGAGTTGCGGAGGGCGAGTTGCGAGTTTCAGCAGCACTGCCTAAATCCATTTTGCTTTGCTGCTCGGGCTGAGATTGTTCAGACCCGGAAACAGAAGTTGAGTCAAATTCGGGCTGCGCTGCCGCTGTTTCGGGAAATTCGATAACGTCAGAATCAGTAGCCGGAGCGTAAAGCTGATTGGCAAGGGCGATTTCAGAACGGGTTGTCGGGGACAAGGGAGTTGCGAGTTGTGAGTTGCGAGTTGTGAGTTGCGAGTTGTTGGTTGTTAGAGGTGAACCAGAAGCGGTAGAATTGGGTTGACCGCCGAGGGTTGACCAATCGCCTGTAACCTTGAATTCGTTTAGCCCAACTTGAGCTTCACGGACTAGCGCGGCCCGTACCGCTTTTTGGACTGCGCTAAAAACGCTGCGTTCGTGCAAAAAGCGTACTTCGGTTTTGGCGGGGTGGACGTTAGCATCCACCTCTGCCGGGTCTACTTCTACCATTAGCACACATACCGGGTAACGCCCGGTCATGAGCAAGCTATGATAAGCTTCCTGCACCGCGAAATTCAGGGCGCGGCTAATTACCCAGCGACGATTTACAAAAAAGGTCATGGCGTTGCGATTGGGTTTGCTCAAGGACGGGTCAGAAATATAACCGCTAACCCGCACTTTGGCTTTGCTTTCGCCCTCATCGTTATCCAAAATTACGCCGTCTTCGTCCACTTCCAAAGGCGTACCTACTGGCAGCATTTGTTGGGCGGTTTCCAGCCCGTAAACTTTGGTAATAGCATCGCGCAAATCGCCGTTACCGCTCGTCTGCAAAAGTAAGCGTCCTTCGCTGACCAGCGAAAATTTAATATCAGGGTAAGCCAGTGCATAGCTGCTAATCAAAGTCAAAATCTGGCTGGCTTCACTGGTGCCACTTCGCGCCCACTTCTGGCGGGCGGGCAAATTATAAAAAAGATTACGAACGGTAATAATCGTGCCGGAAGGCGCACCCGCCGGACGGTGATAAATTATTTTGCTGCCATCTACGGCAAGCTCGCTGCCGCTTTCTTCGGGCTGGTTCTCGGATTGGCGCGGACGAGTTAGCAAAGTCATCTGGCTAACCGCTGCAATCGAGGGTAAAGCTTCACCTCGAAAGCCCAGCGTCGAAAGATTATACAAATCTTCGGCTTCGTTGATTTTGCTGGTAGCGTGCCGCTCAAAAGCGGTTGGCACTTGGGCAAAAGGAATACCGCAGCCATCATCGGCCACCCGCAGATAATGCAAGCCGCCGTTTTTCAGTTCAACCCGAATATTTTGCGCTCTGGCATCAATACTATTTTCGATTAATTCTTTAACTACCGAAGCGGGCCGCTCAATTACTTCGCCCGCCGCGATTTTCAGAGCGGTTTCCTCGCTCAAAACCTGAATCGGCATAAAACACCTTTTAGGGAAAGTAGGAAGTCGGAAGTATAAAGTCGGAATAAAATACACAACGGCTGTATCTTTGATAGGATATTGCTCTATCAATAGAGCTTGACCGAAAATCTATTGGCGGAGCAATATCTCCCAAGATTTTGCTCGTCTCTATATCTATAGCAGAACAATATCCTACAAAAAACAATCTATCAATAAACGTCCCTGGCTCCTAATAGTGCGCTTTAGCGTACTTCCGCCTTTTGAGCTTGGGCCTTTAGCCTCAAGCCCTTTAGCTTACCTCAATATTAGAAGCTCGCCGAAAATCTATTGGCCGAGCAATATCTTACAAAATACGCTGCCCTGCCAGGATGAGTTCTTGATTCCGACTTTATACTTCCAGCTTTATACTTCCTACTTCCTACTTGTTTAGAACTTGTTTAGAAATTGAAGAGCTTGACTGGCTACATCGTCCAGCGAAAAATTACTGGTATCAATTATAATATCGGCATGAGCGCGAGCATGTGCCAGTCGGCGATTTTCTTCTTCCAGATAATCCTCACCCCAGCTTACTTTGCGTCGCTGGCAGATACTTGGCAGATTCGCATCCAGATAAATCAAATGGCTGGGATTAGTCATCATCCACATAGTCGGCACGTAGCTATGTTCCTGAGCCGAAGCATGGGCGTTATAGCCCTGTTCCCGCAAAATATTTACCAAAGCCGATTTACCCGAAGCACATGGCCCGACTATTACAATTCGCTGGCGGGGTACATCTGAACCATCCCCGTTTTCGCTCAGGCGCAACCGCCGTTCATTTTCGCGGGCTTCGGCCTCACGTCGTCGCCGCGCTTCCTCTAACTGACCGCGCATGGTACTTACTGCTCTGCTTACTACTTGAAAAACTTTTGGCCCTTGCCAAAATAATAACACCTGTTCGACTTTTGAAGCTTATTTTACCTTAAAACAAAGCAAAAATAAAGCCGAACCGGGTTCACAAACTAATCTTCTTCGATGACGCGCCATTGAGCGGTTTCGATTTCGGGGCGAGGGTCTGAGGGTTGGTTGGGTTGATTAGGGGCGGGCAAAGGCGGCAAAACGCTTTCCACTATTTTAACTTCCAGCACGATTCGTCGCCAACGAGCATAATGCAACTGGATTAAATCGCCTTCGCGTACCATTTCATAGGCCCAAATCGGCACTTGAAAGACGGTAGGATTTATTACAGGCAAGCGGCGATTGGTGACCCAGCCCAACGTCGGCTGACCTTCGGGCTGAACATGGCCGCGCAACCACAAAGGAAACGCCTGACGCGAAACTAGATACAAACGATAGCGGGGTAATATCCGGCCAAACCTGCGCCGCCAGACATCCGCCTCACGGGTGGTAATAAAACCCACCAGCAAGGCTGGGCCTTCGATTAAATCGGCCAGCCATTTCAGGCTAAAAAGGCCCAGCCGGAAGCCAGACAGCAGGAGTAACGCCCCTAAACCAATAAAAGCCGAGGCGGTCAGGGTTTGCATATCAGGCGAATCAAAGAAAATTGGCGCATCCTCTCCCCCGCGGCCCTGTAGCAAGCCCAATTGCACCAACCCTAGCCCTAGCCCGCCTTCCAGCAAGGTTAGCAAAGAATTGAGCCAAACGCCCCGCCGCTCTTTATTCCGCCAAAATTTTAACTTTAGCCATTCGTACTTGTGCATGTCTACATCGTATCTTCTTGCCGCTAGTTTGTCTTTTCCAGTTTTACCTTCAGATTATAAGCCCGCCAAAATTTAATGGCAAGTGAAAATTTTTATCTGCAAGTTTGTATCCACAGAAAAAGGGTGGGCTGTGGTAAAATAAGTACGAGGTTGCAAGTAATTTCAAGTGAGGTATTTATGCAGCAAATAGTTAGACCAGAAAAAGCAGACGGGGTAAAGGCTACTTATCAGGATTGGTTAGCCTTGCCCGAAACACCACGCTATGAGTTGATTGAAGGAGAGCTTTGCATGGCCGCCGCTCCATTACTGCCGCATTTTTGGGTAATAGAATTCATTTATGCTCAACTGATTTTGCGAGATTTCAAAAGGCAGCAAGGCACTTATGGGCGAGACGGCGCGGCGGTAAGATTAGACCTTAGCAATAATACTTATATTCCCGATTTGTTTTTCTTTGCTAAAGAAAATTCGCCAATTATAGAAGAAGCTGATTTCTTCGGTGTACCTGATTTTGTGCTGGAAGTTTGGAATAAAGATTACAAAAAACGAGAGCGCAACAAGAAATTGTCAGTTTATCAACGCTTGGGCGTAAAGGAATATTGGGATATTTTCACCGAAGAAAAAAGGGTTAGTGTGAGACGCTTTCCTGATTATACCCCTGTAGATTACACGGAAGGAAGCGGCGTTGTTTTGAGTTCAACTACCCTGATAGATTATGAGCTAGATATAGACGAAATGTTTGCCTTTGTGGAGAGTAGTATGCGGCGAAACACTTTTCAAGGTTAAATCGAGTTGAAAAATTTGGTGAAATTATTATTTTATTTTGCTTTTGGTTTATTGCTGCTGCTTACCGCTTGCGGGGAGAGTGCGCCCGCTACCCCAACGCCAATTATTATCAAAAATAACGCAACCCCTGTACCAACCATCACTGCCGCGCCCAACCGTAAAATTGGCTATGCCGATAGCGCGGTAGCGAAGGTAGACGGGACGGAAATCAGCCCGGCAGAATTTAACCGCGCCCTTGATACCGCCCGCGCCACCAGCGAAGAACAGGCGGGCGGGATGCTGGATTGGAACACGCCCGATAACCAGAAGCAATTGCAGGAATTGCGACAACAAGTTTTGGATGGCCTTGTTAATTACCAGCTAATCGCGGTTCAGGCCCAAAAAGAAAATGTGACAGCTACCCCAAACGAAATTCAAACCCGGCTGGAAGATTTCAAGCAGCAGCTAGGCAGTCCCTCGAACTACCAAAACTGGCTGACCCGCCGCTATTTGAGCGAAAACGACCAGCGCGAGGCCATCACCCAAGTTTTGATTTTCGAGAAAATGAGCGATAAACATTCTAGGGCCGACGACAAGGCCGAACAGGTGCATATCCGCCATATTCTTGTACCGACCAAAGGCGAAGCGGACGCTTTGTTCAACCAGCTTCGTTCGGGGGCAGATTTCGCAAAGCTGGCAAAGCAATTCTCGCTGGATGCCAGCAGTGCCAGTAAAGGCGGGGATTTGGATTTTATCTTTCCCGGCCAAACCGCCCAGTACGGCCCGGATTTTGAAAAAGTAGCTTTCGCGCTCAAGCCTAACGAATATAGCGGCCCAATCAAAACCCCGCTTGGCTATCATATTATTCAATCGTTGGGCAAAGAAATTCGCCCGCTTCCCTTTGATTTGGTGCAACAGCACAAAGCCGAAGCCTTCGCCGCTTATATCCAGAGCCTGCGCGACAAGGCCAAAATAGAGAAATTCTTGTAACGGTTCAGGTGTAGGAGGGATTTCCAATCCCGATTTTACCCAAACCCGTCTCTATCGGGATTGGAAATCCCTCCTACATTGACGCTGGCTGAATAGTTACAAATTCTTAAAGTGAAAGGCACTATGAGCAAATCCAAAATTATAATTGTAGGGCTAGGGCCGGGTAATCCAGGCGATTTGACGGCGATGGCTTTGCAAGTGCTGAGTTCAGCCAGCACTATTTATTTGCGGACGGCCAAGCATCCCACCGTACCAGGCTTACCCGCCGGGCCACAGCAAATTTCGTTTGATGATATTTATGATAAATGCCCTACTTTTAATGAAGTTTACGACACAATTGTCGGGCAGCTAATTGAAATGGCCGAAAGCGGCAGTGCGGGTGAAGCGGTGGTTTATGCTGTGCCGGGCCATCCCTTAGTAGGCGAGGCCAGCGTTCTAAAGCTACTAAAGCGGG
This sequence comes from Chloroflexia bacterium, assembly GCA_038323095.1. GTDB lineage: Bacteria > Chloroflexota > Chloroflexia > Chloroheliales > Chloroheliaceae > L227-5C. The sequence goes on along the minus strand of JBBQGP010000034.1, from coordinate 11,761 downwards.
CCAAAGCCGCCGGGCTTAAAACCGAAATTGTGAGTGGGCTAAGTTTTATTGAAACGGTCTGCGCTTCGCTGGAAATTGACCCCTTAGAGCAGGGTATGACTATTCTGGATGCAACCGAATTGGCCGAGCAAGCCGACATAGCGTTACCCCGCGAAAAAGGCTTTAGTTTGCCAAGCTTGCGTCCGCTTTTGATTAGCCAAATTTACAACCAGCGATTAGCAGGCGGGGTCAAACTGGCTCTGATGGAAAATTACCCCGACGAACACCCCGTAACTCTACTGCGCGGGGCAGGTATACCGGGCGAGGAAGGACGTTTGGACATTCCCCTGTACGAGCTTGACCGCCACCCCGAATGGACTGACCATTTAACCTGTGCCTATCTGCCGCCCTTGCCAATTTTACAGACTAACGGTGCCTTCGAGCAAATTCAGTATGTTATGGCTCGTTTACGTGGGCCAGAAGGTTGCCCCTGGGATAAAGAGCAAACCCACCATAGCCTGAAACGCTATTTGCTGGAAGAAACTTACGAAGTGCTGCACGCTATCGAGGAAGAACCCGAAAAGCTGCATGACGAATTGGGTGATTTGCTGCTACAGGTTCTTTTCCATTCCCAGATTGCCGCCGAAAATGGCGATTTTGATATTAGCGATGTTATCGAGGCAATCTCGGCCAAAATGATACGCCGCCATCCTCATGTTTTTGCCGGACGCAAAGTTAGCGGAGCAGAGGAAGTAACCTTGAATTGGGAGCAAATCAAGCAAGCCGAACGCGCCGCCCAGGGCCAAAATTCGGTCAGTTCTAAAGAAAAAGAACCTCCTTCGGTTTTGGATAGCGTCCCGAAAGAAATGCCCGCTTTGCTACAGGCTCAACATTTGCAGCGCAAAGCCGCCGGAATTGGCTTTGAATGGCACAATTTCGAGGAAATTCTGGATAAACTGGTCGAGGAAATCCGCGAGGTAAAAGAAGCCCCCGACCACGAAAATCTGACTGAAGAAATCGGCGATGTGCTGGCGGTACTGGTCAACGCCGCACGCTGGCTGAAAGTAGATGCCGAAGAAGCCTTACGCCGGGTTAATAACAAATTCCGTCTACGCTTCCGCTACTGGGAGCAAATCGTGCAGGAACGCCAGCTTGACCCTACAAAAATGAGTTTGCCGGAACTAATCCAAATCTGGGAAGAAGCGAAGGAACAAGTCGGAAGCCGAAAGTAGAAAGTCGGAACTAAGTAACAAGTAACAAGTAACAAAAAGTCGGAAGTCAGAGGCATTTACTTTCAAACGTCAAGTAAACTCCCCGCCTTGAAAGGCTGAGCTAATAACATGAAAACGTGGCTAAAGCCGTTACGGGTCAGGCCAGATTTAGCCAAAACTCGCCACGCCCTTCAGGGCCGTTTTCATGTTATTAGCCCGGACATTCCATGTTCGGGAAACTACCACCAAGCTAACAAGTCGGAAGCCGGAAGTAGAAAGTCGGAAGCAACCCGCAAACCTGTTCGTTCCCCACGACAACCGACAATCCTTCTAATGCTGTGGGGCTTTGAATAAAGCCATATGATTGCCGGAGGGGTCGGTGAAGTGGGCAAACCAGCCCGCGCCCGGAATTTCCATTTGACGGACAAGGACTTTACCGCCCGCCGCTTCGACCTGAGCCAAACTTTCTTCAATATCATCAGTACCAATGTAAAGCAGAGGCTTGCCTATCTCGTATCTGAACCCCATCATCGCCTCACCTTCAGCATCCATTTTGGTGCTGACAAAGCCACCGCCCGGCCCGCCTTCCGTCTGGAACATATGGTAATCGTACTGTGGATCAACCTGAATCTTCCAGCCAAACGCCTCGGCATAAAAGCGGGCGTTTTCCTTAATGTCAGTCGCCGGTATTTCTACATGTACAATCGCATGTGTTGTCATCTTAACTGTTCCTTTCAGTGTTAATTATTATCCAAATCCTGCACCCTATAGCAAGTAAAGCTAAACCTCAACTAAGTAAAGCTCGAAGTAAATCACAAGATAAGACGAAAACTGGTGTGTAAACTTTAAACCAAAGTTAGCGAAAATTTGCCAGAGGAACTAAAACATTTATGCTAATATTATAGTACCGATGTTCTAATTTGTCAATGGGTAAAAGCGATTTTTAATAAATTCGTTCGAGATTAAAAACGGTATAAGAATAAAGCAAGCTAACGAAAGATTTTCCGTAATGTTTCTTGAAAAATACTTTAATGTTTGCCTGAAAAAGGTAGTGACAAATCCTTAATATTTGTTATAATGTGCAATATGACAAGGAAGGTTACACCACCAACGCTTCAGCTTACTACCTCCCTACCACCTGGCATTAATACTCAATACGCAACGGTTGATGGCCGTAGAATATTAAGTGAAGTTGCCCGAAAATGGAAAAAAGAGGTGGCAAAACAGGTAGAACTGCTCGAAGATAAAGAAATATTGACCGAAAAGGTTAAAAGAGAATTACAGCAGTGCTACCTATCGTTCTTCCTGGAATTCTTTTTCACCTCACCTCACCGCCGCGATTTGGACGGCGGCTTGAAAATCGCGCTGGATGCAATTTGTGAAGCGTTAGAGGTGAACGATAATCGGGTGGTAGATATTCATTTATTAAAAAGAATTGACCCATTGCACCCCCGTCTCGAAGTTTCGCTCGAAGGGATTACCGATTGGCAATTTGACGCTGAATATAAAGTTTATTTACCCGAATCCGAAAAGCAGTAAAAGTTTACAGTAAAGCAAAAGAGGAATCCTTAATTTTTATGTCTGTTCAAGGGGAAAATAGCACACCCATAACTGAAACTTTAGCTGTACACGCCCCGCTTACCGAAGCGGTGGTGATTCTTGACTTTGGTTCGCAATTTACTCGCCTGATAGCCCGCCGAATACGCGAAGCCAATGTTTATTGCGAGATTTTTCCACACGATGCACCTTTTGAAAAAATAAACGCCCTCCAACCCAAAGGCATTATTCTTTCGGGTGGCCCGGCCAGCGTCTACGAAGAAGACGCACCCCAATTGCCCGATTATGTGCTGGAAAGCAAGCTGCCAGTATTGGGTATTTGCTATGGAATGCAATTACTGGCCCGTAAGCTGGGTGGCGCGGTAGAATACGCCGAACGGCGCGAATACGGGCAAGCCACTACCGAACTTGACCGTTCTTCGGCTCTTTTTCACGATTTGCCCAATCCCCTGAGCGTCTGGATGAGTCATGGCGACCATATTCCGTCGCCGCCGCCCGGTTTTGCGGTAATCGCCCGTAGCAAAAATACCCCGGTAGCAGCAATGTCGGGCTATTATGGCCCAAACGAAGTGCCAATTTTGGGTTTGCAATTTCACCCCGAAGTAAACAACACCCAGGAAGGCCCGCAAATTTTGCATCGCTTCCTGTACGAAGTCTGCGGCTGTACCGGCGATTGGACGGCCCAACATTTTATCAGCGAAGCCCTTGCCGAAATTCAGGCAAAAGTTGGCCCTGAAAACCGGGCAATTTGTGCCTTGAGTGGCGGAGTAGATTCGGCGGTAGCGGCTACTCTGGTCAGCCGAGCCATTGGCGATAGATTGACCTGTATTTTTGTAAATAACGGGCTGTTGCGACAAAACGAAGCCGAAGGAGTAATCGAAACCTTTCAGGATAAATTGGGCCTGAATTTGATTTACATTGATGCCCGCGAACGCTTCTTGACCAAACTGGATGGCGTAATCGACCCCGAAGAAAAACGCAAAATCATTGGTAACGAATTTATCCGCATTTTTGAGCAGGAAGCCCGCAAACTTGGCCCGGTGCAATGGCTGGTACAGGGGACGCTTTACCCCGACGTTATCGAAAGTGCCACGCCCGAAACTAAATCCGCTTCCCGGATAAAAACCCATCATAACGTCGGCGGTTTGCCCGCTGATATGGAACTAAAACTAATCGAACCATTGCGCTACTTGTTCAAGGACGAAGTACGGCAAGTCGGCAGCGAGCTGGGCCTTTCGCGAGAAATTGTTTGGCGACAACCCTTCCCCGGCCCTGGTCTTGCCGTAAGAGTAATTGGAGCAATTAGCGAAGAACGTTTGATAATATTGCGGGCGGCAGATGCCATCGTCCGCGAAGAAATAATTGGGGCAAAGCTGGACGGTGAGGGAGAGGTCTGGCAATATTTCGCCGTCCTCACGCCTTTGCAAAGTGTAGGGGTTATGGGGGATAATCGGACATATTCAAACGTGGTCGCGGTACGGGCGGTCAGCAGTAAGGATGGTATGACGGCAGATTGGGCGCGGTTGCCCTATGACGTGTTGAGTCGAATTTCCAACCGCATTGTAAACGAGGTAAAGGGAGTGAACCGGGTGGTTTATGACATTACCAGCAAACCACCCGCGACGATAGAATGGGAATAAACTATCGTCCAGGCAGAAGAACAACGTCGAGGAGATTTTAATGAGCCTTCCAACAATTTTAGTAGTAGATGACGACCCGGCCACGTTACGACTGGTGCGAACCGCCCTGGAGTCAGAAGGTTTTGAAGTTAGTACCGCCCTAACCGGGCAACAAGCCCTGAACAAGCTTACCAAAGAATTACCCAATCTGGCAATTGTAGATTTGAATTTGCCGGATATTCACGGTTTCGAGGTTTGTCGCCGCATCCAGCAATACGCTATCGTCCCGGTAATAATGCTAACTGGCGAGGATAAAGAAGATACAATTGTAGACGGGCTAGACCGCTACGCCGAAGATTACATTACCAAACCTTTTAATAATCGTGAGCTGGCGGCGCGGGTTCGCCGGGTACTCCGGCGGTTTGGGGATGTACAGGCAACTTCAGCTTCGGCGGAAGTAGTGGTGGACGAAAAACTAAAGGTCAATTTCGGGCAACATTGGGCGGAAGTTCGCGGCAACCGACAGGAACTAACCCCTACCGAATCCAAGCTGTTACATATGCTTATCCGGCACGCTGGACAAGTAATTACCACCGATTCACTACTGGCGCGGGTCTGGAGTCCTGATGAAGAAGTTTATGTCGAAGGGCTGCGGGTGCATATCCGGCGTTTGCGCGAAAAAATCGAGCCAAACCCAGGCAAGCCCACCTATATTTTGACTGAACGGGGTGTAGGCTATCGTTTCAAGCCGATTGTTGCTACTAATACTAATCAAACCGAGGCATCCAGTGTTAGCGGATTAGGTACTTAGTTATTTTATCTTTTATCAAGTAATTCATCGGGTAGTTGTGGTTTTACCGGCAAGCTATAGCAGACAAGAGCGAAAAAATGAGAGATTCGGAGGCAGCAGTAGATTTGAATACAGAAGGCCCGCGCAATGGTTCGGGAGCGGGTCGCAATTCCATTAATGGAGGGCAAACCCATTTGGACGAACTCGAAGCCCAGGTCAAGACACTGACCCAACAAAACCGGGCGTTGCAGCAGAAATATGACGAAGCTCGCCAACAAAGTCAGGCTTTGCTTGAACAAACTTTTTCACTACAGCAAAAAGTCGATTCAAGTGGAGCTTTTGAAAAAGAGCGAGCCGAATTCATTTCAGCAGTCGCCCACGAATTGCGTACCCCGCTAACCTCGATTAAAGGTTATATCGATTTGGTGCTGGAAGGTGAAGCGGGCGAAATTAACGAATTACAGCGCGAATTTTTGAGCGTGGTTGGGGCAAACACCGATAAACTTTCGGGGATTATTGGGGATTTGCTGGATGTCTCGCGGCTCGAAGCGGGTCGCATGACCTTTAAGCCGGTTATGATTGATTTGCGAAACTTGATTAGCCAGACCTGCGAATCAGTACGGCCTCAAATTCAGGTTAAAGGTATCAGTTTTAATCTGGATTTGCCCAAACGCAGTGGCGGCCCGGCGGCTCTCGAAGTTAGTGCTGACCCCGAACGCTTTACGCAAGCTTTGCGCTCGGTGCTGGCTAATGCCTTGCAACTCACCCCGCAGCAAGGAGCAGTCCGGCTGGCTTTGCATCCCGACGAAAAAGGCGAGAACGCCATAATTACCATCGAAGACGAAGGGCCGGGCTTGAAAGCAGCCGATTTAGCCAAAGTCTTTACTAAATTTTGGCATCCCGACGACCCGGCCTGGCGCGAGGCGGGCGGGCCGGGGCTGGGGCTGGCAATTGCCAAAACTATTATCGACTTGCACGAAGGCACTATTACGGTAGCGAACCGGCCTGACCGCTTAGGCACTATCTTCACCCTGACCATGCCTTTGGTTAATCGGGTAGCCGGGGGAGATGACCATTTCTGGGAAGAGCAGGATTCGCCTTCACCCGAACGAGCCGTTTTAGTAGTCAGCCGAGAGCCGAATTTTGGCCGTCTGGTACAACATATTTTAGGACGGGCCAATTTTCAGGTAATCGTTGCGGGCGAAGAAGAAGAAGTTGTCTCGGATAGCCCAGCTTGGCAACCTGATTTGATTATCGAAAACGGGCTGGAACGCAGCAACGACAAAAGCAACGGACAAAATCGCTCTCAGGCTTTGCGGGCTGCCCCTATACTGACCGTCCATCTTAGCAATGTCGAACGCCGTTTGCTATTGGCCGATGCGCTGGCGGTTTTGCCCTGGCCCATCCCGGAACAAATGTTGCTCGAAAATATTGTTTCAGCTGCCGTGGGTGAATTAAATTCGCCCGAAATGACTACTTTCAAGCAAAATAAAGCTGTTTTGCTGGTTAGCAACAGTACCGAAAGTTTGCGAAACCTTGACCGAATTTTGCGCGAAGACGGCTATAGCAAAGTTTATCGGGCTACCCAAGAATCCGATGCGCTAACCCTGGCCCGTCGTCACCATCCCGGCTTGCTACTGGTAGATATTAGCGGCGGTGAAAACGATGTGCGTGGCCCTGGCTTCTTTGAAATGTTGCGCGAAGACCCGCTTTTGGGGGACATTCCAGCAGTAGTTTTAACCCGCGCCGATAATATCGGTCAGGCACCTGCCCCTGAATATCGCACCGGGCCGCGTTCTGATGGAGAAAGCGGTGTTACATCCGATTATTATAACGTCATTCCGAAACCGTTCCTCCAGCGTCGTTTTATCAGTGTAGCGCAACGATTGGCAAAGGGTCGATAATAGCCTAAAAGTAAGTGTGACTTATTAGTCATAGTAAACTATAATTGAAGTTGGACGAGATGTGTATAAAATCGGCTGTACTTCGCGGATGGAGGAGAAGTTATTTAACATGCAACAAAAAGTTTTAGTGGCGGAAGATGAAAAAGACATCCGAAGGTTAGTAGTTTTTGCTTTGCAAAGAGCAGGCTACGATTTAATCGAAGCCGAAAACGGGCAGGAAGCCTTTGATTTGGCTTTGGAACATGCCCCGGATATTATTTTACTGGATGTGCAAATGCCTTATATGGATGGTTATGAGGTTTGTCGCCGCTTGCGAATTAATCCCGGTACTGCCAATACCCCCGTGCTATTCCTTTCGGCCAAAGGCCAGGTTTACGAGAAAAGCGAGGGAATCGAAGCGGGTGCCGATGATTATATTGTCAAACCTTTTCATCCCAAAGAATTGACTGCTCGTGTCAGGGAACTGTTGGAAAAACATTCCAAAGAATTGTTAAATCATCAGCCCGTTGAGTAATTTTATTTATCTTTTTTTGGATGGAGTTGGCCTTGGGCCAGATAGCCCAACCAACCCTTTTAGCACCCACCCGGAAAACGCTACCCCATTTTTAACACAATTTTTAGGTGGCCCATTGCTGGCCGGACTGGAAGTAGACCGGGCCGGTTTGTTGTTCAAACCGATTGACGCAACTTTGGGCATTGAAGGCTTGCCCCAAAGTGCTACCGGCCAAACCACCCTTTACACCGGGCGCAACGCCTCCGCTTTTATGGGACGACATCTAACCGGCTTCGCAAACGGTTCACTCAAAATCTTGATTCAAGAAAGCGGTTTGTTCAAACAAATCATCGAAGCGGGTGGAACGGCCACCGCCGCCAATTTGTACACTCCGGCTTATTTTGAAGCCATCGAAAAACGTAAACTGCGCTATTCGGTAGGTGCGCTTTTAAACCTGACCGCAAACGTCCCTTTTCGGATGCCCGAAGATTACGAGCGGGGCGAGGCTCTTTTTTGGGATATTACCAACCAGTTTATTTATGAGCGCAGTACCGAGTATCCTCGAATAGCACCACAGGAAGCCGGAAGCCGGTTAGCCCGGCTCGGTCAAAAATACAATGTAACCCTGTTCGAGTCATATTTGCCTGATTTCGCCGGACATTCAATGGATTTAGCAAAAGCGCGGGAAGTTCTGCAAATCGTTGATAGCTTTATCGAAGGTATTTTGAGCGAAAAAGCCCCCGATACAACCCTGATTATATCCAGCGACCACGGCAATATTGAAGATTTAAGCCGCAAAAACCATACTTTTAACCCTGTTCCCCTGCTTGTAATTGGCCCGCAAGCCGCCGCCTTCCGCGAGGTAGAAAGTATAATGGGCATAACCCCCGTAATCGTCGAGCAGGTAAAACTAACCCTGGATTACACCAAAGTTTAAGCCTTTTGCGATAGACTCTTAATTCAATATTTGTTATGCTTAATCTGTAAATTTGCAAAAACAAAAGAGAGCATTAGCAGCACGCTCCCAATCAGCTTAAAAAGCAAAACTTGTGCTTGTAAAGGAGAAAGTTATGGCTCTGGGTTGGTTATTTCTAATTCCAACGTTAATCATTGCCGCCGCCTTCCTTGTTTTGGGCGGTGAGAAAAAATGGCCCGGCCCCTGGGGATGGGCTTTGTGTGTTCTGGGTATTGGCATCATGATTGCCGATGGCTTTCATAGCTGGACTCCTGTCAGCATCGCCCTTCTGATTGTTGGTAGCACTTTAGGTTGGACGGGTGTGCTTACCAGTGACAACAGCCCGGTAAAATAGTTTTAGATTGCAGCCGAACAACCAAAGTCTAAAATTATTTTAAGGTTACGAGATTGAAACCATCATTTGTAGTAATTAATACTACTGTAATACGACGGGTACTCAAGCTATACATGCTAATGCTAAACTTGCAGTATCGAATGGGTGAACGAAGTTACTAAAGTGGTTTAACTATAATCGAATTCGGGTTCGAGAACGGCTCTACTGCGGTAGAGCCGTTTTTCGTTTATATAGTAAAATACGAGCCGCACCCTACAGTTAAAGATGAATGTCAAAATTGAAAATTCATGCTATTATAGACGAGTCGGATGCTTGCAATCTCATGGTTATCTGATATACTAAAATTGTTGGTGCTTATATTATGTAAATTTAAGGTAGCATGAATAAATCAATGTGGCGGCATTTTGATTGGCCGCTTTTTCTGGGAATGGTCGCCGCTTCACTGTTCGGGCTGTTAATGATTTATAGCGCAACAGTGACCGATAAGACCCTGAATAATCTAGCGCCTGAACAATTCGTCAAGGGCCTGGTGCCGGGCCTGGTAATGTTTTACATTTTTTCGCGCCTGGATTACCATGTTTTTCAAAGTTTACAACTCCCTCTTTATCTTTTCTGTATAGGCTCTTTGCTGCTGGTGCGCTTTGGCGGCAAAACCGTACTGGGTGCAACCCGCTGGATTGATATTGGCCCAATTCAATGGCAACCCTCTGAAACCGTCAAGCTGCTGGTCATTTTAATTATGGCCCGCTTTTATACGACCAACCAGCATCGGGTACGCCGCGTGCCGGTCTTTATTTTTTCCATGCTCATGGTTGCCCCAATCGCTTTTATGGTCTTAATCCAGCCTGATTTGGGGACAGCCCTGGTGGTATTGGCTATCTGGACAGCAATGAGTTGGGTAGCCGGGGTTGACCGCTTGCACCTGCTAACCATTTTTATGCTGATTGTGCCACTGGCTTTTCTGGTATGGCAATTGGGCGATTTGACCGAGGGCAAGTTCGACCCCGTCCCCCAATATCAGCGCAATCGGATTGATAGCTGGCTACACCCGGAGCATGACCCGCAGGGCGAAGGCTACAACTTAATTCAATCGCGGCGTTCAGTAGAAGGTGGCGGTTTGCTGGGTCAGGGTTTAACTAATGGCTTTCACAACCGGGCGGGCTATTTAAGAATTCGGGATGCCGACTTTATTTTTTCGGTAATCGCCGAAGAATTTGGTTTTGTAGGTTGTATTGCCTTTTTCAGTATTCTGCTTTTAATTTTGCTAAGAATAACGCACGCTGCAACCATCAGCTTGGATGCTTACGGGCAAGGAATCTGCATTGGCGTGCTAACTATGCTATTTTTCCAAATTTTTGTAAATATTGGTATGAACCTGGGTCTAATGCCGGTAACAGGTATTCCTTTGCCACTTATTAGCAAGGGGGCAAGCTCGTTCTGGACAACCATGATGGGGCTTGGGCTGGTGCAAAGCGTCATCATGCGGCATCAGCGCGATACAACCTGGTATTACCGCAGTGGCCCAGGCGTAGAGTGACAAATATCAAGTATCAATAAAACTTGCTAATGCTTAAATTAGTGGAGACTATCCACAGATTGCTATGATTGTTTATAGCTTTTAGGCAAATAAGAGTTTCCGCTAAAAATTTGACTCTTTATAGCAGGCATTCCTTTGTTACTTGTTACTTGTTACTTGTTACTTAATCATGGGGGGGCAAAAATGGTCGGACGCTGGATAGCCAAAGGGCGTGGGCCGTTAGGGTATTTGCTGGTGGTTGGTCTAGTGGCGGCGGCGGCCTTAGTCGCCCCTTTTTGGTTGGGTAATGCACTCGAACAATTCCAGCCGCCCGAAATGACCCTGGACACCGCGCAATCGCTTCTACCGGGCGGGGCGGCAGCCGCCCGTAGTCCGGGTACAACCCAGCCTTTAACCAATCGGGTAGTGCTGGTAGTAGTGGCCGGGCTTAACCACGATAGTGCTTCAAGTTTGCCCGCTTTGCAAGCTGAAAAATTCGTGCAGGCCAGCGCACGCGCCCAGCTTTTTACCGCTTCGGTACAACCAACTTTGCCGGGCCTGACCACCCTTCTAACCGGGGCTTCTCTGGATTTATCAGGCGGCTTTACCATACAAGCCAACGACACCACCGACCCTACGCCGCCGACAGATACCGGGCAGTTAAGCCGCCTGGATAGCCCCATAGCTTGCGGTAATTTGCTAACCTGTGTAAAGCACAGTAAGAATAGCACCGCCTTTTTTGGTTCGCCCGAATGGTACGGAGCGATGCAGCCCGAATGGTTGGATTATTACGGGCCAAACGGAACAGATTCCGATTTAGCGAATTCGGCCACAAATTATTTGAAGCGAAAATCGGCCAATTTTACCCTTGTACAACTGGCCGGAGCGCATCAGGCCGAATTGCTGTACGGCATAAATTCGCCCGAAGCTTTAGCCGCCCGCCTGAACTTGAACGAGGCCCTGACCCGTCTGGTTAATCCCGCCGAAGTAGAGTTGAACAAAACTACCGTAATTGTTACAGGAGATTGGGATAATAATACTCAAGCCGGAGACAGATGGACTGTACCGCTGTTTATGGTGGGACAGGCAGTACAGCCGGGAGATATTTTCTGGGGTCGGCAGGAAGATGTAGCTTCGACGGTAGCCGCTTTGCTAGGGGTAGAAATTCCCCGCGCCAATCAGGGACGAATTATGACTCCCGCGTTGGCGATGCCAACCGTAGATTTGGCCGAAAAAATGCTGGCTTTAACCGAGCAACGGCGGGCCTTGTCGTTGGCCTACCGGGTACGGCTGGGTTTGTCCTTGCCAATTGCCTTGAATGACCCACAAGCCGTGGACGCAGAAAAGAGCTTACGGGTAGCGGTTCAGGATTACCGGCTAGG
>JBBQGP010000033.1:0-34372 GCA_038323095.1 Chloroflexia bacterium | reverse complement strand
AGCAAGCCGGGTAGTATTCAAAATCTGGCCGCTTTCGCCCTGCAACGCAGTTCGTTCACCTACGACCTTGCCCCTTATTCAATAACCCTCTTTGAAATTGGCAAATAATGAGAGCTGCTTATATCCGGCAAACGACCCCCGATTCTACCCTAACATTGTGATATAATTCATTTAGAAAATAAGCGAATTTGTAGAGGAAAGGCTTACGGTAGATGACGGTTGAAACTAAAACGAAGGTAGAGTACGAAGCAGTAATCGGGCTTGAAACCCATATTCAGCTGCAAACCGCCAGCAAGATGTTTTGCGGCTGTAGCGCGGATTACGCCAATGCCGCGCCGAATAGCCATGTTTGCCAGATTTGCCTGGGCATGCCCGGTGTGCTGCCGGTAATTAACAGCAAGGCAATCGAATATATTACCAAGCTTGGGATGGCTTTGCATTGCCATATCCCCGAATACAGCAAGTTTGACCGCAAGAATTATTTTTACCCCGACTTGGTGAAAGGCTATCAAATCAGCCAATTCGATTTGCCAATTTGCGTGGATGGTTGGGTCAATATCGAGGTAAACGGCCAGACCAAACGAATTGGAATCACCAGAATCCATCAGGAAGAAGATACCGGCAAATTAACCCATACCAACGTCAATGGCGAAGAAGTTACGCTGGTTGATTACAACCGTTGCGGCGTTCCCCTGATGGAATGTGTGAGCGAGCCGGATATTTCGACCCCCGAAGAAGCGCGGGCCTATTTGACTATAATGCGCCAATTGGTGCGCTGGCTGGGTATTGGTACGGGTAATATGGAAGAAGGAGCGATGCGTTGCGACGCTAACGTTTCCATCCGACCCAAAGGTACAACTGCTTTCGGCACAAAAGTCGAAATCAAAAACATGAACTCGATTAGTTCCTTGCACGACGCGCTGGTTTTTGAGCTTGCCCGGCAAGAAGAAGAATTGAACGCCGGACACGTTATTAAGCAACAAACGCGGGGCTGGGACGATGTCAAGCGCATTACGGTATTCCAACGCTTTAAAGAAGGTAGCAGCGATTACCGCTATTTCCCTGAGCCGGATTTGCCGCCGCTCCAACTCAAGCAGGATTTTCTGGATAGCGTCCGGGCCACCTTGCCAGAATTGCCCGAACCGCGCCGCGAACGTTTTTTGAGCGATTATGAATTAACGCCTTATGAGGCCGAACTTCTAACCAGTAGTCGGGCCACTGCCGATTGGTTTGAGGAAAGTTTGGGGGCGGACAAAAGCGCAAAACGCGCCCGCGCTTCGGCTAACTGGATTTTGAACGAGCTTTTCGCCCGTTTGAAAGAAAGTAATCAGGAACTAATCGAAGCTAAAGTTAAGCCGGGACAACTCTCCGGCTTGATTGAATTAGTCGAGAAAGGGGCGATTACGCCCAAGAGTGCCAAAGAGGTTTTTGAAGAAATGTTTGCCACTGGCCGCGATGCCGGAACTATCGTCAAAGACAAGGGGCTTTCCCAACTCAGCGACGAAGGGGCAATCGCCGACGCGGTAGACAAGACTATTGCCGCTAACCCGAAAGCTGTAACCGACTTCCGGGCCGGCAAAGAAGCCAGCCTGAATTTCCTCATCGGCGGTGTGATGAAGGAAACAAAAGGCCGGGCCAACAAAGACCTTGTGACCAAATTATTAAGGGAGAAACTAAGTTAAATGTTACTCGTAGCGTGCGTTATTAACGAGGAGGTAAGTCAAAGATGACTACTCAGTCCAACGATTTGACCGTTACAACGAGCGAGAACCCGTTAGAAATTGCCCGACGACAGTTTAATGTTGCCGCCGATTATTTGGGCCTCGATGCGACTATGCGAAAATTATTGCTTGCTCACAAACGTGAATTAACCGTTAGTATCCCGGTGCAACTGGACGACGGCACTGTCGAAGTTTTTATCGGCTACCGGGTGCAGCACAATCTGGCACGTGGCCCGGCCAAAGGCGGTATTCGGTATCATCCCCAGGTTAGTCTGGACGAAATTAAGGCTCTGGCAATGTGGATGACCTGGAAATGCGCTGTCGTCAATATTCCCTACGGCGGGGCAAAGGGCGGCGTTATCGTAGACCCGAAAAAGCTTTCGGATTACGAGCTGGAAGGGATGACCCGTCGCTATACCACCGAAATTTCGCTTTTGATTGGGCCGGATACCGATATTCCCGCCCCCGATGTAAATACCAATTCTCAAACTATGGCCTGGATTATGGATACTTATTCCATGCACAAGGGCTACAGCGTTTCGGCGGTAGTCACGGGCAAGCCGATTAACATTGGCGGGGCAGAAGGCCGCAACGAAGCCACCGGGCGCGGGGTGCAATACGTGGTACGGCAAGCGGCTGCCGCTAGAGGCGTGGCCTTGCAAGGCGCGAAAATGGTAGTACAGGGATTTGGCAATGCCGGGTCTACCGCCGCAAAGTTGCTGGTGGAAGATGGCGTGGTTTTAGTGGCAGCCAGCGATTCGCAGGGTGGGGTTTACAACCCGAACGGGCTGGACGTGCGTTCCTTGCTGGCTTTCAAGGGCGAACACGGCACGCTGGTCGGCTTCCCGAACGGGCAGCATGTTACCAACGCCGAGCTACTGGAACTGCCTTGCGATATTCTTATTCCTGCCGCTCTGGAAAACCAGATTAGAGGCGAGAACGCGCCCCGAATTCAGGCTAAAATTATTGCCGAAGCCGCCAACGGCCCGACTACTCCTGAAGCCGACCAAATTTTGTTCGAGCGGGGTATTTTCCTGATACCCGATATTTTGGCGAACGCGGGCGGGGTGACGGTCAGCTATTTTGAGTGGGTGCAGGATTTGCAAAGCTTTTTCTGGACAGAAGAAGAAACCAATGCCCGCTTGCTCCAGATAATGAACCGTTCTTTTGACGATGTTTACAAAATCGCTCAGGAACGCAAGCTGGATATGCGAACCGCCGCCTACATTCTGGCAGTAGGCCGCGTCGCCGATGCTACCCGCACACGCGGGATTTACCCGTAAACGAAATAAAAGCTAAAAAAAAAGAGTAGGGGCGAAGAAACTTCTTCGCCCCTTTTTGGTTGCACCTTGGTTGATTCTATTTTACTTTTTTTTGTATTTTTAAAGTTTTTGCAAAAGGCTCAAAAATCTATTGACTAAGCTAAATTTGAGAGCTATACTCAACTTAGGTTTAAAATTAAGAAGGAGAAACACTAATGTATACAAACTCTTCCAAAAACTGGGGTAAATTCTTTGCAACTCTCTTGCTTCTAGCTTTGTTAACAATCTCACTTTCTGAGACAGAGCCAGCATTAGCCGCATCCTGTGGTGGCAGCCCATGTTTTCGTGGCTATGCTCAGAATTATAGTAACTATGGGAGTCAGGCGGTTATTGGTACTCCTAACAGCTTTACTAACCCTAATTGCGCCCTTTCCTTTGAACTGGTCAACTCGCGTGCTGCTGATCCATTTGTACAAACTGGCTGGGGTACACACGGTTGCGGCCCGCTAGTCCTTTTTTGGGAGTCACAAAACGGTGCAAGAGCAATACCGTATAATAACGGATTTAGAGACGATATAGTAGTGATTGGTGATAATTCTTATGCTAATGAACTCAATAATGCAGGTGAGTGGTGTCACGGCTTTAATGGCGACCCATGTTTTATGAAAGAGTATAACTCTAGTATCAACTTATATAACCCCACTACTATATCCGAATACGGCGAAACCAGCGATACAACGGCTCAAATGGGTGGGCCTTCGGGTAATCAAGCAATTTATCTTAGTGCCTTTCGCTACAAGCCTAACATCAACTCAACTTATAGCAATTGGGGCTACGTTCAGACAGCGGGCAACAGTTATGGTTCTTGTTCAAATCCATGTCCTTATGGCTTGGGCTACGCATTTAGCGCATCAAATTTGTACATTTATAATTATGGTCGTGGTAGTTAAAAAATAGGTTTACAAGGAGGATTTTAATGCAACAAAATCATAAAATTGCGACGGTGGTTGTATTCTTATGTACTATCACTGTTGGAATAATACTAATAATAGTTGTTGCGAGTTGGGTAGCTTCTACTACACCGACAAATTCAGGTAATTCAGCCTTGCAACAAGCTGCGGCCCAATCAGCCGTATTACCTACAATTGTACCAACGATAGCTACCGAAGTACCTACTTTGATTGTTACTAAACCTACGGAGGTCGCTGGAGAGCTAATAGCTTTACCAACCAATCTGACGGTAAGTGGCCTTGTTAAGATAAAGCGCACACTTTCGCTACCTAGATTAAATCAAGAGCAAGCGATGCGGGCAGTCAGAAGTCCTTATGCTATGGGTGGTATAATTAAAGGTCAGAAGATTTATATCACAGCTACTTTTGGTCTGGTAACTCACGGAGAATTAGGCAAGGACGGTAAAACTTGGGCTGGTTATCAAAATATTCAATTACTGAACTGCTCAAGTCCTGCTCCCAAAGATTGCAAACCTAATGGTAAAGTTTTAGACCATATTGAAGACCGCCCAATGTGGGTACTTGACTACAAAAATCTGCCGTCAGGTGGTGCAGGTAGCCCTAATAACCCGCCTCCTGTTTACAATCACACTGTTTATGTAGTAGATGATGAAACGGGGGTTAATATATTTAGCTGGGGCTATAGCGAACCCTAATTTAGGAGCAGCTATGCCACTAACTGTCCTTTATGCAACTGCGAACGGCAATCTACCGAGTTCGTCCTACGGTTGGGGTTGGTATGCTGTGCCGCTTGCAGTAGGCGGAGTTTTATTGGTTTACTCAATATTATCTAAAAATCAAAACCAATCGTTATATATAGCAGGCTGGTTAATTACAGTACACAGCTTCATTCTACCCTTTTACCTTGAGGAACTAGAATCTGGAAGGTCGTTTTACGAAAGGCAAGTTGGCCTACTTTTTCTTCCAAAGGCGGAAATTACAATTCTTTATATTGCTGGAACGCTACTGTTACTTATTGTGCCATTGTGGTTAGGTAGAATATATCCTAAAACAGAAAGCCAAAAGTTTGTCGGCCAAAAGTATTAGACAAATTCTAGCACAATTATTGGTAAGGCTAGGCAGTTTCATCACATAAAATGAGCAGGGAGTATAATTTACTCCCCGCTTCGCCAAAAATTTAAGGTTTTCATTCTTACTGACATAAGCTCAAAAGCAAGGTTTACCGCTTATCTTGTCACTTTTTCCCTGCGGCGGAAGGCGGTGGCTTCGGGGTTGGCGAGTTCTACTGTTTCGCCGCTTGCCAGTTCCAGCGAGGGGAAATCCTCCGGCCTTAGATTTGTGCCTAGCTTGACGTTGCGCCCGACTTTAAGGCCCGCCGGAAGCTGCGCCCGCTTGCCAATGATAGTGATGCCGGTATTAAGGCGCGAAGGCTCAAGCTTGTTTGGGGTGTTATCTTCCCCCTGCCCGATAACGCTATCCGGCCCGATAACCACTTCCTTGTCAATTACCGCCCGGTCAATCACAGTATTGCGACCTACAAAGGTATCAAACATAATAATCGAATCGCGGACGATTGCCCCTTCCTCGACAACCACTCCCGGTGAAAGCACGCTATGAATGACTGTCCCGTAAATCTGGCAACCGTGCGAAATCATGCTACGCTCGACAACGGCGTTAGAGCTAATTTTGGCTGGAGCGCGTTCCTCACTTTTGGTACGAATAACCCAGTTGCGCTCGTATAGATTGACGGCGGGCGGCCTTTCCAATAGCTCCATATTGGCTTCCCAGTAAGATTGAACCGTCCCCACATCGCGCCAGTAATCGTTAAATTCGTAGGCGAAAACCGAATCGCTGTTTTGAATCATTTTAGGGATAATATCGCCGCCAAAATCGTGCTTGCTGCCCGGTGTTTCAACATCACTCATCAAACGGTCAATCAAAATTTCGCGTTTAAAAACATAAATTCCCATCGAAACCAAATTACTTTCGGGCTGTTTGGGTTTTTCGACAAATTTAGTAATCCGGCCATCGTCGGCTACTGTCACGATTCCAAAGCGAGGAGCTTCCTCAATTGGTACTCGCATTACTCCGACGGTTACATCAGCGTTCATTTTGTCGTGCAAGGCAATCATAGGGCGATAATCCATTTTGTAAATATGGTCGCCACCCAAAATTAAAACGTTATTGGAACTTTGTTCGGTTAGTTCGCCAATATTCTGGTAAACCGCATCCGCCGTCCCGCGATACCAATCCGCGTCCTTACGCCCCAGATAAGGCGACACCAATTTTACCCCGCCATGCATTCGGTCTAAATCCCAGGGTTTGCCAATTCCGATATGGTCGTGGAGCGAAAGCGGGCGGTATTGGGTTAGCACCAGAATATCGTACAAACCCGAATTTACGCAATTGCTAAGGGCAAAATCTATAATGCGATATTTCCCGGCAAACGGTACCGCCGGTTTAGCTCTTTCTTTGGAAAAAATACTCAAACGCTCTCCCTGGCCGCCCGCCAGGATAATGGTCAGCACATTCTTGGTTGGCCTGTTCATCCTCATCATCCTTTTTTTAATTTCAGGTTGCTTTTGCCTTGCGCTTGGGATTGGAGTGTTTCCCGGCGGTAGCAGCGTTTTATTGGCTTTATCCCATTTCCTGTTATATAATCAGCCAGATTAAGGCCAATGTCAAGTAACAAGTAACACACAAGTCGGAAGTCGGAAGTATAAAGTCGGAAATATTGGTGCTAATGAAAAATCTGAGTTGTCTTTTTAGCTTTTGACTTCATACTTCCGACTTGTTAAAGCTGGGGGATTTGTGTTCAAGGATTATCACACGCATACATTGTACAGCAATCACGGTCAGGGGCATCCGCGAGAAATGGCGGCGATTGCGGTAGAACGGGGTATGACCGCGCTCGGTTTTAGCGAACATTTTCCTTTGCCCGAAGGTTTTAGCGAACCAAGCGGCGGCGGGTCTAATATGCACTGGAATCAAATCGAGCAGTACGTTCAGGAAGTGCGCGAGGCTCAGGCCGAGTTCGGCCACCGCCTCAAGATAATGCTTGGCTACGAAGTGGATTACATGCCCAACCACCATCTTGAGATGCAGGGCAATTTGGCGGCCTATCCCGCCGATTATTATGTCGGCTCGATTCATATCGTTGACCGCTTCCGTAGCGACCACGAAAATTGGTTGATTGATTTTACCCCTGAAACTTTTGAGGAAGGGCTACAAGAAAACGGCGGGCCACAAGCGGTCTATACCCGTTACTACCAACTAATCCGCGAATTTGCCCAAAACTTCCCGCATCAAATTGTCGGGCATCTGGATTTAATCAAAAAGTTTAATGCCAACCAACGTTTTTTTGATAACCAAAGTGAAGCATATCTTTCAGAAGTTGAAGCCACGCTGGATGTACTCAAGGCGACGGGCAAAATTGTCGAGATTAACACAGCAGGGTTATTCAAGGGAGTCGGCGAACTCTACCCTTCCGACCCGATTTTGCAAATGCTTCTACAGCGTCATATCCCGATTTGCCTTAGCTCGGATGCACATCGGCCTGAACACGTCGCCCGCGAATTCCCGGCGACCTGGGACAAGCTCTTGAAACTGGGTTTTGAGCAATTAACGGGTTTGTAACCCGCCGGGCTACTGCCCCAGAAAGCGCAAAGCTTCTAGTACCTGTTCTTCCAGCGAAAGCGGGCGGTCTTGAGGTAGGGCGGTCAGGGCAGCCTGAACTTCTGCCGGAGTATAGCCCAGATTGGTCAAAGCTTCAATTACCTGCATTCGCTCAAGAGCCACCGCATTGGATTTGGCATCGCCGGGGCTGGCAAGGGCTACCGCTTTGGCCGGGCTGCTGACTTCGACCAATTTGCCCTTTAATTCCAGAATTATCCGGCTGGCCGTTTTTGCCCCAATGCCCGGCACTTTTTTCAGGAAATCCACGTTACTCTGAGCAATCGCCAAATGTACCGCTTCAACAGCCGCCGAACTTAACATGCTCAGAGCCGCTTTTGGCCCGACTCCGGCCACTCCTATTAACAACTCAAACAAATCTAGCTGCTCGGTACTTTTGAAGCCGTACAAAGCCCATTGGTCTTCCCGCACATAAAGATGTGTGTATAATTTTACCTCGCCACCGACCTCGCCCATATCATTCAAAAGGCTAACCGGCACGAAAATTCGCAGGCTAACCCCGCCTACCTCGATAATTACGCTGTCCAGCCCGCTACGTTCGAGCTTTCCCCGAATGGCTACTATCATAAATTTTCTGGCACTCCAAACAAATTGGCCGCATTTGCGCCGATAATGGCCTGATATTCATTTTCGCTCAAATTCGCTTCAGCCCGAATTCTTTCCAGCAAGCGGGCCGGGCCAAGTACCGGGTAGTCGCTGGCGAAAAGAATTTTTTGATAACCACAGGCCGCGATTGCCGCCCGAAAAACTTCAAAACGATAAAGATAAGTGGTGGCGGCAGTATCGTAATAAACATTGGCAAGGCTGGCTCGTACTTCTGGCATGAGTTCGTAAAATAGTAGCCCTCCGCCCCAATGAGCCGCGATTATCTTTAGCGCGGGAAAATTCTGAGCCAGTTTCAATATCTTTTCAGGCGTAGTTTGCCCCTTGCCGCCATACAAATGCCCGACTGGTTCGCTGCTATGTAACATAATCGGCTTATCGTATTTTAGCAGTAATTCAACTAAAGGCGCGAGAATAGCCGGGTTGGTAATATCGAAATGCTGCCCGTCAGCGGTTAGTTCACCCAGCCCCTGCAACCCGGCTTCAAAGCAACGTTCTGCCTCATAAACCGCTTTATCCCCCGCCAAAGGTTGCACCGCCCCCAGCCCGATAAGCCGCTCCGGGTATTGCCGTACAGCTTCGATAATATAATCATTTGATGCTTTACATAACTCTTGGTCGGCAAAGGCATACCCGGTGACAACCGCCCGCTCTATCCCAGCAGCGTCCAGCGCAACGATAAGCTGCTCTGCCGTCACCATTTTAGCTTTGGGCGAGGCATAACATTCGGCGAAGCGCGTTTCGGTTGGCATCGCACACAAAGCCTCCCGTTTTGCGCTAATTTCGGGCGAAAAAATATGAGTATGGGCATCAATAATCATAGGGGCTATTATAGCAGAAGCGGTATCTAAAGGTGGTTTTCCGGGTTCTCGACGCTAAAACCAATTGTTTGTGCCACGTTCAACAACTGCAAATCCGAACTAACAAAAGTCAAAGGAACGGGCGGATTCTGGCTGTCGGCACGAGCATTTGCTGCGGTTAGCTGAATTGCGTCAAGAGCGCGTAACCTCGAATTAGCTGGTAGGTTGAACGCAAGGGAAGCAACCCGATAAATTTGTTTGGTTTCCAACCGAATTATTTCAAATTTAAATCGTTCCTGGTAGATTTGGTTGTACCTTACTACTGCTTCCATTCTAGTGTAAGCTCCCTGACGGTACAATCTTCCTAATGTCGTAGCAGTTTCAGCAAAAGTTAATTCAGATAAAACCGAATTTTTGTCCAAGACAAAGGTTCTTAGCCATTCAGAACCTTTTTCATTGAGGTAAAGCTTAATAAAAGCATTAGTATCAAGAAAAACGTAGGCCATTAGAACCTGTCCTCACGGTCTTCGTTAATTGCTTCAGATAATGGTTTTGCTAATTCAGGCAAAGTAGCTGGGTCGATTTGGGCAATTTCGGCTAATTCTTCCGCCGTAAAAATCTCGGCCAACTCTAATCTAACCTGTTCTTTACTTGGTCGGTAAAAAACTTCTTGCTCATAAAGCTTTTGTTGATTGCTTAATTCAGCCAAGGTTCTAGATTGAAGTTGTCGTGCAATACGGTTTTGCAAAAGTACCAATTCTTCCAAAGAAAGCTCGTCTACTTTTTCCAGCAAAGTTTCCAGTTCGGCACTCATAAATTTTTCCTTAGAAATATATTTTAGTGTGATTTGTGCTTTTCGAGTATCGCCAAAGTTGCTTCGATTTCGGCACGTGGCGCAACTAGCGGTACGATACTTCGCCCGGTAGTGCGGGCCAGCATTGTAATCAGTGCGCTATCGTTGGGGTCAGCCATTGCCACCGTTAAAACGGCTTGTCTTTCCTGCACTGCCAGACACAAATACTGGCGGCTAATTTCCCAGGGGATAGCGTTTGGCAAAATTGCTTCGAGCGCAACGCTGACGGAGTTAAAGCCACGTAGCATAGCCCGCGCTACTGCTTCATCCTTGATTTCTTCCAGCTTTCGTAAATCAAAATGGCGCGAAGAACCGTAAACGTAGACCGCGTGGCCGTTGTTTTTGTTGCGACGGGCCTGGTTCATTGCCTGTCGCGATTGTTTTACCAGCACCGGGGCGTTATTCGCCAAAATTGGGTAAGTTGAAATGCCGATAACCAGCGCAATCGCCCGTCGCATCACCGGACTAAGGCTAATATCCTCGCTAACCTGATTAATCAACTTCCGGGCGACGTAATAACTTTCTATTTCGCTGGTATGGGGCAACACAATTGAAAACTCATCATTTTCGTTCTGGCAAACCAAATCAAAGCTACGCAAATTCCGCCGAAAAGCCCGAGCAATATGCTGTACAATTTCTTGCAAATAAATTTTGGCCGATTCTGAGTCAGGATTATTAGGTAAAAGTTCGGTTAAAGAAATATTCAAGGTAACACCCATCAAGCTCAAATTAAATTTGTGACGGCGGGCGCGTTCCAATTCGCTGGGCAAATGGGCTTGTAAATAAGCTTCGTCGGGTAAATTACTTTTTGTAGCAGAAATATTATCGCTGGTCGGCAAAAGCGGCTTTAGTGCCTTTACAAGTTGCTGCATCAGCAATTCCAGCATTAATTGCTCTCTCTCGGTATAGGCCAAATTATCTTCCCGTTCCTCGGCCCGGAAAAAACCAAAGGGGCGATTTTCCAGAGTAATTGGATAACTGAGGGAAGAGCCTTCGTTGTAAGCTGAATTTGCCAGAAACTGCTCAAAGAAATCGTTGGAGACAGGCGCGGGATTGGCCTCAGCCAGGCTTGGAGTGGTCGGCGGCTGGTTACGGGCCATGTCCAAAGGCCGGGTTTCGCGGTTACGGTCACGACTAACTCGCCGGGTCGAGCTTCCGGCACTTTGGTAATGATAAAAAGGGTAAAATTGCCCGGTATCGTTATCATAAACGTAAAGGCTGGCGCGACGGGCCTGCAACATCAACCCGGCCAGTTTGCCGAAATTTTCCAGTAAAAGAGTTTGTTCGCTGCCTAAATCTGGCAGGGCAATTGCTTCGGTATTGTTCGTAGATGCGTTCAATGCAAGTGGCTCTTGTACAGTCATAATCGCTTTTTCTCTGAGAATTGATATAAAGTTATAAAGTATTAATCCAAATCAAGTATCTAATTTTACAAAACCAGGACGAACTTTAGGTGTATTCCCGGTTACATTTTATTTACAAAACTTAAAATATTATTACAAAAATTGATTTTAAGAAAAGTTCTTGTAAACCTGACTTCTTACTTAACATTTGGGAAAATCAAGTTTTGAACACGTAGCCTAACCCGACGATAGTGCCGATGTAACGCGAAGCGCGGGCATTATCGCCCAGTTTGTCACGCAGGCGGCTAATATGGGTTTTTAGGGTACGAGTTAGTTCCGCCTCGTCTGAACCCCAGAGCCGCTCACAAATCAAATCTGGCGATAACACTCGACCCCGGTTGGACATCAAAATATAGAGCAAGCGGAATTCGGTAGCGGTCAAATTGACTTTATTGTTACCTCGATAAACTTCGTAGCTTTCCAAATCAATTTGCAAGTCGCTCCAAACTAAAGTCGAGCCACCGGGGGCAAAAGTGCTATCGACACTGCCCAAATCTTCTTCCGGGTTCATCTGAGCGCGACGGCGCAGAGCCTTGACGTAAGCGGTCAGCCTTTTTGGTTCAATCGGCTTGGTCAAGTATAAGTCTGCCCCCAAATTCAAGCCCTTTACTTCGTCTTCAGTATCCCGGAACTTGCCGGAAAGCAAAATAATCGGTACAGAAGAATCGCTACGGATAACGCGGCACAACTCCATCCCGTTAGCGTGCTGTAATTCTACATCAATTACCATTAAATGAGGCTGCGACCTTTTCCAACTGGCAATAGCCTGGTTATAATCATAAAAAGTTATAACGTTATGGCCTTCCTGCTCGAAAAGGAACTTCATCAAAGCTACAAAGTCGCGATCATCATCAACTAAAGCTATTCGCATCGTTTTAAGACCTTTGCTATTGGGGCAATTGTAGTTTAACCCAAAAAACTGACCCGGTGGAACTGCTGCTAAAGCCCGCTAATCCGCCTTGTTTCAAAGTTAAATCGTGGATTAGTTTCAAGCCCAAGCCCAATTTAGGGCTTTTGTCCGGGTCAACCAAATCAGAACTAAATAATTTTTCAAGTTGAGGTAATAACTCAGGGTCAACCCCTGAGCCGTTGTCAATGACTGAAATTTGGAGATAGGGCGGCTGCGCCCTTACCTGAATTTTAATCTCGCTCAAACCGGGCGTGTGTTTATGAGCGTTATAAACTAAATTTAGCAAAATCTGGTCAAAATAATGCTCATCCGCCATTACTACAGGTTCAGGCGCATCAGCCAAATCCAGTACAAGGCTTTGCTCCTTGCGCTCAAGTTGGGGTAAAGCAATATCCATTACTTTTTGCAAATGCTCTTTTATCACTACCACCTCTAAAATTG
The DNA here is from genome assembly GCA_038323095.1 of Chloroflexia bacterium. GTDB lineage: Bacteria > Chloroflexota > Chloroflexia > Chloroheliales > Chloroheliaceae > L227-5C. Next base: position 21,715 of record JBBQGP010000033.1, on the reverse strand, counting down.
GGGCGCGGCTCAGAAATTCGGGAGAAAGGCGCGGTAAGTTCAGATAATGTTCCAGCATCCCATTCAAAGCCGCTACATTGCGTTTGAGCCTTTGTAATAGGTAGCGCACCTCGGTAGCAGGCAAATCCAATCCTTTTTCGAGTAGCAAATCGGCGGCCAGGGTAAGCGAACCAAAAGGGCCGCGCAAATCGTGGTTAGCTTGTTCCAGCAAAGCCATTTGCAAAGCTTCGGCCTGTTGCCTTTCGGCTAATTCTCGTTCCAAATTTGTTTTAGCCAAAAATGCTTCCAGTTGGTTAGTCGCCAGCGACAGAGCTTGGTAAACTTCGCTTTGTTCGGCTAATTCTCGGTTAATCAGCAGGCGCAACTGACCAAAGCAGCCCACTGAAAATTGTGGCCTGAAAGCGATTGCTTTGATGTCCGGCAAAGCCAGCCTGATTTTGAAATTTTGTAAATCAGCACTAAATTTTAGTTGGCCCTGATATAGTTGAAAGTAAAGCGGCTTGGTTTGCTGCATCAGGCTCTCAGCTAGATTAATACTTAGCTCTAGCCCTATCGGATGGCAAAATTCCAGCACAAGGCTGGCCCATTCGGTTAGCTTTTCCGGCAATTCAAGTGGTTGCCTTAAAATTGTTGCACTGGCTTCCAGAAAATTCAGAGGTGAAAGCGCGACATATGGCTTTATGCTTTCACTTACCCCGATATTGTCCCCGCTTAATTCAAGCCACCAGCTTTTGGTTATTTCCATAATTTATAGTATAGTGATTTTAGTTTTTGCCTTTATGTAAATCGACAAAATTACTTGTCTTGTTACAGTTTTATTCAGGTAACGATTACGAAATATCTAGCTAGAATTAGCTTTTCGTAAAGTGAGTTTTTGTAAAGGTCACTGGTTACAAGAATATTACAAAATCGTCAAAATGTAAACTGTTACAACTTTGCGTTTGTATGAATTTTTAACTAAATTTTTTGAATAAAGCTTATTAAGCCACAATAAAACGGCTTTAAGCCTGGTACTATAAAAACTATTTTATATATATAGCTTTTGTTTTGTCAAATTATTATACAAGAGCGCAAATCTATATTTATCTTTTAATATTGGTAGACCACTTTAGTCAGGAGTTAGGTTACAATAATGTAACATCAAATTTTTTTTGTAACTTGGTTGTAATAGAATAGCTACCTGAAATGAACTTCAGTTTGCTAGGATTAGACTACTAAAGCAAGTTGTCAAACGTTTTACTCAAAACCGGGTCAACTATAAGTAAAAAGAAAACTGGAAACAAAGTTGAACAGTAAAAGCTAACTGGTCAATTATTATTAAAATGAATGAATTAATTATGCAAGAGCCTAAATTGGCCGTGGTTATTGTATCGTGGAATACAAAGGAGCTAACCCGAAAGGCGGTTTCTTCGGCATTAAACAGCCGGTGCGATTCCGCTCCCCAAATTTGGGTGGTCGACAATGCCAGCAGCGACGGCACCGTAACTATGCTTCAAGCTGAATTTCCTCAAATTTCAGTAATTGCCAATTCGCAAAATTTAGGGTTCGGGCGGGCTTGCAACCAGGCAATTGCTCAAACCAACACTGAGTATATTTTCTTTCTTAACCCGGATGCTGAACTTGAAGCTACTACCTTGCAACGCCTGAGCAGCTATTTGGACGAGCATCCGCAAACCGGGGCGGTGGGCTGTGCCTTGCGCTACCCGAATGGGGCGGTACAGCGTTCACATTATCCGTTTTACAGCTTTTTAGGTTCTTTAACCGATAACGCCTTGCTCAAGAAAGCAATCGCCGCTCCTGAAAACGAAACTGTCAAAGCGGTTGATTGGGTTATCGGGGCAGTGCTGATGCTAAGAGGAACCGCTTTGAAGCAAGTTGGAGTTTTCGACGAAGATTTCTTTTTGTATGGCGAGGAAATGGAATTACAATACCGGCTACACCGGGCCAATTGGCAAGTAGTTTATATTCCTGATGTGGCGGCAGTCCATCATGCGGGCAAAAGCGCGGGACAGGCCCGTCTCGAAAGCACTTTACATAATTACAGAGGACGCTATTTATTCGTTCGCAAACATTACCCGCTTTACTCACGCTGGTTATACCTGGGTAAAGCTATTTTCGCGCTGCTGTTTTGGGTGTTTTACTGGACTTTACAAACTTTAACCAGGCATCAGGCAAAGGCTCGTTCCTCACGCAATTTGTATTGGCAAGTTTTGCGCTGGCACTTAAAGCGCGATAATTACAAAACGGGGCAAACTTTAGAAGCGATTATTAAAAACACATAAAAATTTGGCACAGCCCTTGCTGTGTGTGAGTAAGCTAGGAAAATGTTCAAATCAAGATTTCTTAATAACAGGTTGTTTAGAAGGAGCTGTACCCAATGAAGGCGGTTATTTTAGCTAATGAAACCAGCGTGAAACTTGCACCGTTGGTCGAGGGGACTTCCCTGGCAACTGTGCCGGTAATAAACAAGACGGTTATTGAACATTTGCTGGAACAACTTGCCGAAGTTGGCGTAACTCAAACTATCGTTGCCGCAAAACGACCCAACGGCGAAATTGAACACCTTTGGGATAACAAACGTAAACCAGCTACTCCTTTGCGCTTTAGTTTTGCTTATGATAATTCGAGCGGGGCGGCAGCCTTAAATCGTCTCAAAAATGACTTGCGCGAAACTTTTATTGTAGTGGATTGTCAACACCTTGTACGGGTTGACCTGAAGCTGGCTTTGCAGCAGCACCGCCAAAGTGGGGCCGCTGCCAGCGTTGTTGCGGTTCGGGTGGCTACTCCCTGGGCGGCAGCCCTCAAAGCTGCCTATGAAATCGCCGGGAGTAGTGCTGGAACTCAATCTGTCGCTATGCCACCCGAATTCGGGATGTTACGCATCGCGCCCGAAGCCTGTGAAGCGGGTTTATATCTTTTTGAGCCGGAAGCTTTGAATTGTTTGCCCGATAGCAAAAACTTTAATATGCAAGAATTGCTGGTGCGGTTGCTAGGACAAGGCCACCGGGTTAATACCTGTGCTTTGGATGGTGAAATCCGCGAACTGAACACTCCCTCGAATTATTGGCGCAGTTGTATGGAAATTTTGGCTGATACTAAAAAAAGTTGGATAAGCTCTGCTGATGCACTGGAAATAAAGCCGGGTATCTGGGTTGGGTCGGGTACGAAAATCCACCCGAACGCTTTGCTCAAAGCCCCTTTAGTTATCGGGCGTAATTGCAAAATCCAGCAAGATGCCAAACTGGATAGTTGCATTATTGGCGATGATGTTATAATTGGGCAGGGGGCAGAAATTCGGCAAAGCGTAATTTTTGCCAAAACTCGTGTCGGGCTGGCCGTAAAATTAAACGAAAGTTTAGTACGTGGCAATCTGCTATGTCAAGGGCCAAATTTTGAGGCAGAATGGGTTGGCGATTTGCATTGTCTGGGCGTAGTCAACCGTCCCGAACTTGGGCCAATGTTTAAGAGAGCATTTAATCTGGCAATTGCTTTGCTGCTAGTACTGGTACTTGCACCCGCCTTGCTTTTAATTGCACTGGCAATCAAACTTGATTCTCCCGGCCCAATATTTTACAAACAATTACGGGTTGGGCAGGGTCGACCAGGTGGCCGTAATTTGCGGAGCGGGCGAGTTTTCAAGATGTACAAGTTCCGCACCATGCATGTTAATGCCGATGCCAAGTTGCTCGAAATGCTAAAGCAAAATGAGTACAAAAATCAAGCTTTTGTCAAAATCAAAAACGACCCGCGCATTACCTGGATTGGTGGTTTTTTACGCAAAACCAGTTTGGACGAATTGCCCCAGTTAATTAATGTATTATTGGGCGATATGCAGTTAGTCGGTAATCGGCCTTTGCCAATTTATGAAGCCGAAGCCTTGAGCGAGGAATGGCAGAAATTGCGCTTTAACGCTCCTGCCGGAATGACCGGGCTTTGGCAGATAAGCGGCAGGTCGGATTTAAGCGCAGAAGAACGTTTGCTACTGGATAATTATTACGCGGCGACTAATTCTTTCTGGAATGATTTAAAGATTCTGCTTATGACTATCCCAGCAATGGTTAAGTTCAGGGGCGCACGCTAAATAATCATATAAATGCTATCCTATCTTCCACTATCCGGGCGTGTTTATCTCTGCTATAGTATGAAATGAAGCTCAGTAAGCCCAGAGAAATATGGTGCAAGTAATAGATGGGATTGCTCAATTGAAAATAGAGAACGCGACGACTGCTCAAATAATGCCTTCAACCCAATCTTATCTGGAATTACAAAACTATGATATTGTTTGCGTTTCAGTTATGGATTGGGATTGGCCTTTTCCAACCAGCCGTCACAGCCTGATGCGTGAATTTGCCCGCGCTAATCGGGTGCTATTTGTTGACCCACCTTTGAATTATTTTAGCGATTACCGCGCCCTTTTGAACAATTCCTGGCATCGCGCCCGCCTGAAACGAGGTTTAAGCGGCAAAATAATTCAGCGCGAAGCTAATCTCTATTCTTTTACCCCACCGCCTGCCATCCCTTTCAACCGTTTACCCCAATCCCTGCATCGCCCGGTTTTACATCAAAATGGTCGCTTTTTTTCGCAAGCAGTAAGACAGGCCGCCCGCAAATTGGGGATGCAACGTCCCTTGCTCTGGATTTCGTTCAACCCTTATTTTGGGCTGGCAGTTTGTGGCAATTTGAACGAGCAATTAGTTTTGTACCACTGTACCGATGAAGTGCGCGGTTTTCCCGGCCTTTCGCCCCGTATTCAGGAAATTGAGCAGCGACTAATCCAGCGTAGCGATTTAGTAGTTACCACTTCTCAGGTTTTGCAAGCTACCAAGCAAGCTTTTAACCCCAACACTTTTTTTGTGCCAAACGGCGCAAACGTTAGCCTTTTCCGGCAAGCTTTAGAGGAAACTGGCCCACTTCCGCCCGAATTGCTTGATATTCCCGAACCCAGAGTGGGGTTTGCTGGACAAATCGAATTTCGCTTTGATGTTGGGCTGATGGCCGAAATTGCCCGCCTTCGCCCGGAAATTTCTTTTGTCCTAATTGGTAAAGAAGGGCTGGGCGGTAAAGATTTGGCCCGCTTGCAGCTTGAGCCAAACATTTATTTGCTGGGCAACAAGCCTCAATCCGATTTGCCACGCTATTTACGTGGTATGAGAGCAACCATTATTCCGTACAAACATAATGAGTTGACCCGCTCGATTTACCCGCTCAAACTTCACGAATATTTGGCTACCGGGCGGGGCGTAGTGGCAACTCCCTTGCCTAGCTTGCAAGAATTTGCCGAACTTATAAAGCTGGCGACCACTCCGCCAGAATTTGTAACTGCGTTAGACGAAGTAATTGCCCACAGCGCGGATAGCGAACTAGCCCGGCAACGGTTGGCGGTAGCCGAAGAACATTCCTGGCAGCGCGTGGCCGGTACTATTTCACATTTGCTGGTTAATTCGCTGGCTAATCAAGGTCAAAGTAATTAATGATTCTGCTCAAGTTTGTTTTATGGCTTTCGATTAGTCTGGTTTTTTACGCTTATGCCGGATACGCCGCCGTCATTGCGCTATTAGCCCGGTTTTTCCCGCATCCTTCCCGCTCCGATAAAGCTTATCGCCCAATGGTTACTACCCTGATTGCTGCCCATAACGAGGAAGATTGGATTGAAGCCAAAATCCAGAATTGCTTGGAGCAAAGCTATCCGGCAGAATTTCACGAAGTGCTGATTATCAGCGATGGCTCAACCGATAATACCGCTCAAATCGTCCGAAAATACGCCAATCAAGGCATAGTTTTACTGGAAGAAAAAACTCGAACTGGCAAAATGGCGGTAGTCAACCGGGCTATATCTCAGGCCAAAGGCGAAATTATAGTTTTTTCCGACGCTAATAATCTTTACAACCCGGAAGCAATCGCCAATCTGGTGCAACATTTTGCCGAATCCAAAGTTGGCTGCGTAGCGGGCGAGAAACAAATTCTAAAAACGGGCGATGCCCCTTCCAGTGGGGGCGAAGGGCTTTACTGGAAATACGAATCTTTTCTAAAACGTTGTGACAGTGCTTTTTATTCGGTAGTTGGGGCAACTGGCGAAATTTATGCCGTCCGGCGCGAACTTTACCAACCGCCGCCCTCGGATTCGCTTCTGGATGATTTTATGGTTTCGATGAATATTGCCCGGCGCGGCTACCGGGTTTTATATGAACCGCAAGCAATCTCCTATGAAACCGGCTCGGCTTCCTTACGGGATGAATACAAGCGGCGTACCCGGATTTTCTGTGGCGGCTACCAATCGATTGCCCGCTTGCCGGAACTATTAAACCCACGCTTCGGGCGATTATGGTTTACCTATGTTTCGCATCGCTTTTTACGCTGGGCGATTACTCCTTTTCTATTGCCCCTGATTTTGCTTTGCAATTTTGGGCTGGCCCGCCGTTCGCCTTTTTACCGCTTACTTTTGCTGGCCCAAATCGGGTTTTACGGGCTTGGGCTAATTGGCTTGCGGCAACTAGACCGTACTGGCAAATGTCCTCGCCCAATTTATGTTCCAGCTTATTTCCTTTTTTTGCATTTTGCCGAATTGGTAGGTTTCAAACGCTGGCTGACCCAACGCCAAAGCGGTATTTGGGAACGTTCCGAACGAGCTAAAAAGAGTTTCTAGTTTCTGGTTTCTGGTTTCTGATAAGCGGTTATAAATAGTGCAATGGTAAGGGCTGAGTATCAAGTTTGAGGAGAGAGAGAGAAAATTGAGCAAAACGCTGGTGATAAAGTTGGGCGGTAGCACTTTGGACGGGCAGACTGCGACGGGCGCACCTGATACAACCTTGGATGATATTTTAAAGCTGGCCCGCGAAAGTTGGCGTATCGTGCTAGTACATGGTGGTGGCAACGCTATTAACGGTTTACTTAAGAAATTGGGGCAGGAGCCACGCTTTTTGAATGGGTTACGGGTTACGGACGAGGCGGCATTGGGAGCAGCTTTGATGATTATGCGCGGCCAAATTAACGCTGAATTGGTGGCGGCAATTAACCGGGCAGGCGCACCCCAAATTAAGGCTATCGGCCTGAGCGGGGTAGACGGGTCTTTAATCGAATGTCGCCGCGATACCGCTCACGGTGATTTGGGATTGGTGGGCGAAATAGTGAAAGTAAACACCGCGCCCCTCGAACTTTTGCTGGAAGTCGGGTTCTTGCCCGTTATTGCACCCTTTGGCTTTTCCCTAGACCAAAATGCCAGTATTTTTAATATTAATGCCGATAACGTCGCCGCGCACCTGGCAGCCGCTTTGCAAGCCGAAGTGTGCGCCTTCCTGACGAATGTGCCGGGAGTGCTGAATGCAGAAAAACAGCTTGTAAGCAAACTAAGTCCGGCTCAGGCTCGTGCTATGCTGGCAAATGGCGTTATTTCGGGTGGGATGATTCCCAAAATCGAGGCGGCCCTCAAAGCTGCCGAAGGTGCTGAACAAACCCTTATTTTGGATGGTCGTCCTGCCAATACGCTTTATAACGCCATTGCTAAGGCCCAAGTATCTGGCACGGTTTTAAGTGCTGCCTGATGTTTAAAAAGCAAAAGGCCCGCTCCTGTCAGGAGACGAGCCTTTTATCATCTCGAAAGATGGTTACTGACGTACCGCTTGTCCCGTAACCGCCCGGTAAATACCGATTACGACAATCGCGCCAATTACCGAGAACAAAACGCTGGTCAGGTTGAAGCCGGTTACTACATCCGAATTCAGCAGCAAGCTACCGATAAAACCTCCAACGAACGCGCCGACAATACCTAACAGAAGGTCAGCAATCAAACCACCACGGCCACTGCTCATAATCATGTTAGCAATCCAGCCGGCTACCAAACCCAAAACTATCCAAATGATAATGCTCATGTTAAAGTTTCTCCTTTACCTTTACTTAGTCACCTTTGGTAAGGCTTTCCTGGTTGCCTCACCGCCTTATTTTCCTGACAACTGCCTTTGCCTTCTGGCCTGCTGTTGTCCTCTCTGCCTATTACTAAAGCAATCAACGTGCCACAAAATGTTCGTATTCTCAAAATCATTTTGAAAAGCTTTGCGAGTTCTTTTAGCAAAGGCTTGATGCTATAATTCGCTTAGTTCTTTTGTTAAAATCTGGCTAAAAGAGGAAGGTAATTCTAAGATGAAGCTCGCGCCCACCGTTATCCGTTCGATTGAGTTTGAACCGCTAAACGTACCACTTTTAGAACCGTTCGTGATTGCTATCGGGCGATTGGATGAAGTTCGCAATGTTTTAATTACTATTACATTGGATAACGGCGCAATCGGCTACGGCGAAGCTGCCCCGCTTGAGCCAATTAACGGCGAAAATCAGGCTACGGTAATGGCGACCCTGAAAACGCTGGCACCACTAATCACAGGGCGGGACGCGCTGGAATGGCGCAAAATCTCTGCCGACATATATAGCTTGTTTTCGGCCCAAAGCGCGGCCCGTGCTGGCCTGGAAATGGCCTTAATGGATGCAATCACTAAAACCATGAATGTGCCGCTCTACCAGTTTTTTGGTGGCGCGGCTTCTTCGGTAGAAACCGATATTAGTATTCCGATTGTAGAGCCGGTACGGGCGCGAGAATTGGCGGCGGGAATTGCTGCCGAAGGGGTGCGAACTATTAAAATCAAGGTCGGTAGTGGTTTGGAGGCCGATATTGCCCGGACTGTGGCGGTTTTGGAAGGTGCGCCGGGTAGTCAGATAACGTTGGATGCCAATCAGGGCTATAGCGGGCCGGAAGCGGTAGAGTTGCTGAACGAATTAAGTAAGCGGGGAGTGCGAATAAAAATGTTCGAGCAACCTGTCCCTAAGCACGATTACAACGGTATGAAATTTGTAACGGAACAGGGGCGCGTCCCGGTAGCGGCAGACGAAAGTGTTTTTTGTGCCGCCGATGCCTTGCGAATAGCCGCTACTGGCAGCGCAAATGTGGTTAATATCAAGCTAATGAAAAGCGGCCTTATTGAGGGTATGGACATTGCCGCCGTGTGCCGGGCGGGGCATATCCGGCTAATGATTGGCGGTATGATAGAAACCAAACTGGCAATGTGCTGCTCGGCCCATTTCGCGGCGGGCAATGGCGGCTTTGATTATGTAGATTTGGATACTCCCCTGCTACTGGCCGAAAATCCCTTTGAAGGCGGCTATATTCGGGCTGGCGGCCTCTATTCGCTCGACCATATTCAAGCGGGTATTGGCTGCTGGCCCAAAGGTCGCCCCCAGGGAAACATCTTTTAAAGAATTGAGGACTGAGTAAGTTGCGAGTTAGGAAAAAGGTTGTCGGTTGTTGGGCAGGGAGTTGCGGGTCGTAGCCCGGACATTCTATGTCCGGGCTAATAACATGAAAACGGCCCTAAAGGGCTGAAACGAGTTCGGCTAGTTTTGGACTAACCCCCAACGGCTTTAGCCAAGTTTTCATGCTATCAGCCCCGCCCTTTTAAGGTCGGGAGTTTGTTTCTCGACAACCACCTGGGGTTCAAACCCCAGTCTTAGTAGGCGAAAGTACGCTGAAGCGCACTAAAACTCCCCTGACTACTCCTGATAGTGACCTTTAGGTTACTTTCGCCCTTTGAGCTTGGGCCTTGAGCCACAAGACGATTACCTGCAACCGACAATCTTGTTCCCTCTAACTTAATACTTGTTACTTGAGTAAGGCCCGGCGTAGCAAATTCAGGGAATTGACGGTAGCCAATCGTTTGACTTCGGCGGGTTTGGAGCGGTAATAGCCGTCGGCACTTTTGACCGTACCGCCCAAATCTACTGCCATAAAAATATTCCCTGCCGCTTTGCCTTCGTATTCTTCTGGCCCGGCGGCTACGCAAATCGCCAGCCCTGCTTCCGCTCCCATTGTTTGCCGGGCGGCGGTTGCCATTGCTTCGGCGACCTCGCGGCTCATAATATTGTGCTGTTCCATCAAATCGCGGTCAACCCCCCATTCGGCCAGCATTGCCCGTTGCTGGCTGACCAAACCACCCTGAAAGAAATCGGCACTGTTGAGCGCATCGGTCAGCCTTGCCGCCAGCAAACCGCCTGACCCGGCTTCCATTACCGCCAGCGTCAATTTACGGTCTTGCAGCATTTCGCCGATTACCCCTTCGATAGTTTCGTCGTCAATCCCGTAAATAAGCGTACCCAGCCTGTCCCGTAAGCGCATTTCGATTTCAAACAAAATGCCTCGCGCCGAAAGTTCGTCCGAAGCTTTAGCAGTCGCCCGCAAATGAATACCGTCCGGCTTGGCATAAGTGGCAAGGGTCGGGTTGGATGAACCAATCAGGTCTATAACCATTTCTTCTATCGCACTTTCACCCTTACCCAAAACTTTGAGAGTGCGCGAAAGAATGATTTCACCGGGCAGACGCACCCGCAAACGCGGAGCAGCTTGATTTTGCCACATTTGCTTCATTTCGTGCGGCACACCCGGCATGGCTACAATTACCTTGCCGTTATTTTCGACCCACCAGCCGGGGGCAGTTCCAATAGGATTATCCAGAGGTTGAGAAGAGGCTATCAAGCTGGCTTGCTTGACGTTTTTTTCGGGCATAGCAACACCTCGCCGCGCAAAGAACTCGCGCAAGGGTTTTTCCAGTTCGGGTTTTACTTCCATTGGCTCATTCAGCAAATCGCTGATAGCCTCGCGGGTCAAATCATCTTCGGTTGGGCCTAGCCCACCCGTACAAATTACCAAATCCGAACGATTTATGGCCGCCCGCAAGGTTTCGGTCAAACGGCCACGATTATCACCCACCTGTGAAATAAAAAACAAGTCAATACCCAGCATCGGAAGCTGCTCGGCCAGCCAGGCGGCGTTAGTGTCAATAATTTGACCAAGCAGTAATTCCGTGCCAATCGAAAGAATTTCAGCCTTCATTAATTATCCTCTAGCGGGAGAGGGCCAACTTCTTTTCGGCTTCCTTTTCCTTGTCGCTGGATTTTTCTTTTTCGTTAGCCTCAGCCCGCATCACTTCTTCCTGCGTTACCCACGTATCCGCCCAACTTTGCAAAGCGGCCATTACAGTATCCATTGCCCGACCCTTTTCAGTCAAACTGTATTCGATGCGAACCGGGCTTTCGGGATAAACTTTGCGCTCGACTAGCCCGGCGGCTTCCAATTCGCGCAATCGCTCGGTCAAAACCCGGTCACTAACTTTTTCAACTGTACTCAATAACTCGTTAAAACGGCAAGGGCCTTCCATCAAAGCCCGCAAAATTAAGCCGCTCCAGCGTTTACCCAGTAATCCCATTGCATATTCATATTTCGGACAAAGATGTGTTTTGATAGCCATAGTATCTGTACTTCCTTACTTTTCCTTACTTTTGCTTTTCTAATTCCTAATCTATTTTATCACAAATTATTACAATCACAATGGGTTAGCAACTTTTAATAAGTAACTTCCCAAAAATAGTCCCTAATTCCTGATTTTCGTTTCGGCAATAGTTAGCCGCAAGGCAACTACTTGCAAAATCAGGCCCACCAAAGCCAGCCACGCCCCCCAACCAAGAGTACCATCCGGGTGCAAAGCAATTGAGCCGCGCCCGGTTTGGTCGAAAACAAACCAGAGCAAAGGCAAAATTAGCAATCCGAAAAATCCTCCGACCCAGCGCAATATACCAATCAGGGGCGGTACACCCCTCCGCAAAGTTAATTCGACGTAGCAAAAGCAGTTTATAACGGCCAGAATGATAAAAAGATTGGCCGGAACAAGCCGCAGCAGCAAGCCCCAAACTGGCTGCCAGCCAAAATCACTGCTTTTTCCCAATGGCCCATACAGCCAGGGGCCAAAGAAACCCGCCAGCACTAAAAGCCAGCTTGCCCACCAAAGCCCTCTACGCATTGCCCGAACCTGCCAGCAAACGCTTGATAGCAGCTTGCCACTCCGGGCCGGCAACATCCGCCTCTGGGTTAGCGGGGAAGGGGTTGTATTCTGTTAGTAACCCGCTCCGGGCGACTTCCTGGGCAATCTCCCTGCTACCCGTCAGCACCCGTTTGGCTTCGGCCAGACCCCGCCGCTCCCCCTGCAACAAAGAGCTAATCGTCTGGCTCACGTCTTCCTGGCTTTTGCTTGGCCCAACAAGATTAGCCGGAGTAACGCTGCCTAGCAATGCTCCGGCGGGTATATTCAGGGTTGGACGCGGGCCACTTCTGCGCCGCATAATAAAATAAGGCAAATAAGTCAGCCAGCAAATTTTATTGGGATGGGCAATTGTCCAGGCTGGAAAATCCAGACAAATCACCAAATCTATTTTCACCCCATTACTTTCGCTCACATCTAATAAACGCCAGCCAAAGGCCGCTTTTGCTACATCGCGAGGGGCAAAACTGCGCTGCGGGACTTTTATTTCTTCGGCAGTTAATCCGGCGATTTTGAGAGCCGCCGTTAATTTGTGGGCGGTTTGCTCAATCCGGCGGGCAATGGCAAGCGGCTCGTTCTCGTCAGCTTCTACATCCCCATCGCTACCCGCGCTTTCGTCATCCACCGCCAGATTATCAAAAGTAGCCTGAGTATAGCAGACCAAAACTGTTTTTATTTCTGTTTTTATTTCTTTTATTGAATTTGGTACTTGTTCGCTCATATTTTCCTGTAAAAACAAGACCCCGCACGGTGGCAGGGTCTTTTTGAATTTAGCCTTTATAATCAGGCTGATTTAGGAATTTTTTTGCAGATATTCCTGCACTGCCCAGCCGTTTTGACCTTTGTAGCTAATCGGCCACCAGTTAAAACCTTCGGCAGATTTGAACGGCCCGGTAATCTCGACTTGTTCGCCTTCGGGAATAAGCACTACTACGTTAGTAGGCTCATTTGGCCCGTTAATATGCGGGTCTTTCCGCATTTTCAAAGCTTTGCTAGGGCCAGTGCCAGCTACTTTGGCAAATACTTTTGCCTGTGGTGTAGCCGTAGGCGGCACAGCGGTAGCCGTTGGTAGCGCACTGCTCAAGGTGACGGTAGCCGGTTTAACCGTTCCATTAGGGGCGACCACCGCACTGGAATTCGTGCCAGTTCCCGAATTAATCGTACTGAATGGGGCGGTAGTAACGGTAGAAGAACTACCCGTGGTAGTCGGCGTAGCGTCTTTTTTGCCGCCTAAAACGTTAAGTAATACTATCACCAGCAGTGCGCCCACAATCAGCCAGGGCAACCAGGTCATTATGCTGGCGCGGCTGACTGGCCCATCAAGGCGGTCATAATAAGGAATATTATCCTTGAGCCACTTTCGGGCATTGCTGGATTTGCGTACCAGATTGGGGGTAGCGGTAGATTTTTCACGTCGAGTGATTACCGGGCGGTTGGCCGCCGATTTTAGCACTTTATCGTTAGCCTGCCGTACCCGGTTGCCCCCATCCGCTACCGGCAATTCTACCGAATTTTCTTCCACGCCTAACTGGGGAGCGCGATAGCTGGCAGTAGGCTGGGCCATTACCGCTTCCACTGGTTCGGGGGTAGGAATTGGTTCCCAGTAAATTCTGGCCCGGAAAACTTGTTCACAATCGATTGTAGCCGCATCTACTAAGTGATTAGCCCGACGGTCATAGAGACGCGGATTGCGACACCACCCTTTACGCCATAACGGGGCCGGTTCAAAATAACGGCAGTTTCCGCACTTGCGGTTACGGGGCAATGACTTCGTTTCTTGCTTTGTCTCCATTAATACTTTTATTCCTAAGCTTTATAAATTCAGCCGAATATCTATCGTTAAGCAGGGCAAATTGCCTCTCAATTTGCCAATTAGCTTTCAGTTTAACGCAGTCGCTTTACTTCGTCAAGTTTTATCGTAGCTTGTTCATAATTGAGCTACAAAACCTGCTCAAAATAATAAATTTTAGCCTTGCTGTAACCTGAAATACTTGACAAGCGTGGCATAGCGTTATAGGATAACAGACAGTTAATGCTTTTAACACTTATTTAGCACTTTCTCATAAAGTGTTAAGCCAAAAGTGCCAAAAATCATTACTTTATATATATTCCGAAAATAAGTGGAGTAAAGAGAAATGGATTTAGCTCTAACGCTGGTCGTTCTCTTTGGCTGTATAATTGCAGGCGCATTCTGTGGATTTGGCGTTTATTTTTATAAACAGGGCAAGGCCAATGTCTCACTGGCTTTGGAAAGAGAGACTGTAAATCGGCTTTTAGAAGAGGCCAGAACGCAACAGAAAGAGATAATACTACAGGCCAAAGACGAAGCTTTGAAATTTCGGCAGGAAGCCGAAACTGAAATAAAAGAACGCCGCTCGGAATTAACCCGTGTCGAGCAGCGTTTGCAGCAAAAAGAAGAAAACCTCGAACGTAAATCTGAGCGACAAGAACAACGCGAAAAAAGTTTGAATAGCCGGGAGCGCGAAATTGATGTTTTAAAGCTTCATACCGAAGAGCATCGTAGCCGCCAGTTTATCGAACTTGAACGGATTAGCGGTATGTCGGGGGAACAGGCCCGCGATTATCAGATTAGTCGCTTTGAGGAAGAGGCCCGACATTTCGCCGGAGCAAAAGTCCGCCGGATTGAAGAAGAAGCCCGCGAAAAGGCCGAAGAAAAAGCCCGCAAAATTCTTTCGGTGGCAGTAAGCCGGATTGCCAGCGAATACGTTGGGGAAGCTACCGTTTCCACCGTAACCCTGCCCAGCGATGAAATGAAAGGCCGGATTATCGGGCGGGAAGGCCGCAATATCCGGGCTTTTGAACAGGCTACCGGGGTAGATTTGATTGTCGATGATACGCCGGAAGCGGTCACGCTTAGTTGCTTTGACCCGGTGCGGCGCGAAATCGCTCGACGAGCTTTACATAAGCTAATAACCGATGGACGAATACATCAGGCGCGTATCGAAGAAGCGGTGGGTAAAGCCAAACAGGAAGTTGAGCAGCAGCTTCGCGAAGATGGCGAGAAGGCCGCTTTTGATGCAGGCGTGCAAGGTATTCATCCCGACATTCTAAAGCTTTTGGGTCGTTTGCGCTATCGTACCAGCTACGGACAGAACCAGTTGCACCATGCGGTAGAAGTTAGCCACATTGCCGGAGTGCTGGCGGCGGAACTCGGCGCAAATGTGCCAATAGCCAAAGCCGGTGCGCTACTGCACGATATTGGCAAGGTTATGGATCAGGAGATAGAAGGCCCGCACGCTATTATCGGGGCGGAAGCAATTCGCCGCTTGATGAAAGCTCCTGAAATCGCCCATGCAGTTGGGGCGCACCATAGCGAGGAAGACCCGCAATCGGTAGAAGCCTGGATTGTGATGGCAGCGGACGCGATGAGCGGTGGTCGACCCGGCGCAAGACGCGAACAGGTCGAAACTTATATTCGCCGTCTGGAAGCTCTGGAAGAAATGGCTAATTCGCTGGAAGGGGTCGAACGTTGTTTTGCAATTCAGGCCGGACGCGAAGTGCGTATTTTGGTGCGGCCCGAAATCGTGGATGATGTTACCGCCATGCGGATGGCCCGCGATTTGTCCAAACGAATTGAAGAAAATCTCCAGTATCCCGGCCAAATCAAAGTAACCATTATCCGCGAAACTCGTGCTGTCGAGTACGCGAAATAGTTTTGAGTTTTGAGTTGGAAATTTCTTGATACTTGATAGCAGGTTCCAACTTTAGATTTCCTACTTCCGACTTGTTAGAAGGGTGGTAATCTCCCGGACATTCTATATTCGGGCTGATGGCATGAAAATGGCCCTAAAGGGCATGGCAAAGTTTGGCTAAATTTGGTCTGACTTGTAACGGCTTTAGCCACGTTTTCATGTTATCAGCCCAGCCTTTTAAGGCAGGGAGATTACCCCAATTTAGCAAGTCGGAAGTAGGAAGTCTAAAGTCCACTCACCAACTACCTATAACCCTGTCCCCTCTAACATCTAACCACTCTGTTTCCAACTCGCAACTTGTAACTCGTAACTCGCAACTTCTAAAGGGTTGATGCGTATTTAATCTTGTAACGGCACGATATTTAGATGGTTGTAGCAATCAGGGAAACAGGAGAAAGTATGTCAACCCGAAATTCACCTACGCAAACCCCGACCCGGCCCGCGCCCGGCGGTTTTACCCGGCCTGGCCCGCTTGCTCCCGTACCGGGTAATTCCAATGTTCCGGCACTAATCCCAAAGAAATCTCGAAGGCTTATTCGGTTGGATACTTATGGCGGGCAGTTTAGCGGGCTGGTTTTAGTATGTGTAATATTATCGGCGGCTGCGCTGGCAGTTTCTTTTTTTGTATTAAGTAGTGTTAAAAATAACTTTAACGATATTATTACCAATAGCGCACCCAGTATTACCGCCGCCCAGCGTTTAGGTCAGTCGATACAGCAAGCCGATGTTAGTGTAGCAGATTATCAATTAACCTCGCGGATAGATGTAACTAATCCTGATTACAACGCCAGCGTTTACGGTGACAAAGGTTTGCGGGCCACCGTCTGGGATAATTTTTTACAGCGCAGGCAAGATGTGTCCAACTTGATTTATGCCGCCCAGAAAAATATTACCTATGCTGGTGAAGCCGATGCTATCGCAGTAATCAATAACCGCTTTCTGGATTATGTAGCTCGCGTAAATGTGATGAAATACGAGCTTGACCGGGGCAATCGGGAAGAAGCTTTAGCGGCCTATAAATCCGCTCACGATTTGCTGGTAGGGAATTTGAATAATGTAAATTTGAGCGCGGAGGGACGCACCCCCGAAGAGCAATCCAAGCTAAACAATTGGCCTGATTTGACGGTAAATCCCAACTCCCAGCTAGTCGCCAGTCAGGATTGTCAAATCGGTGCCAAGCCATTAGGTATCGAAGCCAATATTCAAAAGCTAACCGCTATTAACAATTGCCAGTTAAAGAAGGCCAGTGACGCAGCTCTGGCTTCAGTCTCAACCTATACTTTGTTAGTAATTGCGCTAACGGTTTTGCTGGTGCTAGGGCTGGCCCTCTTGTCTTTTCGTTATGCTGTTACCACCCACCGGGTTATTAATCCCGGCTATGCTCTGGCTTTAATCGCCGCCCTAATCGTAGCCATCTTTCTCAGCCTGAATTTGCTTCAATCAAAAACTGATTATAATACAGTAGCAGTAGACAG
This sequence comes from Chloroflexia bacterium, assembly GCA_038323095.1. Lineage (GTDB taxonomy): Bacteria > Chloroflexota > Chloroflexia > Chloroheliales > Chloroheliaceae > L227-5C. The sequence goes on along the minus strand of JBBQGP010000033.1, from coordinate 4,678 downwards.
CTTTATCAGTATCGATGCCGCTTCTAAAATCCGCCAATTGGCTGCCGACGCTAACGCCGATGAATCGCGCTTGCTACTTAGCCCGGAAACTCCCGGTCTGGATAGTACCAGCGCAGCCCTGACTGCCGATATTCGCAAGGCATTTCAGGCTAACACTTTGAACGACAATTTTCAGAAAAAGCGTGATTTGCTGCAAAAGCAAATTCAAATTGCCTGGAATAATGTAACTTACCGTCAGGAAGTGGATTTCTTGTGTCAGGTAGCCCAGAGTGGTACTCGTTGCCCGGCCAATAGTAAATTTGCCTTGAATGATTATAGTCAGCTAGATACTCAAATAAGGGATGCCTTTAGCAAGAATTTGCTGGCACAAGCTATCAAAATTGATATAGGTGACTCCAATGCCGCTTTTACCAGGTTTGATAATGCCATTATTGGACTATCAAAGGTAAATGAAACCGAATTTGATAATACTGCCTGCCGTGTAATGGGCGTGACCCAGTTTGGCGCAAGCTGTAACAATCAGGGTTACGTAAAACTGTGGGAAGTAGGTGTTTGGATTGTTTTCCCGCTAATTGCGCTGGCAACTGTCGGGGGTTACTGGTTCGCCCGCCGTCAATTCTAAAAACAAAGAATGGGAACAAAAAAGGCCGGACTGGATAAAGTCCGGCTTTCTTATTTGATTGCACTATTAATCAAGTCGAGGGCGGGGGCGGGCCAGAGGCCAAACAGCAGGACGGCAAAGACCAGAGCCAGCACAAGAGCGGTGGCGGCACGCGGTTCAGGACGAGTACGCAAACCGGGAGTGTCGTTGCCCATAAAGTGACGGTGGAAGTAGCGCAGGGCGGCCATCAGGCTGAGTGCCACCCCTACGCCTGCGGCTAAGGCCCACCAAATGCCCTCCTGTGCGGCAGACTGGATTATCAAATATTTGCCCGCAAAACCGCTTAAAAGTGGTACGCCGCCCATTCCCAGTAACCCGACCATCAGACCAACCGCCGCAATTGGCATACGTCGTCCTAACCCGGTTACACCTTCCAGCGAGTTGCTCCGCAAGCAATAGTAAATCAGGCTCAGACTGGTAAAAATCAGTAGTTGCAGCAGCAAAAGATTTGCCAACGAGTAAAGCGCACCACTTTTCCCGGTAGTATGCGGTGAGGCCAGCCCGAACAAAATCAAGCCATAATCGCTACTGATAATGTAAGCCAGCATTTTGCCCATACCGTTTTGAGCTAAAGCCAGTAATCCGGCTAAGGCTGCGCCAGCCAGTCCCAGATACATTACGGCTTGGGCTTGATTATAATTATCGAAAAGCAGGGCCGGGTTTCTTTGGAGAAAATCGAACAGAAAAACAGTAGCCGCCGCGTTTATCAGGCCAACCACCAAAAATCCGGCCAACCCGTTAATTTCTTCCAAAAGTTCGGGTAGCCATAAGTTGAAAGGAAAAACTCCTAGACGTACCGCAAAACCTACAGTTAGCAAAGCAACTACTATTTTGATTACCCCGGTTAGCTGCGGGTCAAGCCGTAAGCGTTCCAGAAAGACCAGCGCGATAAACAAAGTCAGACCAAATAGCACTGATGCTATCAAATAGCGGACGGCAGAACGCACCGCCTTTACAAATTGTTCTTCTTTTGTTCCGGCTAAATCTACTACAGCAATCAGGCTGATAAAGCTGGCGGCGACAATACACAAAGTAACCAAAAACGGATTTGCCAAATATAACCCGGCTTGCAGTAGCCCGCAAACGGCCAGCGACACCGGGGCAAAGCGACCCGTATCCAACACTCCTAGCGGGTAAGCGGCCAGCAAAGCAACCCCGGTTAAAACATAAAGCAACGTCAGAAAAAGCTTTGCCAGAGCCGAAAAGCCGAACAAATTCAGGTCTACATCAGGGGTTGGCAACCACAAAAGGGTAATCATCGCCGCCAGAGCGACAATCGGCCAAACTACCATCAAGCGGCGGCTAAACTCAAAGCGGGCGGGCGAGAAAACAAACTCGAACCCAACGATAAACCCGGTTAGTATAAAAGGTAAAGGTAAAATCAAAAATGGCATTTTTATTTGAATTCCATATCTAATCTAACAACTAACAACTTCTTCTCTAACAACTCTCTTACGCTCTGCTCCGGCGGGTTTTGCGCTGCAAGCCTTCGCCCAGATTAAGGGTTTTCATCTTGGTATAGAATAGAATTGCCAGATAGGAAACCAGTAAAGCCAGCAAAATCGTAATTGCCGCGCTTGCCGCCAGCACCACCGGGCTATCCCCGTTACGCAGCAAGGCATAAAGCAAATCTGCCCCGTTGAGTGCGACCATTAGCCCGACCCCTAGTTTCAGAATATCGCGCCCGACTACCAGAATAGCAATGCCGACGCAGCCCAACCAGTAAAACACGAAATCCCCCAAAATATTGCCACTAAATGGCACAAGCGTCGCCAGGGCATAGGTTGCCCCCGCCGCGATAATAATTGCCCCAATCGGCAAAACATAATCTACATAGCGGAATTGGTTAGCCTGAGTAGTTTGCATACGGTAAAACAAACGGCGCAACCGCCCCCGGTCATTCATTTCCTCTTCTAATTGCTCGGCCCGGTATTCGCGTCTTTCGACAATCAGGGCATAGCCCGTCAGGAAAAAGATAACTCCGGCAATTACCCCTGATATTCCTTTGAGAAAGACGGCCAGAGGAATTGCGCCGAGCATAACTCGCACCGTAGTTTCGTTCAAATCGTTAGCAATTACCGCCACTGTCAGAAATTGGATAACCAGAGCCGGGGTCAGCAACGACCAATCCTTGTACACCGCCAGAATCACCGACGACCCAAAAAGCAAAATCAGAAAAACTACATAATTATTTTGATTTATCGTCAAAAAATCCATCAATATTTATTGTTACCTTTTTTCTTATCAATATCTTGTACAAAATTTTGCGCCTGTTCAGGAAATTTTTTGATTAACCACTCCAAAACTTTTACTTGCTCTTGTCCAGGCGCACGCCGGATTTGGGCTAAAAGTTTATCAGCTTGTGGCCGCTCTAAAGTAATATTGGCCGCGCCTTCGTTACATATTGAACAAATTGCGCGTAAATTGGAAGGGTCGTCAGTGCCACCTAGCGATTTATCAACAATATGACCAATATGCAACCGGGTTTTACGAGAAGTATCGTAAGGATGGGGTTCACCGGCCACTGCCCCACACATTTGGCAGGTAAAACCGTTTCTATCCAAAACAAAAGCTCTGGTTTCTTTTGAAACGGAGCGTTCAAAAGCTGGACGAGGGATAGCATCTTCCAAAAGATACTGACCCGGCTTTAGTTGACTTCGGTCATTGTGGGTTAAAATATTCAAGCCTTCCTCGTTGCGTAGCTCTCTAATTCGCCGCGCCCACTCACTTGTTCCGGCTATTTGTCGTAAAGTTTCTGAATCAAGCACCTCACCCACGTGTTGTAGAAAATAAGAACGTAATTTAGCTCTTGACCCTAATTGCTTTGCCATTAACTTGATTTATCCTACTGTCAGTTGTTTAGTAATAGAAAGATGTTGAAAGATAGCTTGCCCAACTGCTTTTGCCACTGGGGGGGGGAAAGCATTACCTACCTGACGATAGGCCGAGGTTTTCCCGCCTGCAAATTCCCAATCGGGGGGGAATCCCTGTAACATTGCCGCCATCTTGACCGTGAGACGTGGTGTACCATCAAAATCAGGCGAAGGAGCTTCATCCGCCAATCCCTTACCGTCTACCCCTAGTTTCGCCCAAGCCTGTTTAGCTCTAGTCGGCCCTAAATCTGGCCCGCCGTGCTTTTTAGAACCACCTACCAGAGTCGGAGCTATTTGATTAGCTAATTGCTTCCACTCCTGGGCTTTCTTCCAACCTCGGCTACCAATTTCATCCTCTAATACTTCCCCAACTGTTAAAGTGGAACTGCTCAAACAGTAAGGCCACTCAAATTCAGAAGCTAACCCGGATTTTAGCGCAACGAACACAGCACGTGGTCGAAGTTGCGGCACTCCAAAATCAGAAGAGTTTAGCACGCGCCAGGAACCAATATAACCTAGCGCAATCATTTCGTGGTTAATCCAGTTCCTATATTCATCAAAGATTGGGTCAAGTAGCCCTCTTACGTTTTCCAATAAAACGGCTTTTGGTTGACATTCAGAGATTAAGCGAATTGCTTCAGGGAAAAGATTTCTGTCATCTAGTTGCCCCAACTGCTTGCCGGCTTTAGAAAAAGGTGGACAAGGCATCCCACCAGCCACCAAATCTATCCCTTTATATTGGGTCGCCGAAAAATCGCGCAAGTCTGCCTGAATAACATTCCAGTGGGGACGGTTTAGTTTTAAGGTCTGGCAAGCTTTTGCATCAATTTCAACTAAAGCCACATGTCTAAACCCGGCTTGCTCAAGTCCTAACGCCTGACCCCCGCCACCGGCACATAATTCAAGGGAAGTTAAACTATTCATAGCTGCTACGCTCCATTTATGACCTTCTGTATTTTATCATCTAGTGAGCAGGAAGATAAAGATAAGTACCAGAAAGGCGGCCAGAGCCGGGTAAAAACGTTCGGTTATCCATTCAAAGATACGCCGGATAAATTCCAGCACCTTGATTAAGATTTTACCAAGTATGCTGCCTCCGTAAGCTGTGTTTAAAAGCTTGTAAGGTTCGGTTAAACGTTCCAGC
>JBBQGP010000032.1:0-35477 GCA_038323095.1 Chloroflexia bacterium | reverse complement strand
GTCTGGCCGGAAGGTGGCTTATCACAACTGGACGTGGCAAGGCAAGTGCTGGCAATGGTCGAATCGCAGCGTGGTGAACCCGGTATCTTCAATCGCCAGGCCGCGATGGACATGAAGCCTGCCCGCCGCTCTGACACCATGCTCATGCCAGATGCCTCCAACCAGATTGTGAGATTTGGCACAAACCCCTGTGTTACTGGCGATACTTGGGTTATGACTGATAACGGCCCGCGCCAAGTTACTCAACTAATTGGTAAGGCTCATAATAGCATTGTCAACGGTCAACCTTATAGCACTACCGACGAGGGATTTTGGTTTACGGGCGATAAGCAAGTTTATCGTTTGCTGACCAAAGAAGGCTACGAACTACGCTTGACCGATAATCACAAGGTGGAAGTGGTAACTTACCATAGCCGTAAGATCGAGCGTACTGAGTGGCGGGAAGCTTCCCAAATAAAGCCGGGTGATTTAGTTAAGCTACACGACCACAGCGAATTAGGTTATTGGCCGTCTTATGGAACTCACAACGAAGGCTGGTTACTGGGTTCTTTGGTTGGTGATGGAACTTTTTCCAGCCATCCTGGTGTTCAAGTAGAAGTAAAAACTCAAGCCCATCTTGACTATTGGGGTGAAAACGCTTCGTATATGGCCGATCAAGCCTTGCAGATGGTACGAGATACAGTAAGAACGCGGTCAGACCTCGGCGTTGTTCCCGCTACCCAACCGGGCAAGTATCGTATAAGTTCGGCTGGATTGGCTGAACTTGCCCAAACTTATGGTATTAAACAGGGCCATAAAGAAGTTACTCCAATTATTGAGCAGGCTTCGAGCGATTTTTATCAAGGCTTCTTGCGTGGTTTATTTGATGCAGATGGTACTGTAATTGGTAGCCAGCAGAAAGGAGTTAGCGTTCGTCTTAGCCAGAGTAATCTAAGAACCCTGAAGGCAGTTCAGCGAATGCTATTAAGGTTGGGTATCGCTTCAACTATTTATCAGAATCGCCGAACTGAAGGTTTTAGACCTCTGCCTGATGGTAAAGGTGGCTTAAAAGATTACTTTACTCAGGCTCAACATGAGTTAGCCCTAGCTGGGGAAAATCTTCATAATTTTGCCACCCAAGTTGGTTTCAGCGAACCTTCTAAGGTTAAACGCTTGAAAACTTTAATTTCGGCTTATAAGCGTGTCCCTAATCGAGAGTTTTTCCGAGCCGAAGTTGAGGCTATTACTCCTGATGGCATAGAGGCAGTCTATGATTGCTCAGTTCCCGGCCCAAATGCCTTTGATGCCAACGGTTTGATGGCTCACAACTGTGGTGAAATCATTTTGAGGCCCTGGCAATTTTGTAATTTGAGCGCGGTAGTGGCACGGCAGGAAGATACGCTTGAATCGCTCAAGGAAAAGGTAGAGCTTGCCACGATTATTGGCTCGATTCAGTCTATGGCGACCTACTTTCCGGGCTTGCGTCCTGTCTGGCAGCAGAACTGCGAGGAAGAACGCTTGCTAGGGGTGGATATTACCGGGCAAATGGATAGCCTGGCGGCACAGGATGCAGCCGTAAAAGTCCAGTTGCGGGAAGTAGCGGTAGAAACCAATCGCAGCTTTGCCCAAAAGCTTGGGATTAATCATTCCGCTTCGATTACCTGTGTGAAGCCGAGCGGCAACACTTCGCAACTGGTAGATTGTGCTTCCGGCCTTCATGCCCGATGGTCGCCTTACTACATTCGCAACGTGCGGGTAGCGGGACACTCGCCGATTTACAAAGTGCTAAGGGATGCGGGCGTACCGATGGATCCCGAAAACGGCCAAACCCGCGAAAATGCCACTACCTGGGTGATTCACTTCCCGACGAAAGCTCCCGAAGGCGCGATTACCCGCAATGGGCGGACGGCTATCGAGCAGTGCAATTACTGGCTGAACAATAAGCTGAACTGGACGGAGCATAATCCTAGCGTAACGATTACTTATCGCCCGGACGAAGTGCTGGAATTGTTGAGCTGGATTTGGGAGAACCGCGACAAATTGGGTGGTATGGCCTTTTTGCCTAGCTTCGACGCGCAATACGCCCAGTTGCCCTACATTGAGATTGGCGCGGAGGAATATCACAAACTGGCGGCAGAATTCCCGCCGATTGACTTCTCAAAACTCTGGCGGTACGAATCCAGTGATCTGACTACGGCAGCCCAAGAATTGGCCTGTGCTTCGGGTAGTTGTGAGCTGGATGTAATTTAGCTCACTAAAATCTTTTAAGAAATGCTCCCATATTGGGGGCATTTTTATATATTTTTAACTGCAAAATTTGTAAAATCTTCACATTATCCTAAAGATAATTGCTTTATAATAAACTTGCAGGATTAGCACGTATATGGTGCTTGTAATGTACTAATTTGTATAAACACAAATAACAAAAAAGGGACACTATTACTATGTACCACAACGTTTTAGCATTAACCACCGTTCAAATGAACGAAATCTGCCAATCGGCCTTTCAGTATTTGAAACAACCCCATCCCAACCAGTATAGCGAAGCCACCCAGCTACTACCCATCTTGCAGTTACATCTGGATTATCTGGAAAGTGGAAATTTAAGCTACTGGAACGAAGTTTACCTGAAAACAATTACAATCCAGCTTAAACAGGGCCTGACAGAGGAAACAGTTTTGAAGGTCAGCTTCGGCTTACTGGATCGCCTGGCGGATTTGCTGGAAAATCGGGCTAGTGAACATAGCAGCATACTAGCTTTGGCCGACGACAAGATTCTAACCCGGTTGCAACAGCGTCTACGTACTTTGAAGGCCACTTGCTTGGTGGCTTGCAAATTCGCTCAGGCTGTCTGTTGTAACGGTGAATTTGAGCTTCCCCTGCCGGGTGCTAAAAGCAGCAAAGCTATTTTAGCCGCCTGATTTACAAAAATACCTGTCACAGATGTAGAAGTGATTTCTAATCCCGATGCTAACAAGCCTATGCAAAATCGGGATTAGAAATTACTCCTGCAATTAGGAAATCCCCTGAATTTGCTGGTTAAGTTCCAGCACATCCGACTGGCGGGCCAATTCAGGATTTAGGTCAAGAAGCTGGCGACGGAAAGATTCTAAGGCCCGTTTGATTTCGGCATAAAGCTCGGTTTCCGACACTTCCGCCATCCTTAACCCCTTACCATTCGATTCAAAGCCCACCAAAATCGGGCTGCCCGCCGCTTGCCGCCGGAAAACCAAAGCCATTGGCTCATCTATAAAAGCGGCCCGGCTCTGGTCAGCTCCATCCTTGAGTTTTTGGACGGCTCGACCCAGATTGGTCGAAAAGCCACCCAAATAATCGGGTAGCCAAAAGTTAATATCTTCCTGCAAACGTTGGGCCAGCCGGGTTTCGACCAGCATTATCTGATTTTCGCGGCTGCCAATCATTTGCCCGGCCAGTTCGATTCGCATTACTCCACTGGCCGCTACCGCGAAATCCGGGCTAAATTCGTTAGCCGGCCAATTTTTAAGTTCTCGCATACCTTCTTCGGCGGGGTGCAACTTTAATTCAATCCGAAAGTTCAACCCTTTGCGCTCGTTCTGTTCGCTGCTCATGAATTCTCATCCTTACTTCCGTGTGGCACAGGATACGAAGTAATAATGGTGCCATCGCTACCTACCACTGAAAAAATATCCTTGTTTGTCCCCGGAACAGCATAAACGTAGCTGCGCCGCCCGTTCCCGGCATCGTCGGGGGTTTTGTCCTGAAAAGTTTTACCGACTAAATCCAGCACAGCTTCCGGCGTTTTCGCCCCAACCGCCTGCGGGAAAGTCGTAATCGTGCCACCATCATACCAGATACCCTGAAAGTGCTTACCAATTATATGCGCCCAACCGTAATCGCCGCCGCGCCCGTTTCCCCGCCCATAAACCAATTTTATGTTACGGTTCTGCAAGTCGGTAAAGCTTTTTACAACTTCTTTTTCGGGCCGCACCTTGAGCAAATCGCTGCTACTGGTAGCCACCGTTGCGGCTTGCCCCTGCGCGGCCACCGTGGTATTGACGGCCCGATTTGGGGCTGTTGTAGTCACGGCGGGTGGTATAGGGCTGTTGGTCGGCTGCGGAGCAGGACTAGGCGTGGCGGTAGGAGTTCCGCCGCAAGCCGTTAGCAGCAGAGCTAGTCCTAGCACTAATCCGCTAATCTTTTTCTTCATCAAAAATCACTCAATCCTAAAATCTGGCTAACCTAAAACTTGTCCAAGCTGGTTAAATTGTTGTTCGTCGTATCCGGCCAACCCGCGCCATAATATTTCACCTTCGCGGGTTACAACCATCGGTACTATTGTATCAAAATTTTCGATATTTAACTTGCGAGCAAAGTCATCAAGGTCAGTGTAAACTGTAATGGTCATTTCGCGAACTTTACGGCTGGGAATACCAGCCCGCATCCCGTTATCTATAAAAAAGCGGCCAATTGGGTTGATTTGGGGCAAAATTGGCAACTCGTAAATATAAACATCGCTACGGTCAGCTACCAAATTTGCCAATGGGCCAGTCCAGCTATCCACCAAAGCCTGATGCCAGCGTTGAAAAGCCACCAGCAAAATATTTTTCTCGCCTTCCAAATCACTCGGAAGTACGAATTTACGTTTTTCCAGATTTTCACCCTGAATTGTCGGAAACATTTTTCCCCTCCTAAAAAGAGTGGCGATGATAGCCGGGAGTATAAGCCAAAGGCGGGATTTCGCGTTGCGGCGAGGCGGGCGGCTCGACCTGCAACGAATAAACACCGTTAGATTTTTGAACAGTCTTTACACCGGAGCTATAAAGCTTAAGCAAAGTTGATTGACTCCGCTCCCCTACTCTTCGCAAGATTACTTCCAGCAAATCGGATACCTGACGCTGGCGGTTGAGTGGGTTATGATAAGACAATTGCGCCCCCAAATCTACCTGAGCAATCGACATTAGTCCGGCGCGGGGCAAAGTATCAATCAAAAGGCCACTGGTAAAAGCCGAACTGGTAAACAAGGGCAAATGTTCCAGATGGTCGCGGCGGGCTGCCCCAAGCAACAGGGAAGGGTCAATCGCCCCGGCCAAAAGCGGGAACATTCCGCCCAGCAAAGGCCGCATACTCAGTTCGACCAAATCATTTTGCAGGGGCAAACTGTGGGCCGGGTCTTCAACCTGAGCGGGCGTATGCGAATAAAAACCGATTGCCATTTGGAATTCGGGATAAGTCAGAAGCGGCCCGGCCAGCCCATAAAAAAGTCGTGCCTCAAAGCCTTCGATACGAGGGTCAGCCCAAATAATAATATCGCCACGCGCTACCTGTAGAGCCTGCCATAGAGCCGCCCCCGGCCCGTCAGCTTGCCCGTTTTCGTTGGTATTTTCCGGGTCAAGAAAGATAACTTCTTCCTGCTCCTGCCCAACCTCGGCCTTGAGCAAAGCAATTTCGGCATTATCCAGCTTTACGCCCGGCGCACTAACCACGATTTCATCTATCAAACCACAATCGCGCATGAGGGCAAAGCGGGTGCGTCGCACTTGCTCGGCCAAAGCAAAAGGGTGAGTTGGCCCATAAACCGGGTAAATCAGACTAATACTCAAATTGTTGCGCTCTTTTAATAGAGTCAAGCTGCTAAGAGAACGAAATTCGCGATAATGAAAAGTATTTTGGGCGAACCAGCGGTCAATCGTTTCGACCAACTCGGTTTTTTCGGCGTTAGGAGAACGGGTTGGGGCCAGCCGCAAAGGTTTGCGAGTTTTAACCACCAAAAGTGGGCCGCTAGTTTCCCGGTTAATATATTCGGTCAGGCCGGGCATATTGCTATCGTGGTGGGTGTCGCTGCGCCCGCTTGCCCCGATTACCAGCAAATCATGAAAGCGGGCTTCATGGGCAATCGCACGGCCCGGGTTATCCTGCGTAGTCACTAATCGCGCCCCCGCTGGTAATTCGCTTAAAATTGCCTGAAAAGAGCTTAAATCATCGTCACCATAAGGGCCAGCTAACTTGTAATTGCTTTCAGATGGGACAGATGGAGCATTAAAATTGTGCAGTACCGTAATATTTGCGCTCCATTGCTCGGCCAAATTGGAAACCAGCCGGGAAGCCAGATTGTTATAGCTGCCGCCCCGCACTGATAACAAAATATGCTTAATATCAGGCAAAGTGTTTAGCCGGGCCAAAACAATATCACAGGGCGGGTCTTCCATCAGGGCATCAATGGTCGCGCCATAAATTTTGCCGGGAGTTTCGGTTTGGCCGCGCCAGTGCAAAAGCAACAAATCGGCTTCTTCTTCGCGCACCTGGTCGGCAATACCCTGCCAAACTTCACGCGCAACCCGCACTTCAGTACGCACCTCAACCCGTTCAGAAAGACGCGAGCTATCCGGCGGAATATAGCGCAACAAAGTTCGGTACGCCTTGACCAAACTTGCGCCCTGACTAAGCGGGGTTTCTTCCGGCACAGTCACTACTCCCAGAATCACAATTCGCGCCCGCCGCTTTTCTTCGTCCCCACCGGGAGTATGCACCCCTGCCAGAGCCACCGCCAGCTTTACCAGCCCCTCGGCCATATTTGGGTTTAAAATCGGGACTACTACGCAAAATTCCCGCCCGCTCAGGCCACCCCAACCTTTAGAACGCTCGCTGCTGCTATAATGCCCTGTGAACGCGCTCAAACTTCCCACCTCGTTAGTAATTGTAAATTACCGATTAAACCCCGTCGTCTAACCTGTATAATTCTAACGAATCATAAAGCAGGCCATCACCCTTGTCAACAAAAAAAGCTAAAGAGGAAAGATTGGTTTTATACAAGTTAAACTGTCACGAAGCTTGCAAATATACTGGTAAACCTTAAAGTTGGTGACTTTCGGGTTGTAGCACGATTTCGCCAAGCACGCCCGTATCGGGTTGGGTAACGGCATAAAGGACGGCGCGGGCGGCATCATCTACCGTCAACATTTTATCGCGTTGCACTCGCATACCGTCTATTTTGTCCCAAAAGCTCGAATCTACCCCGCCCAGATGCAAAAGGGTAAAGCGCACGCCAAATCGTTTCAAATCCAGAGCCATTGCTTTGGTCATACCCGTCACGGCCCATTTACTCGCGCAATAGCCGGAAGCGTTCATCATGGCCGCTTTGCCCAAAATACCTGGAATATTAATAATCATACCTTTTTTGGCTTCGGCCATTTTCGCCCCAACTGCCTGGCACATCAAAAAAGTACCTTTGGCATTAGTCAGCATCATTCGGTCAAAATCATCTTCGCTTAAATCCAGAGTTGGCCGGATTACCCCTACGCCCGCCGAATTTACCAAAATATCGATTTTGCCCAGACCGTCGATAGCAGTAGCTACCAATCTTTCAACTTCAGCTTTTTTGGTAATATCGGTGACTACGCTTAAAACCCTTGTACCTTGCCGGGTGAGTTCAGTTTCGAGGCTTTCCAAATCGGCGGCTGTCCGGCTTGCCAATACTAAACTTGCCCCTTCTGCCGCCATTTTAAGCGCACTGGCCCGGCCAATTCCTCGCCCTGCGCCCGTAATCAAAGCTACTTTTCCTTCCAGCAACATCCAAAACCACCTTTTCCGCTTTTCGACTTTAAGCTCTTGCAATAATTATTAGACAATACTTATACACAAACCTGATTATAAACCTAAAAACCCCTTCCGACGTAAGCTTATAGGTATGATTTGGTTAAAAAATAGACAAAGCAGGGCGCGCAGTCTAAAATAGACAGGCTGAATTTAACCAAACTAAATTGATTGCCTGAAATAAAAGCATTTGTTTTCTTGTAGGAGGGATTTCCAATCCCGATAAAGACGGATTTGGGTAAATCGGGATTGGAAATCCCTCCTACAATGAGGCGAAGTAATTTGCAAATAGAGAGAAAAGAAGGAGCTTTATCAAGTGTTTCATATAAAAGGGGGAAAACTGAACGGGTTGAGTTTGCTACTGCTGGCCCTGAGCTTGACGTTGGCGGCTTGTGGCGACCCAACCAAAACTCCGGCGGCTTCACCCGGCGTAGTGCTGGTAAATAATACACCACTGGCAGCCTTAAATCTGGCGAATTGCGGCCTGAATTCCACAACTTCAGCCTCACCCGCCGTTGTTAGCGTCGCCAGCGACGGCAAAACGCGGGTAGAAGTGCCGCCCGGCTATAAGTTGTTTTTGTCCAGCACTTATCCCTATGCTTTGGCCTACCCCGAAAATTGGCAGGTACGCGAGAATCAGGCGCAGGGAAACGTTAAGGGCGATTTGCTGATAGGTGAGAAAACCGATACGACGATAGCAGCCATAACCGTTATTTCCGAAAAGCTGACCGACCCCAATCAAGATAGCAACAGCTATTTTCAGGGCAAGCTCAAAGAAATTATCGCCGGACAGAACTTGGTTTACGAAAAGCAAACCGAGCGTAATCTGGGCGGATCAACTGCCTATGGCATTGCTTATAATTCTCCGGCGGGTCAACCCTTTCCCTACCCGGTGCAAAGCGTCCAATTGGTGACAACCGCTCTTGGCCGAGGTTATGTTATCAGCTTTACGGTTACGCCTCCGCAAACCGCCCAGTATTGCGCCGCTTTTAGCAAAATTTTGGATAGTTGGACGTTTACCGGGTTGGTCAAATAATTTTAACCTTACAATTGGGCTATTTTCTTTAGGACACTCTTGTCTAAAGTATTAGTATGGTATATAATTTTTAATAGTAGTCGCCCGTGGTTTGTTTTGGCGTGGGCAAAAAATAGAACGAGCGCACTTTGGGGTCAAGGCTAATTCTCTTTATAATTACTTTGGCGAATTTCCCACGCTGTTTTCAGGTTGTAACTTGTTTCTAAAAACGTTAAATCAGAAATATGCTAAAAGCTAAAATAGGGGATTTGAAATAACAATGCTAAAATTTCGTCTGGCAAAAAAGTTACCTTTTGTTGTATTATCGGCCTTTATCTTTATCAGTTCATTCTCGCTCTTTTCGCTTAGTGCCGCCTTTCCCCCTCCGGCTTTGTCCTTACCTAACGTTCCTGCTGGCCTCAAGCCCTATTTTATGCTCGGTTTGGCGAATTCTCCGGCTAATATTAATTGGATGAGCAGTAGCGGGGCGGGTTGGGATGCCCGTTACCAATATTTGACGGGCGGGGTTAATACTGGCTCAGGCTGGCCGACCTGGAACAGTCCAACAGGCGAATTTGCTTCATTTTATATGAACAATAGCACTAATAGCGGGTACTTGCCGATTTTCAGCTACTATGAATTGTTGCAGTCTTTGCCCGCTACCGGCGCAACCGAACAAGAGAAAGATTTTAATAACCTCAACAATCCGGCTACCATGAACGCTTACTATAGTGATTTCAAGCTTTTGATGGACAAGGCTGGAGCTTATGGTAAAAAAGTAATCGTGCATATTGAGCCGGATTTGTGGGGCTTTATGCAGCAAAAAACTACTAACGCCAGCAGTATTCCGGCGGCGGTAGCTTCCAGCAACTACGCCGATGTTGCCGCTTATCCTAATAACGCCATTGGCTTTGCCAAAGCTTTGGTTAGTTTGCGCGACAAATATGCTCCAAATGTTTTGCTGGCTTATCATATTTCGCCCTGGGCTTCCAAAATCGGTGATGTCAGCACCAGTAAAGATATAGGCTTTGATGTAAATCAGGCTGCCCAGCAAACCAGCCAGTTTTATCTAAGCTTGGGCGCAAATTTCGATTTGTTCTTCTACGATGTTTCTGACCGGGATGCCGCCCGCTATGCTCTTGACCCGGCCTACGGCAACCCGAACCATTGGTGGGATATTAGCAATAATACTTTCCCCAATTTTACGCGCTCTACCCAATTCGCCGCGACTATTACCCAGCTTACCGGCAAACGCGGGATGTATTGGCAAGTACCACTTGGTAACACTATTTATTGCAGTATGAACAATACGCCTTATCACTGGCAGGACAACAAGCTGCAATATTATTTGAATCCAAATTCAACTCAGCCGATTCAAGATTTGGTCAATGCCGGGATAATGGGAATTTTGTTTGGGGGCGGCGATAGAACTTCCAGCAATTATTATGATGCCGCCGGGGACGGCGTAACCAATCCGGCCAGCAGCCCTGGTTGTCAGGCTACTGCTTCCGCCGACGATGACGGCGGCTATTTGCGCGAACAAGCTAAACTTTATTATCAACGTGGCCCGATAGCCTTGCCCGGCTCAGGTGGGCCGGTTTTTGCTTCTTCAATTAACGTGGGGCTACCAATCGCTCTGGTTAATCAGGTAGGTAATAGCGATAGCCAGACTTTTCAAATAAGCAATTCCGGGCCGAACGGCACAACTTTAACAGTCAATCCGGCAGTCTTGAGCGGAACTAACCCCGGAACGTTCAATATTAGTCCAATCGCCCAGTTTAGCCTTGCCAGTGGTGCAACCCAGAGCATTACGGTGCAGTGTACTCCTCCTATCGCCACAACTTACACCGCCAACCTGACTTTTACTACCAACGATTCCAATCGTTCCAGCGTTACCTATAGCCTCACCTGTACGGGAGCGTTGCCCGTGTTTAGTTCCAACCTCGCGCCCAATTCCAGCGTTAGCCTGTTTAATAAGGTCGGTAGCCCTGACAGTTTTGGGTTACGTATCGCCAATACCGGGCATACCCGTACCACTTTGAATGTGGCTGCCCCAGTAGTAAGCGGAGCTAATCCGGCGGCTTTTTCAATTTCACCCTCCGGCAGTTTTAATCTGGTGGGCGGCAATCCGGCTCAAGAATTTACAATTAGTTGTATTCCCGGCGCACCTGTCACTTCCACTGCAATTCTGACTTTTGGCAGCAGCGCACCCGCCCCAAATAATACGGTCAGCTACAATTTGAGTTGTCGCGGTTTAATCTCTGTCCCGGTTAAACAAATTATAGATACGGGCGGGCCGGACACTCTTTCGGAAGCTTTAACCAATTTTAGCGATGGGCAAATTATTACTTTTGAAGTACCCGGAGTTCAGGTCAACGGGCCACTCCCCAAGCTTAAACGCGGCACTATTATTGATGGCGGCTCATGCGTAGGGGGCATCCCAGCCACAGTTATTAGTGGGCCGGGCGCGGCTCAAAACATCGCAGGTCTGGTTTTGCAAAACGGCAATGTAATAATCCGTAATCTGAAAATAACCAATTTTGCCCGGCAGCAAATTCTTGTCCCGGCGGGCAGCAGTGGCAATCAGTTTAACCGTTGTGTGCAACTTAAGAAATAATTATTAGAGTATGCTATAATTTTTCTTGAAACAGTCAGGTTAATTGTTAAGGCTGACTTTAACGAAATGTAAAATTGAGTGTTAGATTTTTACAAGTATTTCGTAATTTAAGATAGAGGAGCTAGAGCATTGCCCGTTAATACTCGAAAGGGTGTTACCGGGCAAATATACCCAAAGCCTCTAGCCTACAAAAGAAACTATTTTCCCAATCGAGTAGAGCAAATTGTTTGAACAACGAGTTTTAGTCAACAAGCGGTTTGGTCGCAAATCTAAATCTAGCCCGGAAACAACCCGAACCGAAGAAAACAAAATAGCTCAGGAGCAGGCTTTATCGGAAGAACAATTTAACCAAATCTACGATAGCTATTTTTCGCGCCTGTACAATTACGTTGCCAGCCGTACCAGCAATCGGGAAGAAGCCGAAGATATTGTGGCTTTTGTTTTCGAGCAAATTTTGAATAAGTTTTATACTTTTAATCCACAACGCGGCAGTCTGGATAGCTGGGTTTTTACAATTGCCCAAAACGCGATTATTGACCGCTTGCGCTACAAACGCCGCCATTTGGAGCAAGTTTTAGACGAACATCTTCAAATTGAGGATGATTTTTCGATTAGCGAACAATTTTTGAAGAAGGAAGAAATTGAGCAGCTGCGCCGCTTTATGAGCCGCCTGACCGAGCGGGAGCGGGAGTTAATTCGCTTGCGTTATAGTGCAGATTTGCCTCACCGTCGGATTGGCGAACTAATGCAAATGAACGAAGGTAACGTGGCGGTAACTATGCGGCGCATCCTTAGAAAGCTTTACAGCTATTTTGAGGCGGAAGAAGCACGCAGTGGGGAGATTGCAGGTAAATAAAATGCAGGATGAGAAGTTTGAGGAAACAGGCCGGGATTTTGAAGAATTTGGCGATGAACAATGTATTGAGGAAATCGCCCAAAATTTGGAAAAAATTATGCATTTTCAGCCTCGCCCGGAGTTTAACGCGCAACTTCGCAGCCACCTTTTAACCGATTTAAAAAAGCCGGGCGGAACTCCGGCCCATCAGAAAAATTGGAAATTCGCCCGACGCTTTACGTCGGCTATTTTGGTTGGTAGCATAGCCTTAATTCTAATCCTGGCAATCAGATTTAGTTTGGCGACCAGCCTTGAACTACCCGCTAGTGAACCTGTACAAACCGCCGAAGCTATTTCTACGCCCGATAGCGAAGTTAATTCAGAAATAAAAGTAATCGCCCCAACGCCCAGAGACGAAGGTTATTTGCCCGTAGCTTCTGCCAGACCAGTAAACCCTAATTTAGTCGATAGTAAACCCAAAAGTGAAGCTTCGTTGCGTCAGAAGCAATTGATTGCCATAAATTCATCTTCCAAAGAAGCTATCATAGAAAAAGTTCTGGTGTACCGCCATTTCTCGCAAGATTAGTTTTCACAAACTTTCGCCACTGGTTTCACTATGGCGGAAAGTAGTTTGGCGGGTGCGCTCAATCCGCATAATCAAGCCACAGTTTGGGTCAGGGCAAGTAATCCGGCTATCGGTTTCCAGCCAATCATTTGGATGGAGCGGACGCTGCTTGGCCGGAAGCAAAGTCGCCGCCGATTGCAAGGCGTAAAGACAAAAGAATTTGCCGTCGGGAATAAACAATTTCCCGCCCCTTAGCTCAAAGTAATCACCAATTAAGTGGTCACAGGTGCAGTTCCCGTTAATTTCTTCTATTCTTACTCGCAAATCGTAGAGAGTAAATTCATCTTCGTATTGTTCTTGTGTCATATTCTTGCCGCTCTCACCCTTAATTTTACGTCGCCTGTTTTGGCTGGCTGGCTGTCACCGCGTGCCGTGTTTCGTGGACACGGGTTAAAATCAAGGCGCTGAGGATAAAGTAAAGGCCAACGCTAATAAATAAGCCGGGAAAGCCCAAAAACGAATCTACGATAAAGCCACCGATAAAGGCGGCTACCGCCTGACAGCCCGCCGTCGCCAAATTGCTAAGGCCCATAAAGCGGCCCGCTTCGGCAATCGGTATCAAATCGGTGGCAAAGGCCCAATCTACCGCCAGAAAAATACCCCAACTAGAGCCGACCAAAGCCCCGAATAAGACCGAAAGCCCGATGGCAAGTGGGCGTACCTGGTTCAGAGCGGCGGATTGCTGCACCAAATTTTGGATGTCTTTGGGGTCGCCAACTACTGCCCCGCGCATAATAAAGTAAGGAATTAGCAAGCTTACGCCGCCAACCATCCCTACCAGCGTCGCCAGATAAAGCACTTTCTTGCGCCCGATAACTTCGGAAAGGGCGGCGGCAGGATAAGCCGCCAGCACCGCGCTGATAATTACCAGCCCCAGCACCAAGCTGGTAGTACCACCTGCGTTTATCTCTAGTTTGCCTTCCACCAGTTTTGGGTCAATAAAGCCATTATTTTCAAAGAAAGGCTGGATAAAAAGCGAAATCGAAGCGGGGGCGGTCAGGAAAAACAGCCGCGCGGCCATCAGTTTTACGAAATCGGGGTAATGGCTTACACCCTCGAACATGTTTAGCCCGGCTCGCCAACCTGAAATTTTCTCGGTGGTGACAAAAGGTTTTTCTTTAACTAAAACTACGGTAAGAGTGGTCATAACCGCAAAGTTTATGGCAACAATTAGCAGGGAAACTTGTGAGCCGCTAACTTTACCCAAACTGCCCTGCAAAATGCCGGGAATAACCGCGCCAAGTAGCGTGCCGATTAATTGAGCCATACTTAGAATGGCCGAAGCCCGCCCGCGCTTATCGGATGGCACAACGTCCGGCATTAGCCCCTGATATGCTCCTTGTGCCGTGTTATCGGCCAATTGCAACAGGACATAGCCAAACAGCAAAATCCACCAGTTACCGGCGAAAGCAACTATACCTAGCGCGGTTATCCCGCCAATTGTACCGACGATAATAAAGGGGCGGCGGCGACCCATCCGATAGGTGGCGCGGTCACTGATTGCCCCGCTAAAGGGCTGCACAAACATGGCGACGATTAAACCAAGACCACTCAACAAGCCTCGCGCCGTTTCGACTTTATCACCAAAAATCGGAGCGGCCAGAGGATTATTCAGGGCGGGCAGAACAATGCTCAAGAACCCGCCCCACAGTAGCGAAAGCGAGAACCAGTAAAGGGATAAAGCAATATAATTGAAAAAGCCGTAAGGTTTCCCGTTTTCCGGCTGAGTCTTCATGGCAGCATTGCCACTCGAAGCTTGCATAAAATTTTCTCCGTACCTGTAATCAAAAGCTTCCTGCACAAAATCCGCATATTTGAAACCATATCAAAAGTCTCTCGGAGTAACAGGACTAATAATCGGTTTTAGATTTGAGAACTCAAGTTGCTACAAAAATTTCTAAATCTTGGCTAATTCCAGGCGGAGTTCGTCAAGCTGGATAGTAGCGTTGCCGTACTTGCGAACCACTACCTGAGCGGCACAATTAGCAAGTATTGCGGCATCCAGCACCGACGCTTCGGCCAGCAAAGCCAGCGTTAGCACTGAAATTACAGTATCGCCCGCCCCGGTTACGTCAAAAACTTCGCTGCGGGTGGTAGCCGGAGCGTGATAGTAGTGGTTGTCGTAATCCAGCAAAGCAATACCATCGCCGCCCCGTGTAATAATTACAGTTTGGGTTTCCAGCTCGTCCTTCAAAAAGCGTAAAGCCGTTTCATAGTCGTTTTCACTTCGCAATTCACGCCGCAAGAAATTTTCGGCTTCCTGTTGATTGCACTTGACCAGCGTTGCCCCCCTGAATTTGGTCAAATCTCCCTGTGAATCTACCGTTACCAATTTTCCGGCAGCTTTCGCCAGTTCCAGCCCGGCGGCAATAACCGCTTCGTTGACTACGCCACATTTGTAGTCCGAAAAAAGAATAGCGTCTACGTGCGGCGCGACCAATTTTAGATAATTGATAACGGACTGCTCGACTTCCGCCGAAAGCGGGCTACGGTCTACCCGGTCAATTCGGGCAACCTGTTGCGGGAAGACCGATTCGCCCTGTGCCACAATCCGGGTTTTGGTAATAGTCGGTCTTTGTGGGTCAACCACCAATCCGGCCACATCTACCCCCCGCGCCGCCAGCATTTCGCTTAATTGCCGCCCGCCCCCGTCCTCGCCGACTACGCCCAGTTGATAGGCTACTCCGCCCAGCGCAGCTACGTTGCAGGCCGGAGCAGTTGCTCCCCCCGGCACGCATTTTTGTTCCCGAAATTCAAGGACAGCTATCGGGGCTTCCCGGCTAATTCGGCTCGGCTTGCCAATAATATACTCATCCAGGTACAAATCACCTACCACTACCACTTTTTTGCCCTCAAACTGGGGCAAGTAGTCTACCAGATTCATGATTTCCTTTGCTAAATCGTATCTATTCAGGTGTAGGAGGGATTCCAATCCCGATTTTACCCAAAATCGTCTTTATTGGGATTAGAAATCCCTCCTACAAAACGGTTGGCTGAACAATTATCTTAAATCGAAGCTTTTACTCAACGTTAAGTAGCACGAAATCTACCAGCGTTCTAAGCAAATGACCGCTAGAACCTTTGGCAATATACGGCTTTTCGTCGGTACGCGAAACCGGGGCAATATCCAGATGAATCCAGGGCAGATTGCCCGAAAATTCCTTGATAAAGGCCGCGCCCAAACTCGCCCCGCCGCCACCGCCTACCGAATTATTCAAATCGGCGATATTACTTTTGATAAGCTGGCTGTATTCCGGGAAAAGGGGCAGTTGCCAGGCCCGTTCGCCCGCTTGCTCTGCCGCTTCCAAAAACAAACTTGTCCAATCTTTATCGCTGCCAAAGACGGCGGCGGCAATGCTGCTGCCAAGCGCAACCCGCGCCGCCCCGGTTAAAGTCGCCAAATCTATCAGTTTGGTCGCGCCAAGCTGCCGGGCATAAGTCAAGCCATCTGCCAGCACAATCCGGCCTTCCGCATCGGTATTGCTAACTTCGATAGTTTTGCCTTCGAGTGAACCGATAACGTCGCCGGGCCGAAATGCGTTGCCATCAGGCAAATTTTCTGCCGCCGCAATTACGCCTAGCACGTTAATATCGGGTTTTAGTTGGGCAATAATTTGCATTGCGCCAATCACCCACGCCCCGCCGCTCATATCGTATTTCAGGTTTTCCATACCGTCGGCGGGCTTAATCGAAATGCCACCGCTATCAAAAGTAATACCCTTGCCGATTAGCCCCAAATACGGCTGGTTTTCACCCGCGCCCTTGTACTTCAAAACAATCATGCGCGGTTCGTTCACGCTGCCCTGCCCGACGGCTAGAATTGCCTTGAACCCCCCCTCAGTCAGGCGAGCCTTATCGAGCGCATCAAATTCAAGCTGGTTAATTTCGGCTACCTTGCGGGCTTCTTCGGCCAAACGCTCTGGGGTCATAACGTTACCCGGCTCATTCGCCAGCCACCGCGCCAAATTTATGCCTTCGCCCATTACCTGACCGCGTGCCGCCCGTTCCCTGATTTGCTCCCCACCTTCACCAAAAATCAAAACTACTTCTTCCAGTTCAGCCGCTTTTTCTTTTTCGCCGCTACGGTAAAGCGTACTATCAACTGTACTCAGCATTACCCCTTCAGCGAAAGCCTGCGCCACATCGCCAGCGTTAAGACTTCCGGCAGGCAAAAGCAAGGCAATTTTCCTCGCGCCTTTTTTGCGAAAAATACGCGCCGCAACTCCGGCCAGCCGTCGAGCGGTTTGCAACTCATATTCATCTTTTTTGCCCGCGCCAAGCATTAGCAAGCGTGTCGCCGGGCTACCAGCTTCCAGTAAAAGCATTTCGCTGCTATAGAGATTTTGCAAGCTTTGTTGTTGCTGCAAAGTAGTGATGGCTGTCCAGCTCTTTTCGTCGAGTTCTGTTGGAAGATTGGCTTCATCGCTAAAAAGGGCTACCGCCAAACCGTCGTAATCTGTACCTATAGTTTGTTGTACGCTAATTTCCAATTTCTGCGCTCCTTGCTTCGTTTCTATTCTATAACGAACCGGCTAATTTTCAGGTTTCTAGCAGGATTACTGCCAATCTTCGATTGCTAATAGCTAAATCCCCTTTTCTCCCCTGAGTTTTTTACATTCCTGTCAAAAACCTGTTGACAAGTGGCAAACAGCCATGATATACTACTCATGTCGGGAGGAGGGCAGTCGGTTTACCAAACTGGTAACTGGTCTGCCTTTCTTTTATTTATAACTTTTTTTTCTGCCTTTATTCCTTCCAGTCAAACCCGCCGTGTGAACCTCTGTCCGATTTTTTGCTCAAGTTTTTGGTATCTACGTCTACCGAGTACAAACCCAAACCCGCTAAGAAAACTACCTGCTTGCCGTTCTTTGACCAGGCCGGGACGGGTTGGTCTTCAAACAAGGTTGTCAGCCGGGTAACGCCGCTACCATCCGGCTTGATTGTCCACAAATCAAAGGGTAAACCGTGTAAATCCGGCTTTTGGCTTTTAGCAAGCGGTTTATTTGCGAACAATCCCGCCGCCATATTTTGCAATAATCCCGTCGCGGCCAACCCGTTTGATTGATAGGCAGCTTTGGTAGGAGTGGGCAAAACTGGCGCAGGTGCAGCCGGGTTTTGGCCGGGTAGCGGTGCGTTGGGGTCGGGTACAACTGTATCTGGCCCGCCTACGCCGGAGAAAACAATTAAATCGCCATTGGGCGAAGGGCGCGGGGCATAATAGCCCACGAAATTGCTGTTTTTGCCCAAAAGCGTCTTGCTTTGTTTGCTGGTAATATCCAAAATTTTTAGCTCGGTATCGTAAGTGCCGCCCGAAGCATCAGTCGCGACATACACTACACTCTTGCCATCGGGCATGGGGGCCGGGTAGCGGGCATCTTCGGTTAATTTTTCGCGCTTGCCCGTCGCAATCTCAAAGCGGTCTATCCCGATTTTCTCGCCGATTACTACGTTTTTAGCGTCGCGGAGCGGCGAACGATAGCTAAAGTAAACATATTTACCGTCTTGTGACCAAATCGGCTCATCTAAAAAGGTTTGTGGCTCGTCGCGCTGGATTAGTATTTTGGCCTGATTGCTTTTTAGGTCGTAAACCCAAATATCCTGTCCAATCACCACATTGCCGGGTGTACCTGTCGGTTCGGGACTGTAGGCATAGGCTACTTTAGAAGCGTCGGGCGAAATGGAAGGGCTGGTAGCAAGGGCCAACGGCTCGACTTTGGTTAAAGCCTTACCTCCCAAATCAGTTGCGGTCAAACTGGTGGTTTGACTGTTCGTTCCACCAATCCAGACGTTATTTTGATTGACCCAAACAAACAAGCCGGGCAAGTTCGCACCACTGGCCGGAGGCGCAACTACCGTAATTTGCCCGCCCGCTCCAACCGTAGGCCCGATTTTGCCCTGCGGGAGAGGGGCTGAAGTAGCCTTGCCCGCTCCACTGTTTACAATCGTAGCGTTATTAGCCGGAGCAGCCGTTGGCTTATCTTCGCCGCAAGCCGTCAGCAAACCAGTCGCTACTATAAGAATCGGCATTAGCCGAAGAAATATCTTTCCAAAAAATTTCCGAAACAAACCAATCGCTCCTTTAACCAGAAAACAGTAACAGACCTGCTTATTTTACTCTATTTCCCTGCAAACTACCAACGTTCTATTGATTCTAAACGTTTTATTTGATATAATTTAAACAACCGACGTGCTGGTCGGTTTTGGAAACAAATTACGGTATTGACAAAGCTTATGCGGGTATGCAATAATTTGGTCAAATCAGAGCAGGTGCAAGCCTCGAATATTATTAGCAACATCGAAAGAGACTTAGTAGCGCGGACTGGTAACTATCAGAGAGCGGTTGGCTGGTGTGAAACCGTAGTACAGGCTGTTGACGAATTTCCCTCTGGAGTTGGTAGCTCAAAATTTGGCCGGGTTACGACCACTAATGCCCAAATTAGTAAAGCTATCCGGGTGCGCCCGTTATCGCGACGGAGTATTAAACCTGTCTTTTTTGCGAAAGCGAAAGATAGGCTCGTACTTGGCGAGGCTGTAGCGGCGACGCAACAGCGAAATAAGGTGGTAACACGAAAGTTACGTCAGAACTGGCTGAACTTCTCGTCCTTATTATTGGATATAAGGCGGGGAGTTTTTTTGTACCTTTTTTGCGGAATTGTTACCCCTGAACGGTATGAACAGCCTTCCCCGATAGCTGAAAAAGTGAGAATTAAAATGGTTCAGCATAAGCCAGACAATACTGCTACCGACACATCGGGAGTCACTCAAATATACAAAATGCGTGGGGTGCGGGGTGCGATAAGCGTGCCGGAAAATAGCGCACCGGCTCTTTATGCCGCCGCCGAAGAACTGCTGCAACGGATACTCGCGGAAAATCAAATCGAAGCTGACGACATTTGCAGTATCTTTTTTACGACTACCAGCGATTTGGACGCAGCTTTCCCGGCCCTCGTCGCCCGCACCCGACTTGGTCTCACCGATGTCGCCATGCTTTGTGGGCATGAAATGGATGTGCCGGGAGCAATGCCCCAGATTTTGCGGGTGCTAATGCACGTCAACACCACTAAAACTGCCGCCCAAATACGTCACGTTTATTTAGGGGATGCCGTCAATTTGCGTCCAGACAAAGCGAAATAAAGAGGTAAAAAATGATTGTGATTATGAAGCCGCAAGCTCCGGCTCAGTCTATTGCCGAAGTGGTCAAGCGAATTGAGGAACAGGGTTTTCAGGCGAGTGTTATAAATGGCGACCAACGCACTGTAATTGGTGTGGTAGGAACTTCATTCTATTCGGAGTTTGCCGATATGCTGGCCTCTTATGCTAATGTGGAAGCGGTTATCCCGGTGACAAAAAAATATAAGCTGGCGAGTCGCGAATTTCACCCGGTTAATACGATTGTGCGGGTGGGTGACGTGACTTTTGGAAACGGCGAGGTTGTGGTTATGGCTGGGCCTTGCTCAGTGGAAAACGAAATTCAGCTTTTGGAAACGGCAGTAGCGGTGCGGGCTGCCGGAGCGCGAGTGTTGCGTGGGGGAGCGTTCAAGCCGCGTACTTCTCCCTATCAATTTCGGGGGCTGGCCGAAGAAGGGTTAAAGCTTTTGGCAAAGGCCCGTGCCGAAACCGGGCTGCCAATTATTACCGAAGTAATGACCCCCGCCGATGTATCGCTGGTGGCCGAATACAGCGACATTTTGCAAATAGGCGCACGCAATATGCAAAACTTTAATTTGCTGGAAGAATGCGGGCGGGCGGGGCGGCCTGTGCTTTTAAAGCGCGGACTGGCAGCGACTATCGAGGAATGGTTGCTTTCGGCGGAATATATTTTGAATCAGGGTAATAAAGACGTGATGCTCTGCGAACGAGGTATTCGGAGCTTTGACCCGGCTACCCGCAACGTTTTTGACCTTACCGCCATTCCGCTAATCAAGAAACTCTCGCACTTGCCGATTATCGCCGACCCCAGCCACGCTACGGGCAAATGGTATTTGGTCGAGCCGATGGCGATGGCGGCAGTGGCGGCGGGCGCGGATGGCTTAATAGTGGAAGTGCATCCTAACCCGGACAAGGCTCTTTCGGACGGCCCGCAATCCCTGACCTTTGATAATTTCGCCAAACTAATGCCCAAAGTAAGCATGATTGCCGAAGCTCTGGGTCGGCACATCGGCGCACCGATTTTCGCTTGATTAGGGATTAGTGGCAAAACCTACTCAGTCAGCCTTACTGTAGGAAGGATTTCCTTTGCCGATAAAGACGGGTTTGGGTAAAATCGGGATTGGAAATCCCTCCTACAATGGAACAGTTATCAAGCTTTTAGCTTTATCTGAAAGCAGGGGTAGGGCGTTGCCGTTCCATATTCCAGGCGGGGTTGCTGTATTTTTCCTGCAAGAAATGCTCGGTCAGGCTAATTTCCTGCTCGGTAGGCGACTGTTCGGTTAAGCCAATTTTGAAATAATCGGCGAAAGCGGCGATAAAGGCAGCCTCGGCTTCTTCAAAACTGACCGAGTGCTGGCGGGCTTCCTCGATTGATACCAGACGGCTGGCTACTTGAGCAATGGCTTCTTCTTTGGTACGGCGGGGCGGTGGTTTTAGGACGCTGAACAGGCGCGGTACGTCTACCCCCAGCAAAATCGTACCCTGCTGCAATAATGCTCCACTGCGGCGGGCCTGTGCGCTACCGATAAGCTTGCGCCCGCCAAAAGTAATTTCGTAGGCAGAAGGGGCATCGAAACAGGCGGCGGTAGCGGCTGCCTGCTCGCCGCGCACTTCTTTTCCAGCCGTCTCCGCTTCTACCCCCAGTCGTCGCAATCCTTCCAATAGAGCAAAGCTGATTTTGCGATAAGATTCGAGAACGCCACCATTCAAAAGCGGGTCGTTTATGCTGGCGGTCAGGCTATAGGTTAATTCCGTCCAATCGTGCAAAATCGCCCGTCCCCCGGTAGGGCGGCGCACCCAATCTATCCCCGATTTTTGACAGGCTTCAAAATCTACTTCGCGTTCGGCGCGTTGAGCATAGCCAAGCGAAAGGCAAGCGGGTTGCCAGCCGTAAAAACGCAAAGTTGGAGCGGGGCGTTGGTCTTGCTCTATCAAATCCGCATAATTCTGCAAAAGAGCCTCGTCCAGAGCCATATTATATGCGCCACGTTGTCGCCCGCTTCGTAACAATCGCCAATTGGTTTTGTTCATTGATTTGCTAGTTTTCCAGCCCCGCTAGTTTTGCGCTAACTTTGCCAATTCCAGAATTAGCCCCCGTAACTAGACAAACCTTGCCCTGCATCGTACCTACCATTTTTAGTAATTTCTTTCTGTTTCTTTTTAAACTACTTCGAGCGGGCGGTGTGGGGCGGCGGGTAGTTCGATAGCAATGGTGTCGCCGGGGCGGACTGGCCCACTGCTAAGAACAATTGCCATTATACCCGATTTGCGGATTAGTTGGCCTTGCTCATCGTGGTCTAATACCGCCTTCATCAAGCCGTTTTGGAAATTGTCGATTTGGGCGCAAGGATTACGCAAGCCAGTGATTTGGATAATGGCGGTTTCGCCGATATGCAGAAGTGTACTAACGGGCAAGGATAGCAGGTCAATTCCCTCGGTGGTAATGTTTTCGCCCATTTGCCCCGCCGCTATCTGATAGCCCTGTTCGCGCAACTCCTGATGCAGTTCGCTGTGAATCAGATGAACCTGACGGAGATTGGGCTGGGAGGGGTCACGGGCGACACGGGAACGATGCTTCACCGTGACTCCGGCGTGAGCATCATTTTGTACGCCCAATCCTTCCAGCAAATAAATTTCTGGCTGGTTTTCCTTGCTAAAAGTATGGCTGGCTTTGCGGCTGACTGCCAAAACTCGCCCGTTCATTTTGCCTCCTGAATTAAAGAGCCTCCCCATAATTAAATGGGAAGGCTGCTTTACTATAATCCTGGATAATTAGACTGGTACTTCTTCGGTGGCTTTTTTGCCAAAGTTGTGCTTGAGGTAGCGTATCATGTCTTTCATGGTTTCGATGTTTTGTCCGGCCAAAATCGAAATATGGTTCAGGACGCGCTGTTCCACCGCCTTTTCCGATTCAAGGGTGGTGTAGCGGTGCAGCATATGCTGGTAATAATCCGGGTCGGGCAATTGGCCCATCACCGAAGGCTCGGTAATATTGGTGGGATGGCGGTAGCGGCTACGCAGCATCCACATGCTCATCTTCATAATATTTTCGAGGTTTTCGGGAGCTTCGGCTACCGCCCGTTTCAGGAAAGCGAAATAGCAGCCCGCGTGTCGCCATTCATCCTGAGCCATCAGCTTGAAAATGTGCCGCAATACTGGCTCTTGCATGACTTCGCTGGCGGGTTTCGAGCCAGGGCCAAAGCCGGAGAAAGAAGCGTACCACATCCCCAAACGCTGTTCACCCAAAAAGTGCATGGTCAAAGTTTCAATCCAGGGGGCGGTATCAAATTCGACGTTAATCACATCCATTTCCGGCTTGGTAATTTCTACGTCGTTTCGTTCGAGCCAGCGTTGCAAAGCCAGACTGTGCTTGCCTTCTTCAAAGCTCCAGACCGTCAAGAACCGTTGGAAATCGGTATCGTGGCTGAAATCACGAATAAACATTTTGGTCGCTGGTAACGCTCCCAACTCGGTTAAAGTCACGTGCTTGACATCGTGCAGTATTTCCGCATCAACCTTGCTTCTATCAATCTGGTCGAAAGGAATATCGCCCATGTCCCAACGCGCTCGTTCCAGTCGGTCATAAAGTTCAGGATAAATCACTCGCTATCTCCTCATTTTACTAAAAATCAAATTAGCCTACTAACAAAAAATCTAACAAAAATACTCTTCCCTGCTATTACTGGCGTTGCAAGACGGCATCGAAGGCCCGTAAATGAGTTTCGACCCGCCGGGCCGCCAAATTGCCGTTTTTGGCGGTAAGTGCTGCCAGAATACCCTCCACCGCTTTTACCCCAATTAATTGCTCCGCCTCGGTCAAGCCAATCAAGGTCGCGCGGGCGGTGATTAAATCCCCTACCGAAGTAGTATAAAGCCGCAGTACCGCGTTATGAGCGGCGGCGAAAACTCCCAAATGAAAGCGTAATTGCTCCTGTACATATTGGGGAGTGTTGCCGACGCTGACCCGCAATGCCTCTAGCGAAGCCCGCAGTTCGAATAATTCTTCGGGAGTGGCTCGCGTTGCCGCCAGATTTGCACAAAGCGGCTCAAGCAAGCGACGGGCCTCCAAAATCGCGCTAAAGGGAGCTTCTTCCAATTGCAGTAGCAACGAAAGGGAGCGGGTCAAGCTATCGTGACCGGGCCGCAATACCACAATACCACCTTTAGGGCCGGGTTTGGTCGAAATTAGCCCTTCTGATTCGAGAATACGTAAGGCTTCGCGCACGGTTGTCCGGCTCACCCCAAGTTGAGACACCAATTCTTTTTCAGAAGGTAAGCCTGCTCCGGGCAATACTTGTCCCGTTACAATCAGGGAGCGCAACTTTTCGGCCACCAATTCGCTGGCACGTGGCACGCGCAAAGTTTGCAGCCGCACAGCCTGTTTATCTTTTTTGACCATGCTGGCTTTTTCTTTGCTTTTTTCTTTAGCTGCAATGCCAGGATAATTAGGAAGCAGCGCGTCGTTTGCTGTAATCAATTTTAGCCCTTTCCCTTTTTAACTCTACCATTTTCTAAGGCTATACTGTATTGGTGATTGTTCAGGCTACTTCCCGCTTGCAAGACTAATATTGCTTGATAGGATTTTAAAGTGCAATTGTGAGCGTAATCTTTGTCGCTATTCAGTATATTTGTCAGACAATTAACCCAAATTCATTGTACTCGTTATTTGCCTGCCCGTCAAGTTAAAGATTCGTAACATTTAGCTTGCAAGCAAATAAGCTGAAGAACTACAAAGATTTTTCGGAGCTGAAAAGGCGTAAATCTTCCCAAAAACGCTGTTGGGCGGGGGACGGTTCGCGCTCGTTATCGGGCAAGTTTCGGACAAGGTAAACATCCCGGTTCAAATCTACTCCGGCCCGCTTTTCTTGCTCACTAATCAGAAGCTCGGCCCGCCCCAATTCTTTAAAGCAATCGGCAATGCTGCTGACCAAAAAACCCAAGCCTAGCCCTGCTCCTACCGCCAATGCCACCCCTTCGGCACTATCAACTTCGGCCACGATTTTCAAGTCGTTCAGTACCAGCCCTGCCGCCCGCAAAGCGGTTTCCAGACGGCGGCGGGTTTCCGAGCCAGTCCGCCGTAAAACAAAAGGCTGGCCTTCCAATTCGTGCAGGGCTACTTTGGTATTGTTCCAGGAATGGCTGGGCGGCAGTACCAATTTTAATTGGTCACTTTGGAGCAAAAAATAATCCAGCGTTTTCTGGCGCGGAGTGTAACTGAGGACGGCGAAGTTTACTTCGTGTTCCAATAACTTGTTAGCAGCTTCTTCTTCGCTACCCCCTTGTAGAAAGAATTGTACTTGCGGATACTTTTGGTGAAAGTGGTGCATCAGGCCGGGTAACAAATATAAGGCACCAGCGGCGGTACGGCTATGGACAATACTGAGGCGACCCTGCATTTCACCCGCGCCCGCGCTAAAACGTTCGTCTAGTTGCCGGGCATCTTCCACCAGATTTCGGGCTAGGGCCGCCAAAGTGTAGGCCGCTTCGGTTGGCTCGATTTTTTGACCGTAGCGCACAAAAAGCCGGACTTTGTAATGTTCTTCCAAAACCCGGATTTGCTGGCTAACTGCCGATTGCGATAGATTTAGTTGGATAGCCGCTTTTGAAAAGCTGCGCTGTTCGACTACTTCGATGAATATTTGCAATTGGTAAAAATTAACCATGCGCGATTACTCGAAGCCCATATTTTCAAACTTTTCAAGGGGGTATTTGGCCCGGTTCTTCGCCATTGTGCGCTGAAAACATTCTTCGGTACTTAGCCCGTAAGCTTCAGCCAGTTTTAGCACGTGACAAAATACGTCGCCTAGTTCTATCATTAGTTCGTCGCGCTGCAAAACCTCTGCCTCCCGGCGGGCTTGAACTTCGGCCCGGCGGCTTTCAATATGGGTAATTACCCGCGCCAGTTCGCCCAATTCTTCCATTGCATGAATTACAGTGTAGTAACGGCCTTCGGTATCGGTGGGATACCAGCCCCGTTCGTCCAAAAACTGACGTAAATCTGCTTGCGCTGCCTGTATTGTAATCGCCTTGTCTTCCATTTTTTCCCTTTCCGACTTCCTAATTCCGACTTTTCCCTCAGTCCTCTTATGTGATTGTTGATTATACTTGCTTTGCCGAAGTCCTTCAATTCAAACCAATCAAACGAATTTCACCTATTCGCAAAAATACCCCTTGACAAATCTGAGAATAGGTGTAGAATACACATAGATAGAAATACAAACACAGATTGAGTAATAATTATGACACAGGACAAAGCTAAAAACGGCGAACAGCCGGAAATAAACATAAAAAGCTTTTTAACTCCATATATGCTGCTAATGTTGCGGGATTGGAGTTTGCATGGTTATCAAATCTGGCAGCAATTGATGGTTTTGAATTTGCCGGGCCTGAACGAAAATGACCGTCCGGCAGTTTATCGGATTTTGCGCCAGCTTGAAGAAGAAGGCAAAGTGTCGAGCCAATGGGATACCACCGATAAAGGTGGCCCGGCCCGGCGAGTGTACTCGCTAACCGATACGGGACGCGAATTCTTGAACCTTTGGGCGCAAGGCTTAGACCAGTATCGGCGTACTCTTGATTTCTTCTTCAAGATGTACACTGGTGGAATTTTTCCCAGCCCTTTTGAAGTACCAAAAGTGGCGACGGATAAGAAAAAAGAAACTGACGACAAATAAATTTTTAAGTTTTACGGAGGATTTTAAGTAATGAACGAAAACATGAACCAGACTTCTAACAAATTATTCGACCTTTGGAGCGAAAGCTACAATACCATGCTTAACGGTATGCTCTGGGGTACGCAGCGGATGCTCGAACTCAACAAAGCAGTAGTAGGTCAGCTCGAAGTGAGCCAGATTGAAGGCCGCAAGTATGTTGAAGATTTGAACGCCAAGACCCGCGAAGGTCTCCAGGTTGTGCAGGAAATGTGGCAGGATAGCCTCAAGACCTACAACACCAACGTAAGCAGCTGGCGCAACGCTACCGAGTCCAGCGTAATGGATTTGAACCGCAAGGTTGAGCAGATGCAGCAACGGTTTGAGGTTTCAGCGAACTAATTACCTGTCTGTGCCTCTCTGCGTTCCGACACCCTCTCGAGTGTCGGAACTCTTTTTTTATATTTCTAAAATCCAGGTGTAGGAGGGATTTCCAATCCCGATAGAGATGGGTTTAGGTGAAATCGGGATTGGAAATCCCTCCTACATAAAGGCGGGCAGAACTAATCACTAACTACTAACTTATATCCTGTGCCGCGTACCGTCTGGATTTGAGCCGAAGAATTTTGGAGCTTATCCCGCAAATGGGCGATATGTACATCTACGGTGCGGGTATCGCCGAAGTATTCGTAGCCCCAGACCAAATTTAGCAAGCGGTCACGGTCTAGTACAATCCCGTTATTTTGAGCCAGCACTTTTAGCAAATCAAATTCTTTCGCCCGTAATTCGATTGATTTATTGTTGATTGTTACTTCGTGTCGCGCCAAATCAATTCGGGTATTACCTAAATCAAATTGAGTTTTTTCGCCTGCCGGGTTAGCTGCGCTTGTGGCTACCGTATCAGTTCGGCGCAAAACGGCCCTAACCCGTGCTACCAGTTCGCGGGGATTAAAAGGTTTAGCCATGTAATCGTCCGCGCCCAGTTCCAGCCCGACGATAGTATCTATATCATCGCCTCGCGCCGTGAGCATAATAATCGGAGTATTGCTTTCCTTGCGTATCTGGCGACAAACTTCATAACCATCTATTTCTGGCAACATTAAATCCAGCACCACCAAAGCGGGCTGTACCTCGCTATATTTCCGCAGGGCTTCCCGGCCAGTGTAAGCAACTTCAACCTTAAAGCCTTCGTTGCCCAAATACAACTTGACCAATTCGACTATATTTCGTTCATCGTCCACAACCAGAACTGTTTTGTCTGACATAAGCCCTAATTTCTAGTTGTTAGTTGTTAGCGAAAACAGGGTTGTCGGTGGGGAACAGGTAAGGTTGCGAGTTGGGAGTTGGCTGACCAGTTTTCATTATGTAGAATATATAGACAACCGCCTGGGGTTGAAACCCTAGTCTAAATAGATAGAAGTAAGCTGAAGCGCACTAAACTTGCTTTATCACTAATCGCAGTAGTGCCATTTATGGTATTTGAGCTTTCAGACTGGGTTTTAGCCCCAGGCCCTATTTCCCCGAACAACCGACAATCCACAACCCTGCTACCAACTCGCAACTCGTATCTCCTCTAACAACTAACAACTACTTCCCTTCCGTTGGCTGCAAAATAACGGCTGTGCCATAGGCCAGCACTTCGGTGATGCCGTCGGCGACTTCGTTAGCATCGTAGCGCATCCCGATGATGGCATTTGCACCCATCGCGGCGGCGTGCTGCATCATCAGTTCGTAAGCTTCTTCGCGGGCCTTTTCGCATAACTCGACATAAATCGTAATTTTGCCGCCAACCAGCGATTGAAAGCCTGCGCCAATATTACCAATCACGCTACGGCTACGAACGGTAATGCCGCGTACTACCCCTAAATAGCGCGAAATCTTGTAGCCGCCAAATTCTAGCCCGGTGGTTATCATGCCTCGGTCTAAATACTGGCCTTGTGGTGGCATATTCTGAGGTGGGTAGCCAGGGCCAGGAGGCGGGCCATAATTGCCGGGCGCGGGAGGTGGGCCATAATTGCCGGGAGGTGGTGGTGGCGGAAAACCACCGGGAGGCGGGCCGTAACCGCCGGGCGGTTGGTTATAAGGTGGTTGAGACATTATAAACTTGCTCCTTTTCTCGCTTAATCTTATTATATTGCTCGGTGCGGTTCTGTTTTCGCTCTAAAAAAGTGATAAAAAAACTTCTCGTGGCGATTATAGCATACCTGTTGGAGTGGGTATATACTTGGGGAGCAGCAGAATAGTTGCGAGTTGCGAGTTGCAAGCTGGAAGAAGGGTTGTCGGTTGTCGGGGGAATGTGTCGAATTTGTAGATTAGGGTCGTCTCCCCAACACGGAATGTCCGGGCTAATACCATGAAAACATTCCTAAAGGGCGGGAAGATGAGGGGTTCGGTTAAGTCTAGTTTAACCCATAACGGCTTTAGCCAGGTTTTCATGTTATCAGTCCAGCCCTTCAGGGCAGGGGGATTAAAACGAGTTGCGAGTTCCGACTTTATACTTTCGACTTGTTAAAAAGGGAGGTTACGATGAACGTAATTCGATTTTTTGGGCCGGAAGCGCGGACACCTGTACCAAACCCGGAAGTGCAAAATTTGTATGGGGTGCCTATCCAGCTTCCTGCCGAATTTGCCAGCCGTTTTACAAGTGAGCAGATGGAAGAAAGATTTCGAGGTTTGCCTTTTGTGCTGAATCAAAAAACCTTTATTCTGGCGCATTACTTCGAGGAAAACGGCTTGCTACACGAACACGATGCCCTTCACCCGATTTTGTTTATCGTAATTGGCGGAAGCGGTTTTGTGCGGCTGGGCGGGGAGCAGGGCGAAACTTTTGAGGTTAAGGCGGGAATGACGGTTCTGTGGCCGCCGAAGGTGCTACATAAAGCCTGGACGGAGAATACCACAATGCAAACTATTACAATCGAATATCCGCCGGAGGAAAACTGATGGCGACAGTACGGATTTCTGCCCCGTTGGATGAAGCTTTGCTGGAAACTTTGCGATGTGGCGACGAGATTTTGATTAGTGGTATTATTTACGTTGGCCGGGATGCCGCCCATAAACGGATGGTCGAGCTTTTGGATAAAAACCAGCCCTTGCCGTTTGAGGTTGCCGGGCAAATCATTTATTATATGGGGCCTAGCCCTGCCAAACCAGGTGAAATAATTGGCGCGGCTGGCCCGACCACTAGCTACCGCATGGATGGCTACGCTCCGCGCTTGCTTGAGTTGGGCCTAAAGGGAATGATTGGCAAAGGGGCGCGGTCTGCCGAAGTCCGGGAAGTTATGCTTAAGCACCGGGCGATTTACATGGCGGCGATAGGCGGGGCGGGTGCTTTGCTCAGTAAACAAATTAAAAGTAATGAAATTATTGCCTATGAGGAATTGGGAGCGGAAGCTATTCGCCGTCTGGAAGTCGAGGATTTCCCGGTTATTTTGATTAACGATATTTACGGTGGCGATCAATACGAACTTGGCAAAGCTCAATATGCCAACAAAAACTCGTTATAATAATTTTAAGTAAAATTTCTTTGTGTCTTTGCATCAAAATCTTTGCGTCTTTGTGAGAAATATTAAAAAATTAGGAGAGCTAGAGATTGGAAGCGATGGATTTGTTAGCCCACGTGGTGCGGGGCGAACTTAGCGAAAGCCGACATTATGGCAATATAGCAATTGCGGATAGTGAAGGGCGTTTAATATATAGTAGTGGGCCGGAGAAAGGCGAAGCGTCTTTTTTGCGCTCATCCGCCAAACCTTTTCAGGCGGTAGCGTTAGTGGAAAGCGGCGCAGCCGACCATTTTGGGCTAAGTGTTGAGGAACTATCGGTAGCGTGTGCTTCGCATAATGGCGAGGAACGGCACGTGCGGGTAGTGGGCGGGATGCTGGAACGGGCCGGGCTAACCCCTGAGTATCTGCTATGCGGCTCACATTTGCCTATGCACGAACCTTCGGCTCACGCCTTAATCCGGGCTGGGCTTGCCCCTTCAAATTTGCACAGCAATTGTAGTGGCAAGCATACCGGGATGCTGCTAACCTGTCTGCAAATGGGTTGGCCGCTTGAAAACTATAATGCGCCGGAACATCCCTTGCAAAAGTGGTTGCTTGAAATTGTGGCCGAATTTTGCGGGATGTCTACTGCCGAAGTAAAAACTGGTATGGACGGCTGTAGCGTGGTTTGCTTTGGTATGACGGTACATCAAATGGCAATCGGTTTTGCCCGCCTTGCCGATGCGAATTATTGGGAACGTAACGGAAACCCGAAACATGCGGCTACCGTTCGGCGTATTATTAATGCTATGATGACTGAACCTTTTATGGTAGCGGGGACAAACCGGGCCGATACGGATTTGATGGAAGTTGCACCGAATCGTATTTTTAGCAAGGGTGGCGCAGAGGCGGTTTGGTGTATAGGTTTTCCAGAGCAGGGCTTCGGACTGGCAATGAAGGTAATTGACGGTGCAGCCCGCGCTCATGCTCCAATTTTGGTGGAAGCTTTGCGCCAGACTAATTTATTAGAAGAAAACGAAATTGCTGCTTTTGCCGCGAAACAGGTTAAGCCTTTGCGGAATGTGCGCGGCCTCGTCATTGGTGAATATCAGGCTGCTTTCAAGCTACAATCGCCCGATTAAAAGCTTAACCTGGTGTGATATTGCTCCGCCAATAAATTTTCGTCGAAAAGTTGTTGGCGGAGTAATATTACACAAATAATAATTACAAGTTGATTTTTAGAGCAGGAGTCAGGTTTTGCTATGCTGATTACTTTACAAAGTTTGATTGCTTTAATTGTGCTAAGTGTGGTGGGCGGGGTTAGTTCAGAACAATTGGCTAACCGCAAATTGCTCAAACCGACCCTTATTCTGGCGATTATGGTAGCCTTTGCGGGTGGCTTAATCGGCTGGTGGTTTTTTGACGCTATTTTGAATTTTCTGGATGATATAAAACCTTTCGATTTGCCAATCATTCCGACTCTTATTGGCCTTGTATTGCTGCTTATCCCCTGGTTTATGGTCAGGGGCGGCTATACTTCCTACGGTAAAAAGCGTACCTGGCAACGAAAATACAAGAGGTAAAAATGAATTTTCAGCAATTATATGATGTAACGCTACCAGTAAGTGCCGCGCTACCTGTTTGGCCCGGCGACCCGGCGATTGATATTGAAGCAGCTTCCCAAATGAGCAAAGGGGCAGTCGCCAACGTTAGCCGCCTGAATATGGGGGCGCATACTGGCACGCATATGGACGCGCCCCATCATTTTATTGATGGTATGGCCGGAATTGACCAATCGCCCCTGACAGCGTTGGTTGGCCCGGCGCAGGTGGTTGAACTGGATATTGACCATCATATTGGTGTGGACGATTTGGAGAAGTTGAATTTGCCTGCCGGGACAGAGCGAATTTTGTTCAAAACCCGCAATTCTCAGTTCTGGCAAGATGATTTTGGTACTTTTCACAAAGATTTTATCGCAGTAGCCGAAGATGGGGCAAAATGGCTGGTAGAGCGGGGCTATAAGCTGGTCGGAGTGGATTATTTGTCGGTAGAGCAATTCGACGCGCCGGACGAGCATCCTGTTCATAAAACTTTGCTGGGCGCAAACGTCGTTATTGTCGAGGGTATGAACCTTTCCGGCATCGAACCGGGCGAATATACTGTAATGGCCCTGCCCATCAAAATTAAGGGTGGCGATGGCGCACCAGCCCGCGTGCTGCTGGGTCGTTAGTTTGTCATTGTAGCATTTGCAGGAGGGATTTCTAATCCCGATGTTACCGCAACCTGGCAATATCGGAAAGGAAAAACCCGCCTGCAAATAAAACGTCGGCTAAATTGTTATCTCAGTTTATTGCTTCTGCCACTTAAGTTTGGCGACGGCTTTACCCCCGGCATCGAAATATTCAAATTTTAGTTCGTGCTGGCCTGCGCTCATCTTTCGGGTAAAATTATGGGTATAGGCTGCGCTGATTTTCCAGAAGTCGTCAGCGTTATTTGGCAAACTTTGCCCATCTACATAAAGCCGGAAGCCATCATCACAGGTGACGGAAAAAAGGTAAGTACCTTCCTCGAAAGCAGCCTGACGTGTCCAACGCGCCGAGAACATGTTAGCAAACACTCCGAGGCTACCGTTTTCCGGACCTTTCTCGCTGAACTCGTAATTAATTTCAGGTTCATCGCGGATGTAGGCAGGAATAGCGGCTAGACCGGGGTTGTTGTAATACTCAGCTTTCCAGCTATTAAAGCCGTTAGGCCAGCGATACGCTTGTACGTCGTCCAGATTGCCATCATCCCAAATCATATAGCCACCCTCAAAGCTAATCTGGTGCTTACCCTGCGGGTTTACAAATTCATCGCTAACGGGAGATTTAAGCGGGCCGGGATAGCCACTGTAAGCCTCGCGCCACTTGTTGTAAGCCGCTTCAGTTAGGACGAAAGCTGGTTGCAACACCGAAAGCCCCTGACTGTGCAAGGTAGATTGGTCGTCAAAAAGAATGTTCAGCACGATTGCATAACCATTCGGGCATTTTTGCACCGTCAGGCCATCTTCAGTGTAAGGCAGTTCAGCAGGTAAACCAAGTTGACCTTCACCACCGTTGCGGACGAAAGCTTCGACAAAACGTTGCTGGTCAATTTCGAGTAAGCCCTGTCCTACTTTGGTCGAGGCACTTTTTTGGCAGGGTTGTTCGTTAGCTGCTGGGCCGGGGTCAGGCGCAACTGCCGGGGCAGGGGCGGGCGCGTGGGTAGAAGGAGCGGGCAAAGGCCGGTCAAACAGCATCATCCAGGGGCAATTGCCCAATTCGCCCCAGCTATAAACGTCAATATCCTGGCCGGGTTTGCGCCAATATGGGTCATTGAATAGCAAACGACCATCGTCGCGCACACCCACACACAACACTACGTGACCGAAGCCATGTACGGTTGTACCCACTACTACCGGCTTACCCGAAGTTACATTTTCCACAACTGTATCGTAATCCGCCGGACAAACTGCTCTTGCACCTACGCCATGCGCTTTGGCGAAATTTACCGCCCGCCAGCCGTAGCACATTTCGTCTTCAATGCACGCGCCATAGCCGCCACCGGCCCAGCGTCCGTGCGGGTCGGGCTGGGTGCGGTCAAAAGTAACGCCATTTACATCATAAACATTGGAAACATACCAACCCCACTGCCCGTAAGCATCGTTGCGGGGCTGTAGCACACCATAACCAGCCAAAGCCATAACGGTGCTGGTTGGGCCACAAGCCCAGTTGCCATCAAATTCAGGGGCGGTATTGCGTACTTGATGTACGTAGGGAACGTTTAATCTTACTTCTGCCATATGCCTGGATGCGTCACAGACCGGGAGGATAGAATAGCCGGAAAGCGCATCCCCTCCTTTCTACTACAAAAAGACGGGGTAAATTATATATAAATAAAAAAATTAGTCCCGGAGGTATAAACGTTACTTCATAGAAATTTTACCATCAAGACCTTACAATCTACATTACTTCTAATTGTAAGGCGATTAGTATATTTTGACTTTATATAATACAGCTTTTTGTCCTAAAGTCGGCCAAAATTCGACCTTTGTCTAATTTTCCAGTAAAACGCTTTCTGGTACAATTAGTGGGTGGGGTAAATATCGGTTCAAGCGATGGGAGTAGTTTAGATGTTGGCAAAGTACAAGATTTTATCAGGATTATGCCTTTTGTTGCTGGGCTTTTCGTTTGCCTTGCCCGCCAATGGGCAGAGTAGCGATGCGGCCAGCAATTTGCCTGACGCTAATTCTTATCTCACTGAATTTTTAGCCCGCACTTTAACTCCATCAATTCGTGATGATTACGATTTGTATTCCCGGCTTAAAACCAATCTTGGCCCAAATCCGGCCCGCACTGCAAAGGGGCGAGCTTACCAGCAAGGCGATAAAGAAACTTTTTGGGTGCTTGACCAGGACAGGCGGGTTTACTACAAGGTAAACGCTACCCTGATTGCTTTAACCCCCCACCTTTATATGTTTCTGGATGATGCTTTTAAGCTGAACGTTTCGGCCTTGCAAACTGCCGCCAACCAATTTGAAAACAAGGTTTATCCGACCACTCGCCGCTTTTTTGGTGATGAACCTTCACCCGGTGTAGATGGCGATTTGCGTTTGATTATTCTGAACACTCCGCTTAAAGGCGCGTTAGGTTATTTTAGTGCTGAAGATGCTTTGTTGAAAACTATCAATCCTTTCAGTAATGAGCGCGAAATGTTTTTTATCAACAATCGCCCGGAAAATTTGGATAGTTATCTGGGGACGCTGGCCCACGAATTCCAGCATATGATTGAGTTCAATACACTTGCTAATCAGGATACCTGGCTGAACGAGGGTAGCAGCGTTTTGTCTCAGCAGCTTAACGGGTTTTCTTCGGGTGGGGCGGAAAATGCTTTCTTTGTTGCCAGCAATACCCAGCTAAATTCCTGGAACTGTTCGCCCTGCGGCACTGCCCCTAATTACGGGGCGGGATATGCCTGGCTATCTTATCTAAATGACCGCTTTGGCTTTGAGTCCATCCATAATATTGCCTCTAATAGGCAGCATTTGACTGGCTTTAATTCGGTGGATTACTCGCTGGCGGCTATTAGCGAGGGAGCTTTGAGTAGCGATAGTGTTTTCAAGCAATGGCTGATTGCTAATTATTTGAACCGTCGCACCGCCGACCCCGCCTATAGCTATAAAGTAATTGGCGAACAAGTTAAAACCGTTACTTCGGTGGCGAATTTGCCTTATAATTTGCCTAACACTAACATAAACCAGTATTCCGCCCGCTACTTTGAGGTAACGGGGGGCGATAAGGGCTTTACCCTGGATTTTAAGGGGCTACCGCAAACCCGGCTCGTGCCAACTAATCCGCATAGCGGTAAAATGCTGTGGTGGGCTAACCGGGGCGATAGCAGCGATACCAGCCTGACCCGCGAAGTTGATTTGAGCCAGACCACTAAGGCTACTTTTAATTTTTGGGTTTGGTACGATTTTGAGCCGCGCTATGATTACCTGTACGTTGAAGCTTCGCTGGATGGGGAGAAATGGGA